>JAJYHY010000138.1 GCA_021784555.1 bacterium
ACATCCAGCTCGAAGAGGACTATCCTCTGCCCCAAAACGCACGGCTCCTGGTGACGGTGCTTGCCCACCACAACCGATGAGGAGGCATTCCGACAAAGCTGGTACGAGCTTGCCGCCGAAGCCCTCGCCGGCGCTTACGGAATCGAGGAGCCAGAACACACACTGGACATGCCAAAGGAACGCAACCCGCGCTATGAAGGCCGGTGACGCTATCATTCCCGTCGGAACCCAGCAACGCAAAGCTTGACACCCTTGGGCTGCCACCTGGAATGAAAGACGAAAACAAAAGTGGAGATCACCCGTTCAGACTCAGTTCTCACCCGTTGTGACTCCGTCGAGCGCGAGGTTGAGTTCGAGGACGTTCACGCCGGGTTCGCCCAGAAAGCCGAGGTCGGGCTCATCGGTGTTGGCGCGAACAAGCTTCAGAACTTCTTGGAGGCTCATGCCCCGGGCCTTTGCGACGCGAGCCGCCTGAATCTGGGCGTTGCGCACGCTGATATCTGGGTCCAAACCGCTGCCGGAGGCCGTCACCGCGTCCGCAGGGACTGAGTCGGTTGCCTTCAAGCCGTTTTCCTTCCGATACGCCGCGACACGGTCCTTGATAACGATGGCCAGCGCGCGGGAGGTCGGGCCGAGGTTGCTGCCGCCGGAGTTGGCGGCATCATATCCCTTGCCGGCGGCTGAGGGGCGGGAGTGAAAGTATCTTTGCCCGGAGAATTGCTGTCCAATCAGGCGCGAGCCTCGCACTACACCGTTCTTATCGACAATTAGGCTCCCGTTGGCCTTGTTGGGGAATACGGCTTGTGCGATGCCGAATACGACCAGAGGGTAAAGACCGCAGCAGACGATAGCTAGAATGAGCGTGGCGAGCACGGCGGCGCGTGTTTCACTGAACAAGTTGTTCATAAACCTATGCGAGTTTTAAAGCGCTGATGACAAGGTCAATCAGCTTGATGCCGATGAACGGAACGAGGATGCCGCCCAGCCCGTAAATGAGCAGGTTCCGCTGGAGCATCGCCAGGGCGCCGATGGGTTTATAGGCGACCCCTCGCAGGGCCAACGGGATGAGCGCGACGATGATCAGGGCATTGAAGATGACCGCGCTCAAGATCGCGCTCGTTGGGCTGTGCAGGCGCATGATGTTCAAGGGGGCAATGCCCGGGAAAGTGGCCATGAGCATTGCCGGGATGATGGCGAAGTACTTGGCGACGTCATTGGCAATGCTGAAGGTGGTGAGCGAGCCGCGCGTGATGAGCATCTGCTTGCCGATTTCGACGATGTCAATGAGCTTGGTGGGGTTGCTGTCGAGATCGACCATGTTGCCCGCCTCGCGAGCGGCTTGGGTGCCGGTGTTCATGGCGACTCCGACGTCCGCCTGGGCCAGGGCGGGGGCGTCATTCGTTCCGTCGCCGGTCATCGCCACCAGGTGGCCGTTGGCCTGTTCCTCACGAATCCGCTTGAGCTTGGCCTCGGGGGTTGCTTGAGCCATGAAATCATCGACGCCCGCCTCGGCGGCAATGGCGGCGGCCGTGAGCGGGTTGTCGCCGGTAATCATGATGGTCTTAATTCCCATCTTGCGAAGGTGGGCGAAACGTTCCCGGATGCCGCCTTTGACGACATCTTTGAGCTGCACTACGCCCAGCACCTCGCGGCCTTCGGCCACCACCAGGGGCGTGCCACCCGCGCGCGAAATCTCTTCGACGCTCGCCGAGACAGCGGGCGGGAACTGGCCGCCCAGCCGATCAACATGAATCCGTATGGCATCGACGGCGCCTTTGCGGATTGTCCGCGCCGGTTGTCCATCGACCGCCGGAAAATCCACGCCGCTCATCCGGGTTTGAGCCGTGAAGGGAACAAATTTTGCGTGCGCCTGGGCCACTTCGCGTCCGCGCAAGGCGAACTGCTGTTTTGCCAGCACCACAATCGACCTGCCTTCGGGCGTTTCATCCGCCAACGAGGCTAATTGGGCCGCATCCGCAAGTTGTTCCGGCTGGACCTTGGGCGCGGGCACAAAAGCGGTCGCCATGCGGTTACCAAGGGTAATCGTGCCGGTCTTGTCGAGCAGGAGAACGTCCACGTCCCCCGCCGCCTCCACGGCGCGTCCGCTGGTGGCCATGACGTTTCGCCGAATGAGCCGGTCAATGCCGCTGATGCCGATCGCGCTTAAGAGGCCGCCGATGGTCGTCGGAATCAGGCAGACCAGCAGCGCCACCAGAACCGGTATCGAGAATGAGGTATGCGAATAAATCCCGAAGGGCCGCAGCGTTACGCACACCAGCATAAAAATTATCGTCAGGGCCGACAGCAAAATGGTCAGGGCAATTTCGTTGGGTGTCTTCTGCCGCTTTGCCCCTTCCACCATCGCAATCATCCGGTCCAGAAATCCATGGCCCCTCTCCATCGTGATGCGAATCACAATCCGGTCGCTGATCACCCGTGTGCCCCCCGTCACCGCGCTCCGGTCCCCACCACTCTCCCGGATGACCGGCGCCGATTCGCCGGTAATCGCCGCTTCGTCCACGCTGGCGATGCCCTCGACGACCTCGCCGTCGGCGGGAATAACGTCGTTCGCCTCGCAAACGACCAGGTCGCCCTTCACGAGGTCTGTGGCCGGGACCTTTTCTTCGCGGCTGTTGCGCAAGCGGCGGGCCACTGTCTCCTTTCGCGCTTTGCGCAGGCTGTCTGCTTGGGCCTTGCCGCGCCCTTCGGCCACGGCCTCGGCGAAATTCGCGAACAGGACGGTGAACCACAGCCAGACCGCCAGTTGAATGATGAAACCGCGGTCAGTCAGCGCCGCGAAAGCGGCGACGGTCGTCAGCGCCGCGCCCACCATCGTGACGAACATGACCGGGTTTTTGGCCATCAGGCGCGGATCGAGCTTCCTGAAGGAATTACCGATGGCTGGCCGAACGATGTGCCAATCAAAAAGCGAAGGAGGCTTTTGTGTCATAATTGTTCAAAAGAGTTTTCCCTGGAACATGAGAAAATGCTCGACAATCGGCCCCAGCGCCAGCACCGGGAGGAAGTTCAGGGCGCCGATGAGCAGCACGGTGCCAAGCAACAGAACGACGAACGTCCCGCCGGAAACCGGAAAGCTGCCCGCGCTGGCGGGTGATACCTTCTTTTGTCCCAGCGAACCGGCCAGCGCCATGATTGGAATGATCATCAGGAACCGCCCGATGAGCATCGACAGCCCAATGGTGGTGTTGTACCAAGGGGTGTTTCCGCTCAGACCGGCGAAGGCGCTGCCATTGTTCCCCGCCCCGGAGCTGAAGGCGTAAAGGATCTCACTCAACCCGTGCGGCCCCGCGTTGTTCAACCCGGCCAAACCCCATTTGCTCACCGCCGCCCATGCGGCGAAGCCCAGGATAGAAAAGCACAGCACCAGCAGCGCGAGCATGGCCATCTTCACGTCGTAGGCCAGGATCTTCTTGCCCAGGTATTCCGGGGTGCGGCCCACCATCAGCCCCGCGATGAAAACCGCCAGCACCACGAAGACAATCATGCCGTAAAGCCCGGCGCCAACGCCGCCAAAGATGATCTCTCCGAGTTGAATATTGAACAACGGCACAAACCCGCCCAACGGGGTGAACGAATCATGCATGGAGTTGACCGCGCCGCAGGAGGCGTCAGTCGTAATCGTCGCGAACAGGGCTGAATTGAAAATGCCAAAACGGACCTCCTTGCCCTCCATATTGCCGCCTGCGGCGGCGACTCCAAGCCGCTGGTGAATGGGATTGCCCTTGGCCTCCGCCCACCAGGCCAGAAGCACGCCCGCCAGGAACAGCGTCGTCATCACGCTCCACACGGCCCATCCGTGCTTCTGGTTCTTCACCGTCCGGCCCAGGTAATAGGTCAGGCCACTGCCGATGACGAAGATCGAAAGCATTTGAACCAAGTTGGAGAGCGGCGTCGGGTTTTCGAACGGATGCGCCGCGTTCGCGTTCATGAAACCGCCGCCGTTGGTTCCAAGCATCTTGATAGCCACCTGCGAGGCAACCGGCCCCTGGGCAATCGTCTGTTCCTTGATAGTCTGCTCCTCCATCACCGGTTTGCCGTCGGCGCCAAGCAGGGCCGCGCCGTTTGCGGCTTTCTTCTCAACGGAGACGGTGTATGGCCGGAGAAGCCGCGCCTTGGTGTACGGCTTGAAATTCTGAATCATGCCCTGCGACACCAGGAAGACGGCGAACCCCAGGCAGATCGGAAGCAGCAGGTAATACGTGATCCTCACCAGGTCCACCCAGAAATTGCCCAGCGTCCGCGCCGAGTGCCGGGCGATGCCGCGGACCAAAGCCGCCGCCAGCGCGATACCGACCGCCGCGGAGACAAAGTTGTGCAGGGTCAAGCCGACCATCTGGGAGAAATAGGACAGGGTCGATTCGCCGCCGTAATTCTGCCAGTTAGTGTTGGTAGTGAAACTGACGGCGGTATTGAACGCCAGGTCGGGCGACATGGGCCCAAAATGTTGCGGATTGAGCGGCAAGTACCGCTGCAAGCGCAGAATCGCGTACGTGAACAGGCAGCTCACCAGGCTGAACAGCAGCATGGCGAGCGTGTACTGCTTCCAGTCCTGTTCCCGGTCCGGCTTTACCCCCAGGACGCGGTAGGTGACCCGCTCCAGAGGCTTGAGCACCGGGTCAAGCCAAGTCTTGCGCTCGGCGTCCAGCACCCGCATGAGATAAAGGCCCATCGGTTTGGTGATGGCCAGGAGGGCGGCGATGTATGCCGCGAGTTGGAGCCAGCCTGAAGTTTGCATGAGCGAATCGAGACACTAATTGCAGCGAACGGCCGCTTCGCTAAAATTTCTCCGGATATAACATCGCGAACACGAGGTACGCGAACAGCACGAGGGCAATCACACTTACAACCAATGTTTCCATGGCGCCTCCTACAGCTTCTCGCAAAAGCGGACGTACAGAGCGCTAATGAGGAAAAATCCCACCACCACTCCGATATAGGCAAGGTCGTTCATAATTCGTAACTGCTTAGATGGTCATAGGAGAGCGGACGCCCTCGTCCGCGACTGCGGCCTGGTGGAGACGCGGACCAGGGCGTCCGCGCTCCTATGGTGTGCGTCTGGCAGCTTGACCTGAGCCGTTACCATAATTCATTCTCGTTCCCGCGCCGTTTCACGTCGTTGAATCAAACATGAAACGAGCATGCCCCAGACACGTCCCTTGAGCTAATTAAGAACTGGCCCGGACTCGTTAAGAAAGTGTTAAGGCTAACGACGAAGGCCACCTTAACGCCTCGCTTAACACTTTAGCCATGTGTAAGTCGTTGACCATCAACGGTACTAACGAGTTTACGGCTCAAACGGGGGGGTCCGCCACCCTCACTGTTCCACCCTCGTGCTCCGCACCCCGCGCCCTACCACCACCAAGCTTGAACGACTTGGGCACGGGCCACATTCTTGCTCCCGCTCCTGCTCGCCCCCAGGGTTGAGCATCTTGCGGAATGAGGCGGGCAACTCTATCTTCCGGCTGACATGGTCAAATCGTCTGCGCGGCCGCTGATTCGCCTTCGCGGTGTCCGCCACAACAACCTGAAAGATTTCGATCTCGATCTGCCCCTCAACGAGCTGATCGTGATCACCGGCTTGAGCGGCTCCGGAAAAAGCTCGCTGGCGTTCGACACCCTTTTTGCCGAAGGCCAGCGTCGCTACATCGAGACTTTCTCGCCCTATGCGCGGCAGTTTTTTGACCGGATGGACAAGCCGCGGGTCGATAGCATCGAGGGCATTCCCCCGGCTATCGCCATCGAGCAACGCAACGCCGTCAAAACCACCCGTTCCACCGTGGGCACCATGACCGAGCTTTGCGATTACATGAAAATGCTCTGGCCCCGCATCGCCCAACTGCACTGCCGGCAATGTAGCCGGCCCGTTCAGAAGGAGTCGCCGGAACACGTCTGGTCGGTCCTGACCCGGCTCTCCACTTGGCCGACCGCCGAACCACCCGGCGGGAGGCGAGCTGAACCGGCGGGTGGGGGGAACGGCCTGGAGGTTCTGGTCACTTTTGACCTTCCGTTGACTGAGAAGCTGCCACTGGAAGAGTGCCTGGCCCTGGTTTCCAAGCAGGGCTACCAGCGGCTCTTGATTGGAGAGAAGATGGTTAGGATTGAGGAAGCCGGCCTAAAAAGCGGGCTCAGTGGCCTGGGCATGGAGCCGAAGCCGCCGGAAGTCGATCAACCGGAAGATAAAGTGGCCGATAAAGCCCCGGAATCGGCGCTTTCGGGACAAGCCCTCGATAAGGCGCCGGGCGCGTCCACACTCCGAAACCATCTGATTGTCGTTCAAGACCGGGTGCGCCTGACCGAGGAGAACCGGGCCCGGTTCAGCGAGGCCTGCGAACAGGCCTACCATTTCGGGAAGGGCAAACTCGTCGTATGGGACATCAGCGCTTCTTCCGTGGTTTCGAATCCGCGCTTCTTCTCAAACCGGCTGCATTGCGCCCAATGTGACATCGAATACTCGGCGCCGACTCCGGCCTTGTTCAGTTTCAATCACCCCATTGGCGCCTGCCCGGCGTGCCGCGGATTCGGCCGCATCATCAGCATCGATTACAACCTCGCCCTCCCGGACCGCTCCAAGACCCTCGCGCAATGCGTGGTCAGGCCATGGCAGAGCGGCCAGGGCGCCGAATGTCAGGACGATCTCCTGCGAAAGTGCCGGCAGTTTGGGATTCCCACGGATGTGCCCTTTGAGCAGTTGCCCAAGAAATGGCGGGATTTTGTCCTCGAAGGCGAGCCGGGATACGGCAAAGACGCAGCCCACGAGTGGCCTCGCGCCTGGTACGGGGTCAAAGGCTATTTTCGCTGGCTGGAGTCAAAGTCCTACAAGATGCATGTCCGCGTGCTGCTCTCCCGCTACCGCGCCTACACGCCCTGCCCGGATTGCCACGGAACCCGCTTTCAGCCGGAGGCATTGTTATATAAGTGTGCGGTAGCCGCCACCTCAGACGAGAAGGGTCCCATCGTCGTGTCTGATAGGGATGGCTCCGCTCCCGCGCAGGCACGCGCTGAAGCCGGCGCGACTCTCAAGAGCGGGAGGTTAGAGCGCCCCGGCCAGAGGGTAGCGCAACGAGAGCTAACACTGGCCGATTTCTACCAACTGCCGATCCGCGATGCCCTGCATTTCATCGAGGGACGGTGCCCGCACCGTCCCTCCCGTCCGAATGACACGCTGGCCCTTATCTTGAATGAAGTCCGCTCACGTCTGCGATACCTGGACGAGGTTGGGCTGGGCTATCTGAGCCTGGACCGGCCCACGCGCTCCCTCTCAGGGGGTGAAACCGAGCGGGTAAACCTGACGACCTGCCTGGGAAGCCGCCTGGTGAACACGCTCTTTGTGCTGGACGAGCCGAGCGTGGGGCTGCATCCGCGCGACACTCAACGGCTTATTGGCATTCTCGAACGGCTCCGGGACGCGGGCAACACGGTGGTGGTCGTTGAACACGAGGCGAGCGTGATTCGCGCCGCAAACCAGATCGTGGACCTTGGGCCGGGGCACGGCGCGACGGGAGGGCGCGTCGTCTTCCAAGGCACATATCCCCAGATTCTCAGGTCAAGCCAATCGCTGACCGGACAATATCTCAGCGGCCACAAGCAGATCCCGATTCCTAAAAGCCAACCGCAGCGGCTGACTGCGGGCGTGCTCACGCTGGCCCATGCGAACAAGCACAATCTGAAGGACCTCACGGTGGATATTCCCTTGGGCCGGTTGGTATGTGTCACGGGCGTGAGCGGGTCGGGCAAGACAACGCTGGTCCGCGAGGTGCTCTGGCCGGCATTAACCGCAAGACTCGAATCGTCAGCACGGAATGCCAAGGCCTCGGACCGCCTGGGTTCGGAGCCAAACGCCGATGAAGACGGCCAAGAGGCCGGCGCCGGCTACGTTCCGGCGCGGGTTCGCGGTGCCGAACAACTCGGGCGCGTCCTCCTGGTGGATCAATCGATCCTGGCCAAGACCCCGCGCTCGAATCCCGCCGTCTATATTGGCGCGTTTGATGAAATCCGGGAGCTATTTGCCCAGTCGGAATTGGCCCGCCAGCGCGGCCTGAAACCCAGCGCGTTTAGCTTCAATTCAACCCAGGGTCAATGCCAGCGTTGCCGCGGCGCGGGATTCGAGAAGATCGAGATGCAGTTCCTGAGCGACGTTTTCATCCGCTGCCCGGAATGCAATGGCCGCCGTTACCGTTCCCATATCCTCGAGATCCAGATCCAGCCCGGCGCAAAGGAGAAAGCAGACGGTGCGGAATCTGGCGGAGCCCTTGGAGCGCGGCGTGGACCGCCGCTTTCGCCTTCCGGCCATCAAAATGAGATTCGCTGCGGCGGAAAATCAATCGCCGACCTCCTGGAGGCCACGGTCGAAGAGGCCGGCGCCTTTCTTGACCAGTTCGGAGATTCCCGCGTCGCCCAGCGCGCCCGAGACCGGCTCAGGCTGCTTGAGGAGGTGGGGCTGGGATACCTGCAACTGGGCCAGCCTATCAACACGCTTTCCGGCGGTGAAAGCCAGCGGCTGAAACTGGTGCGCCATCTGGCAGACGCCGAGGTGGGAATGGGAAAAACAGAAGACAGAAAACACAAAGCAGAAATCAAAAGGCAGAAATGCGGAGCCTCCGAACGTGATCGCGGGTTTGAGGCCCCGAAACCAGGCCTGTTTGCGGCCGACCCGAACGCGCGAAAGCCCTTCTTGTTTCTGTTCGATGAACCGACCGTAGGGCTGCATTTCGACGACGTGCGCGTGCTCCTGGGTGTTTTCCAGCGGCTGGTCAACGCCGGCCATTCGGTGGTGGTTATCGAGCACAACCTGGATGTCATCAAGTCGGCTGATTGGATCGTGGACCTTGGGCCGGAGGCGGGCGACCAGGGCGGAGAGATGGTGGCGCAGGGCACGCCTGAAGAGATTGCAAACTGCCCCTCAAGCCACACCGGCAGGGCGCTGCGGTCGGTGCTCAAAGCGAAACCGCAAATCGCAAATCGCAAATCGAAAATTAATAGGGCATGAAAGCCGAGCACACCCGGGCAAAACCCGGAGAGCACATAACGATTCACGGGGCGCGGGAGCACAATCTCAAGAATCTCTCGTTAGAGCTCCCGCGCAACCAGTTCGTCGTGGTGACCGGTGTCAGCGGCTCCGGCAAAAGCACGCTGGCCTTTGACCTGCTCTTTGCCGAGGGCCAGCGCCGGTTTTTGGACTCCATGAATCTTTACGCGAGGCAGTTCGTCGAGCAGCTCTCGCGCCCGGACGTGGACTTGATCACCGGCATCCCACCGACCGTCAGCATCGAGCAGCGCACCAGCCGTGGAGGAGGCAAGAGCACTGTGGCGACCGTGACGGAGGTCTATCACTTCGTCCGGCTGCTCTTCGCTCGGCTTGGCACGCAGTACTGTCCGGATTGCCAGGCGCCGGTTGAGGCGCAAACCCGCGACGCGCTGGCGCGGCGGCTGGAAGCGGAACTGGCCCGGCGCGGAGAGTTGCGCCTGCTGGCGCCGGTCGTCATGAACCGGAAGGGGTTCCATACTGACGTGGCCGAATGGGCCTCCAATCACGGCTACGCGGAGTTGCGCGCGGATGGCAAATTTTATTCGACCCATCAACGCCTGCGCCTGGACCGCTTTCGCGAGCATGATGTTGAGATCGTGGCCGGCACCCTGGCTTCGCGGCGCAAAGCCATTTCCGGGCGAGTGCCCAATAGGGCTGTTCCGTCGCAGAAGCAATCTCCGGAGCGCTCCGGTCCGACGGCAGGCCAACGCATCGGCAAGCGAGTGCCACGCGAAAAGATCGTGCGTATGCACGAAAAATTGGGAATAACACCCGGCCAGCTCATTGATGAGGCGCTTACACTGGGCAACGGAATGCTCTTCGCCCTGGATGCGGAGGGCACAGTTTCAGTGCATTCCACCGAACGCTCCTGCCCGCGCTGTGGGCGCTCCTTTGAGCCGATCGACCCAAAGCTCTTCAGTTACAATTCGCCCCAAGGCTGGTGCCCGCGCTGCCGCGGTTTTGGCGAACTGTTTTATCTGCCGGAAGTGGACCGAGGCGCGCGTGCGGATGCCATCGAGGAGTCGTGGTATGGGTGGCAGGAAGGAAGCCGCGAGCCGTGTCCCGAATGCGGAGGCGCCCGCCTTAACCGCATCGCCCGCGCCGTGCGGCTCCACGTCGGCGGTGTGCCAGCAGAGGGCCGGCGCCTTGCCGCGCTGACCATCGAAGGGGTTTCGCAAATGTCGGTCGAAGCAGGGAGAGATTTCTTCGAGAGACTGCGCTTCAAGGACAGAGCGGCGATTATCGCGCGCGACATCCTGCCCGAGATCCGCGAGCGGCTCAGGTTCCTGTGCGAGGTCGGCCTGGGCTACCTCCAGCTTGGACGCGGCGTCCCGACGCTCTCCGGGGGTGAGGGCCAGCGGATTCGGCTGGCGGCCCAACTCGGCTCGAATCTGAGCGGCGTGCTCTACATCCTGGATGAACCGACAATCGGTCTCCACGCCCGGGACAACGAACAACTGCTGGCCGCGTTAGACAAACTCAGAGGCCGGGGCAACTCGGTGCTGGTGGTCGAGCATGATGAAGAGACGATGCGTCGAGCCGACTATATTCTGGACCTTGGGCCGGGGGCTGGCGTGCATGGGGGGGAAGTCGTGGCGGCGGGGACGCTGCGCGAACTGCTCCGCCACCGCGAATCCATTACTGGTCAATGCTTGCGCTCGCCCAGGAAGTACCCCTCGCGCGGAAGCCGGCGGGCCGTCGGGCGACCACCCACGAGCCGGGGTAGCGCAGGCGCGGACCCCGGTTGGCTCTGCCTCCAACACGCCAACAAACACAACCTCAAGGACCTGACCCTCCGGGTGCCGCTGGGCCGTTTGGTGCTCATCACCGGCGTGAGCGGTTCGGGCAAGAGCACCTTGATTCGCGAATGCCTGTTGCCCGCCGTCACCCAGGCGCTCGATTCAGCCAAAGGCAGACATAACCGGCCGGCGACGGATGACCGCCTCTTTGTGCGCGCCGCCGAGTCGAGGGAGCAGTCCCCTGTTCACAACACTTTGCAGGCGGTCTATGAAGTGGACCAGTCTCCCATTGGCCGGACGCCCCGCTCGATTCCCGCGACCTACGTTGGGTTCTTCGACGAAATCCGCCGCCTCTTCGCGCAAACGCCCGAGGCTCGCCTGCGCGGCTATTTACCGGGGCGATTCTCCTTCAATAGCGCCCAGGGGCGGTGTCCCGAATGCGAAGGCGCGGGCGCGTTAAAGCTGGAGATGAGTTTCCTGCCGCCCGCCTTTGTTCCATGCGAGTCCTGTCATGGCACACGGTTCAATCGCGACACGCTGGACATCACTTATCGAGGAAAGACGGTCGCCGAAGTCCTCGAACTCTCCGTGGAGGAAGCGATTGAGTTTTTCGCGGCCGCCCCGCGAATAAAGCGGGCGCTGCAGGCCTTGAACGATACCGGGCTGGGCTACCTCAAGCTCGGCCAGACCAGCCCAACCTTGAGCGGGGGCGAGGCCCAGCGCGTCAAGCTCGTGACTCACCTGCTCACCGGACTAAAGCAGCCCGACGCTCCACCGGGCCGCGCCCTCCGGCGCAACCTGTTCATTCTGGAAGAGCCAACGATCGGTCTGCACATAGCCGACGTGCGCCGCCTTGTCGATGTCCTTCAAAGACTCGTCGATGCCGGCCACTCGGTCATTGTCATCGAGCATAACCTCGACCTGATTGCCGAAGCCGACTGGGTCATCGACCTGGGCCCCGAGGGCGGCGATGCCGGCGGACGCATCGTCGCTGAGGGAACGCCGGAAGAGATTGGAGCCAACGCGAATTCCCATACCGGACGGTTCTTGAGAAAGACGCTGAAGTCAGGCCGGCAATTCAAACTCGGTTGAACGGAGTGGGAACGCCGATGCCGCCCCTTATAGGTGTTTCGGGCTTCAGAATTCGCGCCAATTGGCGCAGGTAATATCGGCTGGCACAATACGCTCGCGGCTCAGTGGTGATTCCAATGCAGCCGCAGGGCGGTTACGGAGCGCGCGGGAAACGGATGCGCGAAGCTTGCCGCCACGCCGTCCACCTCCTGCTCTTTGGGGACGACATTGTCCTGGTCGGCGATGCTGTTCTGCGCCGTGCGCTCTCCCGCCAGGACGATGCACTTGCCGATGGGCGCAAGCCGGGATACGCCGTTGATCCGCAACGAAGTCAGGAGCGGGTGGTCTGAGATGTTGACGACCTTGAGAATTACGTCCCCGCGGGCGTTGTCCTCAATAATAGGAGTCCGGCGCGAGAAGTGCCAGCTAGTTTAGCGTCTTCTGGCCCCCGGTGGATTGCCCGTGGCGTCCCCGGGTTTCAACCCCATTTCTCCACCGAGTCAGGCTCGTAACATGAACACAACATGTCGTGCTCGGATTCTTGTTGTCCTGAACGCGTCCGTCCGTTCGTCGTATATTTGAAAGACAGGTTACAATCAACAGAAAAAGAGATATGAAAACTTCAATTGTTCAATCCTACGTGTTCTTCGATGGCAAATGCGAAGAAGCCCTCGAGTTTTACAAACGCGCCCTCGGCGCGGAAGTAACCATGCTGATGCGCTATAAAGACAGCCCCGAACCACCGCCGCCGGGCTGCGGACCGAGTGATCCAAACAAGGTGATGCATGCCCAATTCCGCGTTGGCGACACCGTGATTCTCGCCTCTGACGGGCGCGCCACCGGCAATCCGAAGTTCGAGGGTTTCGCTCTGGCGCTGACGGTCAAGACGGAGGCCGACGCGGACAGGGCGTTCAACGCTCTGGCGAGCGGCGGCAAAGTTGAAATGCCGCTGGCAAAGACCTTCTTCTCGCCGAGATTCGGCATGGTGGTGGACAAGTTCGGCGTGTTTTGGATGGTTTTGGTGGCGTCGAATTCCGGAGAATAGCGGTGTTGACAGACATGAATTCCAACCAACCGCGGAGAAGCAAACTATGCCAAACACGATCAAACTCCACCGTGTGTTCCGCGCCTCGCCGGAAAAGGTTTATCGCGCGTTTCTGGACCCCGATGCCAAGGCCAAATGGATTCCGCCACACGGATTCACCGGCAGGGTGCATCACTTGGACGCCAAGGTTGGCGGTACGTTCAGGATGTCATTCACCAATTTTACAACCGGCAAGAGCCACTCCTTCGGCGGAAGTTACCTTGAATTGGCGCCACGCGAGCGGATTTGTTACACGGACAAGTTCGACGATCCGAACATGCCCGGCGAATTGCGGGTGACCGTCACGTTAAAGAAGGTCTCCTGCGGCACGGAGTTGAGCATCGTCCAGGAAGGCGTGCCGGATGTCATTCCCGCCGAGGCCTGCTATCTGGGCTGGCAGGAATCACTGGGGCAACTGGCCAAACTTGTGGAGCCGGAGATTCCGGATTGAACCGATTGGTCTCGCCACCGTGAGGGTCAGCATCTTTGTGGACACGTCCGCGTAGCGCACGGGAGGCCCGTTAGGGTCGGCATCTTTGTGCTGCGCGGACATGCCGCCCCTGACGCGGGTTTTCATCGTCAATGCCACTAGCTTTTGAACCGGCCATCGCCGGAGCAAACTGCGCCATATCCCTGTGCCGGAGGCACTTCCGAGAATAGCCCAACGTTTCAACGTTGGGTGGGGGTGCGGACCAAAACAAGTCCCGACAGGGACGGCTGAGGGGCCAGGAGAGCCCCGGCACCGCAGCGTCAGCCGTCCCATGCGGGACTCGTTCCCCTCGGCGTGGGAGTCTGTCACGCGGATTTCCAGCGATTCGCGAGCGGACCGTCGTACCCGATGGCACGGCAGTTCGCCATCTGAGGCGCGGTATGCGGCGCTCAAGTGCCGCCCGGGAGTGTGCCGCCAGACCGGCTCAACCTCTACAGGCAATCGGTAGAGGTGAAGTGAACACATGACCGCCATACGTGAAGTCACAAAGGTCAAGCTCCCTGGAGATGCGCGCCACGGTGTGGGTGCGGTGCGAACCTGGACAGCGGGAACCGCCTGTGTTCTGTTTTGAGGCGTTGCGGGAGACCAATCCCGCGGCCCACAAGGGTAGACGCCGCAGCACAGCTCTTGGCATGAGGATTGCTCTCTTGCCTTGCCGAAATCGCCAACATTGCCTGCTGTCGTCATCACATGAGACTCAGAGGAAAGAAAGCCCTTTGCTTGTTGGCCGGCCTCGTCGGCGTCACGGGTTTCGTGACTCTGCTGCTCTCCGGCCAGGGCCAGAGGCAGTCAATCGCCCGGTCAAACTATCCCACGAAGGCAATGGTCGGCACCCGGACGCCCTCACGCCACAACGCCAGGCCCACCCAGGGATCTGGCGACTTCGCAGCGCGGAGGCCCGAGACACCACCCAGGAAGGCCGGCGCGCAGCCGCGAAACGCCGCGAGCCCGCGCCCCACCAGGGCGGCCAGCGGGAATGGGCGCATCAGCCGGCACGCCTGGGAGCAGATAGCGGCCCTCGAGCGTGAAAAGGCCAGCCGCACGCCCGCTGAGCGGAAGATCGACTCCCAACTGCTCTACGCGAACAAGATGCGGCAAGGCCTCCCGATTGCGGACGGCGTGTTACGGCAGCAGGTGGATCTGGATAGGGACACCAAAGGCCGCATCCTCCTGGACATCAAGACTACCGTCAGCCCGGCTCTGCTTCAGGAGATTAGGGCGTTGGGCGGCCATGTGCTTGACGACTTTCCTCAGTACCGAGCCATCCGGGCAGCCCTTCCGCTGGCGGGCATGGAGAAACTCGCTGCCCGGCCGGACGTGGCATTCATCGAGCCGGCCGTGCGCGCAACGACCAGCGCTGTGGATAGCGAGGGTGATTACACCCACCAGGCCAGCACCGCCCGCGCCGACTTTGGCGTGGATGGAACTGGCGTCAAAGTTGGGGTCATCTCGACTACCGTGGACGATCTGGACAGTTCGCAAATCGGTGGCAGGGTGACAGTCCTGCCCGGTCAAAGTGGGCTGGGAATGGGGTATCCCGGCCCCGGCGAAGGGACCGCCATGCTCGAGATCGTCAATGACTTGGCCCCCGGCGCGTGGCTATACTTCGCCACAGGAAGCGGCGGCGAGGCCAGTTTTGCCAACAACATCCAACAGCTTGCGGCGGCCGGATGCGACATTATCGTTGACGATGAGTCGTACTCGGACGAGTCTCCATTTCAAGACGGGATTGTAGCGCAGGCAGTGAATTCGGTTATGGCGAAGGGCGTTCTATACTTCTCCGCCGCCGATAACTCGGGAAACGAGGACGACGGGACGAGCGGAACGTGGGAAGGGGATTTTCGGGATAGCGGCTACACAGCGGGGCCTCCTTTGCCATCTGATGCGGCGGGCGAGGTGCATAGTTTCGGTAGCGCGGTCTACGACACTGTGCTGGGGGCAGGTCCTGGCGGCAACGATCTGAGCCTCGACCTGTTTTGGGCGGACCGGCTGGGCGCGGCAGCCGACGACTATGACGTGTACGTCGTTGATTCCAGTGGCAGCCAGACGGTGGCTTCCTCCACTGACTCGCAGACTGGCACCCAGGACCCCTATGAGCATTGTCCTGCGCTTCAAGTCGGTGACAAGATTGTCATCGTGAAGTACTCCGGCTCCGGCCGATTCTTGCACCTATGCCTGGGTCGGGGCCTGCTGACTATCAGCACCCCCGGTTCAACGCGGGGGCACAACTGCGCGGCGGGCGCATTCGACGTGGCGGCCAGCGATGCGAAGGTTTCCTATCCGTATCCGTTTCTGGGCGGGGTCCTCAATCCAGTCGAAGATTATAGCTCGGACGGCCCGCGCCGGATCTTCTTCCGCGCCGACGGAACAGCGATCACGCCCGGCAATTTCTCCTCCACCGGAGGCGCCGTGCGGCAGAAGCCCGACATTACGGCGGCAGACGACGTAACGACCGACGTGCCGGGCTTCGCGCCATTCTCCGGGACCTCCGCCGCTGCGCCCCACGCGGCCGCCATCGCCGCCTTGCTCGAGTCGTACAACCCCAATTTGACGCCGACGCAAATCCGCGCCATTCTCACTGGCACCGCCTTGGACATCATGTCCCCCGGACCAGATCGCGACTCCGGGGCCGGCATCGTCATGGCGTTGTCGGCGTTGGAGGCGGTGCCCCCGCCACCTGAACCGGACTTGACAAGGGGCAGCGACGGCCTGAGCAGCTCAACCGTCCACGTCGGCGATGTGGTAACCGCCTCGCTCACCATCACCAACGCAAGCTGCTCGGGCGGCAGTGCCGATGCAGGGCCGTTCCACGTTGGGTTCTATTGGTCAACCGACCCGAGCTTCGCCGGGGATTCCCCATTTTGTGAGGCATCGCTTCCGGGGTGCCCCGCGAATGGAACCGTGCCGCTCAAACAGGGCGTAACCATCAGCAGCGACAACTCCCCCGGCATCTACTACCTCGGATACGAGATTGATGACGAAGGCGAGGTCAGAGAATGCAATGGAGACAACAACGGTATCTTCTACTGGACGGTTACCGTCTTGCCCCCGCCTGAGCCCGACCTGACCTGGAGCAGTGCTAGTCTCAGTAACCTAGCCCCCACCCCGGGCCAAGTCGTGACGGTATCTATGGTAATCACCAATCAAGCATGTTCAGGCGGCAGCGCGGACGCAGGCCCGTTCCATGTCGGATTCTATTGGTCAACCAGCTCGAGCTTCTCCGGCGATTCCCCGTTTTATGAGGCGTCGCTCCCGGGGTGCCCCGCCAAGGGAGCCCTGCCGCTCAACCAGAGCATAACCATCACCGCCGCGACCGCGCCCGGAACCTACTACCTCGGATACAAGATTGACGACGAGGGCGAGGTCGCAGAATGCGATGGGGGCAACAACGGTATCTTCTACTGGAAGGTCAACGTCATGGCCCCGGCTCCGGTAGCATCACCGCAGCTCGTGCTCCAGGGGCGGACCAGTCGCGGCGCGGTCATGCTGCGCGTCAGCGGCCCCTCCGGCGCGCGCTATGCGGTCGAGGCCTCATCCAACCTTGTCGATTGGCTTCCGCTCGGAACGAACGTTGCCTCCGGCGGCTACTTCGACTTTACCGACTCCTCGGCTTCGGGGCTGAGGCGACGCTTTTACCGCGCCCGCCAAGCGCCATGAAACGGCCGCCATATCGGTGCGTTTGACCTGCGTTACCGGTCATACAGTTCCGCAAGCCGCGCGATTCGGCTCAGTGCGATCATCAAGGGCGGTGGAGTTGGCGGCGCTCTTCCGCGGCATTTCAGATGTCAAGGCACCCAGATCTGCTATCCGCAACGTCGTGTTAAAAGCATATCTGCCGCCCCACGCAAGGTCAACGGCCTGCGGAAAGTGCGGCCCGGTGGGTCTTCACGCTTGAGTGGGGGCGGGGATTCAGGCAGGCTGCGGCCAGAACAGACTAACGGAATTGAAATCATGCAAACACCCTTCTGGCCTCCTTGCAGCATCCTCACCCTGGTTTGGATCGCTTTAGTTGGCATCGTGACGCCCGACGCCCCCGCGCTGGCGGCCTCCGCATCGCTAAGTCCGTCCGGCCTCCGGTGCGAGTACCTGGTCAACCCCCTGGGCATCGACACTCTGGCGCCGCGATTGAGCTGGGTGCTCAAATCGAACGAGCGGGCCCAGAAACAGACCGCGTACGAGGTGCTGGTGGCCAGCACCCGGCGCCGCCTCCAGGCAAACCAAGGTGATTTGTGGGACAGCGGCAAAGTCGCCTCCGACCGCACCTTTCAAGTGCCGTATGCAGGCGAGGCGCTTCGCTCACGCCAGCGGTGCTTCTGGAAGGTGCGGGTATGGGACAAGGAGGGCAATGCATCGGCCTACAGCAGGCCGGCCTTTTGGGAGATGGGGTTGCTCTCTGCGTCCGATTGGCGGGGCGAATGGATTGCCCGCACGACCAATATTGATTCCCGTCCGGCGCCGTTGCTGCGCCGAACGTTTGCGCTTGAGGGCAAGGTCAAACGTGCCCGCGCCTATATCTGCGGCCTGGGCTACTACGAGCTGTATATCAACGGCAGGCGGATTGGCAACCACCTCTTGGACCCGGGTTACACCCGCTTCGACAAACGCGACCTGTATGTGACCTACGATGTGACCCGTGCGCTGCGCAATGGCAAGAACGCCATCGGCGTCATCCTCGGCAACGGCTGGTTCAACGTCCAGACGCGGGCGGTCTGGTATTTCGACAAAGCTCCGTGGCGGGCCGCGCCCAAACTCCTGATGCAACTGGAAATCCAATACGCCGATGGACGCGCACAGACGATCGTCTCCGACACGCATTGGAAGACCAGCGCCGGTCCGATTCTGTTCGACAGCATCTACGGCGGCGAGATCTATGATGCCCGGCTCGAACAACCGCGCTGGAACATGCCGGGTTTCGACGACGCGGCCTGGGATGCCGCCATTCGGGTCAAGCCGCCCGGCGGCAAACTGGTGGCCCAGATGATGCCCCCCATCCGAGCGGCCCGGACCATTAAGCCGGTCAGGATTACCGAGCCGAAACCGGGCGTCTTCGTCGTAGATATGGGACAGGATTTCGCCGGGTTCGCAGCGTTGCGCGTCCACGGCCCGGCCGGGACGAAGGTCGTGATGAAGTACAGCGAACGGGTGGACAAGAACGGCATGATAGACCGAGCCGAGATCGAACAGCACGTCAAGCGCATCGATCCCAAGCAGCAGTTCCAAACCGACACTTACATTCTGAAAGGCGGCGGCGAGGAGACCTGGCATTCGAGCTTCAATTACAATGGATTCCAATACGTCGAGCTGACCGGCTTCCCCGGAACACCCACGCTGGACACCTTGCGCGGTGTGTTCATCCACTCGGCGGTGCGGCCAGTCGGAGGCTTTCATTGTTCGAATCCATTGCTGAACAAGATCTGGCGCGCGGGGCGGTGGTCTTACCTGAGCAATCTCCAGGGCATCCCCACCGATTGCCCGCACCGCGAGAAAAACGGCTGGACCGGCGACGCCCACCTGGCCGCTGAGCAGGGCCTTTTCAATTTCTTCCCCGAGGCGGTCTATACCAAATGGATGAACGACCTCAATGACGAACAACGCCCCAGCGGCGAATTGCCGGGCATCGTCCCCACCAGCGGCTGGGGCTACCAATGGGGCAACGGCCCGGCCTGGGACAGCGCCTTTCTCCTCATTCCTTATTACATGTATGAGTATTGCGGCGACGCCCGCGTCCTGCGCGCGCATTACCAAGGCATCAAACGCTACGTCGATTACCTGACTTCCAAGGCCAAGGACGGCATTGTCAGCATCGGCCTGAACGACTGGGCGCCTTACAAAACGACCACCCCGGCGGACATCACCTCGACGGCGTATTATTATCGTGATGCGCGTATCGTCGCGCTGGCAGCCCAGTTGCGTGGCAATTCCGCCGACGCCCGCAAATACGAGCAACTGGCGGCCAACATCAAGATCGCCTTCAACAAGAAGTTCTATGAGCCGGAGACCGGCAGTTACGGCAACGGCAGCCAGACCTCGCTGAGCTGCGCGCTCTACCAGGGCTTGGTGGAACCGGAAAACCGGGCGCGCGTGCTCAACAACCTGGTTGCGGCCGTAAAGAAAAACAATGGCCACATCGACACCGGCATCCTCGGCGCGAAATACATCCTCAATACCCTGACGGCCAATGGACGGGCGGATGTCGCCTACGAGATAGCCAGCCAGAAGAGGATGCCGGGATGGGGTTGGTGGATCGAGCAGGGCGCCACCACCCTGTGGGAGGAATGGGACGGCACGGCCTCGCGCAATCACATCATGTTCGGCGACATCAGCGCCTGGTTCTACAAAGCGCTGGCCGGCATCAATCCGGACCCAGCCCATCCCGGTTTCCGGCATTTCTTCATTCATCCGAACGTGGTCGGCGACCTGACCTCCGCCCGGGCGAGCTACCATTCGGTGTGCGGCCAAATTGAATCTGCCTGGAAAGAAAGGGATGGCCGGTTTTTTCTGACGCTCAAGGTTCCCGCCAACACGAGCGCCACGGTCTTCCTGCCGGCCAAACCAGGAGACCTAGTGACCGAATCAGACCGCCCGGCGGCCGAGGCGGAAGGCGTGACATTCCTTCACACACGGGGAGACCGGCGGGTGTATGAAGTCGGGTCGGGAACCTACCATTTTGTGGTCGGGCCTTAATCTAAAGACCGTCCTTGGCGCCGTTAGCCCGAATATTTCACGCCACGAACAAAACGGCAACGGTCTGTAGGTAGGGCGCGCAGTCCTCTGCGCGCCGCCCTCCGCACAATCGGCCGCATTCTGGAGTATTGCGGCGCGCAGATGACTACGCGC
>JAJYHY010000139.1 GCA_021784555.1 bacterium
CTCGCCGGTCGCGGCGACGTAGCGGTCCAAGCGCCCGCTCCCCCCAGAGCCGAACGCCCAGGAGAATTTCTTGATCTGGCTTGAGTATTCGTCGTAAGGCTGGGGGTCTTTGAACGTGGCGGTTTCGGTCCACTTCTCGTTGTAGGTCTGGGCGTAAACGAACGGCTGGTGGTCGGCGCTGAAGTCCACCTTCAGGGCCTGGGCCGAGGTTGGATTGCCCAGGTCTTGATAGGTGGGCGGCTGGCCGCTGCCGGCGATGCCGTTGCCATTGTTGTCGGTGTTGGGGATGGCGCAAACCTCGACGAGAATTGGCCCGCCTTGAGGGAGGGGAACGCCGCCGGCGGCCCAGTTGCCGGCACCTTCGTCCGTGGCCTTGACCCCGTTCATCCAAAGGGTGTAGCCGGTGGTTGAGCCGATGTTGACCGAGACGGTGGCGGAGGCCGCTCCGAGGTCCTCGGGGCCGAGGCTGTTCAAAGTGATGGTAACGGCGCTTCTCACAAGCACAATGCTCGTTGTTGAAACATTGCCAGCGGCGTCGGTGGCCGTCAAGAGCAGCGTGTTGTTGCCACCCGGCGCCACCGGGATCGAGTCTGCCAGAGCGAGCGAACAGCCGAACAGCCGAACCGGCCGCTACAGGGAGGGAGCTGCTTAAGGGCCTGAGGCGGCCTTGACGACTGGGAAGTCCACCGGCGGAAACCGGACCAGCGTCTCCTGCCGGGGGCTGCGCCCAGGACCCGTCGGAAGGCTGGCGACGATCTGGAAGTGGATGCGCAAGACGTACCTTCCAGGCGTCTTGATGTCGAAGATGTCGCTCGGCCGGAGGATAACGAGGAGCTCGTAGGGCGGCGTCTTGTACATGGCCGCGGTCCTCTGCATCCTTACGCCGTGTTGGGGTGGCCATCCGGTCCCATACACGTAGCCCGACGCTGGGTCAAAATCCTGGAAGTGGCGTCCAACGCTGCCGCCATTCTCGCTCCTGGGCACCTCGGCGCCGTTGGGACCGAAGAGTTGGACGTCGCAAGCGTACTCCGGGTCAACAGGAAACGCCACCATCGTGATGTCGTTTGTCCAGAATGCGTTCGTCGTCCAGATGCAGAAGCAGAGGTGGTTAGTCGGCGGCGCGTTGGTGTGGCCGAATTCGTCGGTTACACCGATGTACAGGCCGTCCACGACCTTGGTCTGAACGAACTGCATCGGCGCGTTGGTCTCGCCTGCGGCCGCCACGGAGAGGGCGGCGAACCGGGCGGCGGTGGTAGAGAGGAAGCGGATAATTTGCTCTTGCATATCCTTGCTCCTAGGTTCAGTTTGAATGTACGATGTAGCGCCACACGGGGAGCTCGTCCGAGGAGTTGGGCCCGGCGGGCGGGGTGGTCGTGGCGTCCGAGGTGATGCTCCAGTTGCCCAGCAGGTCCTGCTCGGCGGTGCCGACTGTATACCAGTGGATGATGCCCAGCGTTACCCAGATGGAGTTGGCCCCGTCCGGCTGAAACCTGATGAAGTCCCTGGCCGAGAGCGACACGATGTTTGGGTTCTCCCAGATGAGGCTCTGGCCGGAAAAGTAGCCAGCCCATAGTTCGGTTCATTTAAAGCCAAGGGATCGCGAACCAAGCTATGGGTGACCCATTTTGTGGGTTGACCCCCTTTGCCCTTTTTGCGGGTGCGCGATGAGGGTGCTCGGTGAACGTGGCCCGGCAGGCAAGCCAAAATCTGGAAACGTGGCGGTCCCTTTAGGCTCAGTGTGTCTTCGCCTTCGCCTTGGTCCACTCAAAGCTGACGGAGACAGGCGGTAGGTCAACGCGCCTCGTCAGGTCGGATTTAGGGAAGACTCGCTTGTACAACTTTGGCCAAACCTTGAGCTCGTAACGTCCGCTGCGCGCAAGGCGGAGGTAGTTCGTAAGCACGAAGGGAGCGGTCAGGTTGGTCCCCACACCCAGACTGCACGGTGGGAATCCTGGCCCGCTGTAGATGGAATACTGGCCTGAGAAAGCGTCGTAGACCCCCGTCAGGCTGAGGGCCGGCGGGTAAGAGTTCGTAAGCAGGGCCGAAGGCGTCACCCACGGAACCGCTTTGCCGGATGCATCCCGGAGGATGAATGGGCCGCAGACCTCGTTGGTCGGGAGAAAGAGCGTGCCTGTGAAATGGGGGGCTATCCTCCCCGTTCGATTTGTCGCGCCGTACGCGAGGGCCTTGGGCGCGATGCGGAACACCACCGTTGCGGAGCAGGGCGGCCCAGGTCGGACCGCGACGCCGGCACTGACGCCGTTCGTCTCCGCGCCCCACGCGACAACGGGCTCGCCGCCCCCAACCAGCGTCGGGGGCAGTACGAGGCCGGGGCCGGACGCCTGGAGGAGGGCGCTACACAGAACGAACACTGGGTTGGCGATGCTGGTCATGCGATGGGCCTCCTCCTACTGGTTGTGTGTGGTTCCGACGTACGAAGGGAAAACGTCCATGTCGATCACGTCTTGGGCGATGCCCGCATCACTGTCGAGCGTGTTCGGCCACATCAAATCGTTGGTCGGCAGCGGAGTGTAGTCCTGGTCGGTTGACCCTGGGGTGATTGGGACAAGCCAACTGCTGCCGTGGGCGTGCCACGTCACCATACCGAGCGTCACGTAGATGTTCGGGCCAGGCCCGGCGTCCGGCTTGAATCGGATATAGTCCTCGAAATCCCAGTGCATGGCGTTGGTGTCGCCGCTGCAATCAAACGCTGGACCGTCCTTAAGCAGGAGCATGCTGTTCATTCCGTCTGTGCGTCCGGGTATGACGGGAAATAGGTAGCCATACGCGAACTCCATGTTATCCAGGTGCTCGTACGGGAGATCGACCGGGCTGTAGTACCGATGCACGTAGCCAGTCACGACCTGGGTCGTGCCCGCAGTCCCGGAGAACGGGGGCACGCTGTCCACCTTGATGGAGTAGAATGCTGGGGGGAATGTCACCAACTGGTCCACCGAGAACTCGCCGCTCATTGGCGAGACGCCAACGAGGTGCCTGTGGTTCACCTGAACGTACATCGGTCCGCCAAAGTCCCCGTCGTATGCGCTGAGCGTTCTGAGCAGCGCGGTATTGTCCGGGTTGAGCGCCGTTGTATAATTCACGAGCTTGGGGCGGTGCATGGTGAATTTTCCGGAGGCGGGGTAGCTCACCTGCTTTCCGTTGGGGAACGTGCAGTTGACGCGGACGCTTGCCGTGAGCGTCTGGCTCGGGTAGCCACCTGAGGTCCACCAAGCCCACGTGTCCTGCTGATCCAGCAGGGAGATGTCCTTCAGGTAGGTCGGCGAGGCGTCGGAGGGCGACGGGTCATCGACTTTGTTCCAGAACCTCCCGACAAGTGTCCACTGGTAGGTCATCGCCGCAACTGGATCGGACGGCATGAACTGCGGGTGGAGGTACATCTTTTCCCCGACGCAGTAGTGGGCCTGGGGGCGGACCCTGTCGGGCGCGAGGAGGTAGTTGTTCGCCTGGACGAAGAGCCGGTAGCTGCTCTGATCCGCGGCTGGGGTATAGTAGCTCACTCCCGCCACACGAGGGGTAATGTCCACGTTACGGTTGTCGGGCAGGACAACCCAAAGATTGCCATCACTGCCGAGCGTGCCGAGGCCGCCGATCTCGATCTGCTGCGGGGAGATGGGCGCCTTGTCACTTTCTGCAAGCGGCCAGCCGCTGTCATACCGCCACTCCTTGTCGAGAACCCGGACGGCGTTGGCGGAGATGCAGAAGAGCTTCTCATGCCAGCCGTCGGACGTGGCGCCGGTCCACAGCCAGAGGGTGGTGTGTGCCGTTCGCGTGTAGGCGTCCGACCACGAATGCCCGCTCGTGTTGTCCGTCACCTCGCAGCTCTCGGTGGGGATGACGGCGTCCATCACCGTCGGCGGATTCTGGCCGCCATAGTCGCTGCCGCTGGTGACGGTGACTTGCTTGGCCAGGGGCCAAGCCGGGTCCACCGGCCAGTCCTCGTACTGCCACACGTGCTCGCCGGTGCCGGCAACGTGGGCGTCCCAGTGCGCCGTTCCTCCGGGGCCGAAAGCCCAGGACATGGTCTTGGTCTGGTCGGAATACTGGTCGCCAGACTGCGACAGGTTGCTGAAGGTGGCGGTTTCGGTCCACTTCTCGTTGTAGGTCTTGGAATAAATGAACGGCTCATGGTCGCTGCTGAAGTCCACCTTCAGGGCCTGGGCCGAGGTTGGGTTGCCCAGGTCTTGATAGGTGGGCGGCTGGGCGTTGCCGGCGGTGCCATTGCCGTTGTTGTCGGTGTTGGGGATGGCGCAGACCTCGACCAGCATCGGTCCGCCTTGGGGCAGAGGGACGCCGCTGGCGGCCCAGTTGCCGCCGCCTTGGTCGATGGCCTTGAGCCCGTTCATCCAAAGGGTGTAGCCGGTGGTTGAGCCGATGTTGACGGAGACGGTGGCGGAGGATGCCGCGGCGTCGTCGGGGCCGAGGCTGTTCAAAGTAATGGTGACGGCGCTTCTCACAAGCACAATGCTCGTTGTGGAAACATTGCCAGCGGCGTCGGTGGCCGTCAAGAGCAGCGTGTTGTTGCCGCCCGCCGCCACGGGGATGGCGTTCGTCAGCAGGAGGCCGTCCCGATCGACGGGGATAGCGGTGGTTGAGACGGTGCCGTCCGGCGCGGTGATCTGGGCGGTGACGGTGGCGGTCGGGTCATCGACGTGGCCGCGGACCATGCAGGTATCGGAGGGGATCTCCTGATTGTTAACCGGCGAATAGACGGTCAAAACCGGCGCGGTGGTGTCGCCGCTATAATCGAGGGTGTAGGTATAGGTGGCGCTGCTGGTATTGCCCGCCAGGTCGGTGGCGTGAAGGGTGATGGTGTTGGCGCCAGGCGCCAGGGCGACATCGAAGCATTGGAAGGAGGAGGTGGTGAGGGCGTCCTGGGTGGGGTCATAGTGGCGGTCGAGGATAATGCCTGGCTGGCCGGTCAGGACGGTGCCGTCGCCCTCGGTAATGTCGTAGGTCAGGCTGGAGAGCGGTTCGGGGCTGTAGCCCTGCAGTTGGAGGACGGGCTGGGAGGTGGTCGTGGCCGTGGGGCTGGTGACGACGATCTGCGGAGGGGTGGTGTCCCGCACGATGGTCGCGCTCTCCCAGGTCGTGGCCGAATCGTCTCCCGCCAATCCCCGGAGGCCAACCCAGACGGTGCGCGGGCCGTCCGGGGCGGCGAGGGGAACCGTGGCGGTCGAGCCGTAGGTCGTCCACTGGATTTGGGAGGGATCGGACGGGAATGAGCCGGTGAGGACGGCCATCTGCGCCGGCACTCCTTTGAGGACCATGACGGTGGCCGTCACGCTGGAGTTGGCGGTGTGGTCGTCGGAAAAACTCACATCGAAGGCGATCTTGTTCGGGTCGGTGCCGTTTTGGTATTCGGTGAGGTTGTTGTATCCGTCGCCGTCATAGTCCTGGCTGGCGAGGGTATTGTCGCCGGATTGGCCGGTGGCGTGGCCGAAGTATTTGAGCATCCACCAGTCGGGGATGCCGTCGCCGTCGGAATCGGGGGTGTTGACGCCCAGATAGATGCCGGTGCTGGGGGCCTGACCGTAAGCGTTCTGGACATAGAGCGAGTAGGTGCCGGCGTCCGTGGGCTGGACGTGGGCGAGGGTGTAGCTGGAATCGGTGGCGCCCGGGATGGCATCGCCGTTAAACCGCCACTGGTAAGAAAATGGCGCCGTCCCGGTGACGCTCATGCTGAAAGTGACGGGGTTCCAGGCGGTGACCGTCTCGCTCTGGAGGTCGGTGGTGACGACCGGAGGACTGCCGGAGGAGCCGGTGATTTTGCCGTACGGGCCGGCGTTGTAGATGCCTTGGATTTCGTTCTGACTCAGGGCGTGGTCATAGACGGTCAGTTCGTCGATGCGGCCATTGAAGAGGGCCAGGCCGCCGGAGAGGTTGTTCTGGCCGCAGGCGCCGCCCACGCCCACATCGCATTGACCGGGAAAAGCGCCGCCGGTGTAAGGGGTGCTGCCGCATGGGACGCCGTTGATATAGAGTTGAATCGTGCTGCCGTTATAGACCCCGGCCACGTGTGACCATTGCTGCAAAGGGATGGGCTGGTTCGGGTCCGAGTTCACACCCACCGGCGTGTAAGCGGTGCCGTCCGGGTCCAGGCCCATGCCGATGGTCAGGTCCGGGTTGACCACGAAGCCGTAGCTGCGCTGATTGTAGCCGCCTTCGGTGTCCCATTTCGAAATAATCGTCATCTGGCTGCCGGACGAAGCGGGCCAAACCCAAGCTTCGATGGTCATGGCCGAGGTCAGGCCGAGCCCGGAGCCGACATCGACGTAATCGTCTGACCCGTCGAAGCTGAAGGCGGTGTTGACCTCGCCCGAGGCGTAGCCGGGCGAGGGATTGCCGTAGAAGGTACCGTTGTTGTAGCCCGCCGAGTCGGAGGTGTTGTTCTCGCCCTTCCACCAGGCGACCATTCCAGTGGGGGCTGGGTAACCGGGCCCCGGGCCGCCGTTGGGGACGGTGACGCCCAGGACCGCCTCCCGGCTCCGAACGGTGCCGGCGATATTGGAGACCCCGACGGAGTAGTTTGCGGCGTAGGAGGCGAGGACGCCGGAGAGGCTATAGATGCCGGCCGTCGCCCCGACGATGGCCACGTCGTTGCTGTACCACTGGTAGTCCGGTGCGGGGGTGCCTGTGGCCGTCACCGAGAAAGAGACCGAGCCACCCTGAGTTACGGTGGCGTTTTGGGGCTGCTGGGTGATGGCTGGCGGCACCGGCAGCGCCCCGCCCTGGACGATCTGCATGCCGTTGAGCAGGGTGTAGGTCGATGGCCCGGGACTGGCGGTGATGACGACCGAATCGCCGGCGTTCACGACCACACCGTCGAACTCCACGTACTGAGAGCCTTCGGTCCAGGTGGCCGTGTCCCAGGTGTTGTCTGGGTCGCCGGTGCTGAGAGTGGTGCCATTGAGGGTGAAAAGGGTGCTGGCGTTTTGGGCAGGGCCATGGCCGTAGAGAAGAAAGCTGTAGGTTCCAGCCGGGAGGCTGCCCACGGTGATGGTGATGTCCCCGCCTATGCTATACAAGTAGCCGTCATACATCGGGTCGATGGGAGTGATGGGGGGCCCCAAGCAGTCCAAGCTGTAGGTGCCGACGACGCCGCTCAGGGTCACGCTGGCGCCTGAGTTGTCCCCGCCAACCAGCGAGTCATCGCACCATTTCAGGTTGATGAGCTCGGTCGTGCCGTAGGCGAAATCGTTCCAGACGTCCGAAGAGGTCTCGCCCACGGCGGCAAAACCGGTCTTCTGGCTGTCCAGGGAGTTGCCCGGGGCGAAGTCGATGTCGATGATCGGCTCGGTCAGGATGGTATAGTCCAGGACCAGGCCCTGGGCTGGGCCAGAGGCGAGCTGGGATTTGCGATTTGCGGCCTGCGATTTTCCGTTTGGTGCATGGGAGATAAGAGGCGCGCCTGCTGACGCCGGCGCCGAACCGCGCGCCAGCGTCGTGGAGTGCGGCAGTCCTCTGCCGCTTTCGGACGCGCTACGGGTTGCGGACGGGCCGGGGCCGGCCAACGGCCTGGAGTTTATGGTTCGGGGCCGGTGCCGCGGAGGGAAAGCGGTCCCAATGCGTCGGGATCGCACTCCAAAAGCTGGCGCCAGGTTCGGGCGGGCTGGTCGGGCCTCCGCCAGCGCCGCTTTCGAGGCGCCTGGAGCCAACAGTATCGACCACCCCGCCGACGCTGAAGGCGCGCGCCGCTGCGCCCCGTTGCCGCCAGAGGGCCGTTGCCGCCCAGTTTCCGCTTTCTGCTTTCCACTTTCTGCTTTTCCCCAAGCCTCCGCCAGAAGCGCTTTGCGGTCCCGAACTGGACGGACGCCGCCATGACCGCCGCCGGGCGGCGTTGGCTTCAGGACGGGCAGGGCCTCGTTCCGGGCGCGAATGGCCGGGTACGGCACGCCCTCCAGCAAGGTGTGGGAGTGGGCGTTTCCAGGCGTCATCACCCAGGCCTTGATTACGTTCACACCGGGGTCGCTGTCGTCTCCCAGCCCGACCGCCTTGCCCCTCAGCATCGCCATTGGCCCCCACTGGAGATTCTGGTCGCCGTCTTGCTTGTCCGGCGCCCAGAGGCTCGGCGGAGCCCCGCTCTCAAACGAAGTGACCACCGTCAAAAACGCGTTGCTCGAGAGGCCCCAGTAGTCCGGCCCCGGCAATCGCCCACGAATCACAATGTCCTGGGCGATAGAGCGTTCCGTGATTTTGTAGGTCAGGTCCGCCACCACGCCGTCTCCGTCAAAGGCGTCGGCAAAGACCAGCGAGCCTGGGGCCGTTGTCTGCCCCTGGCAGTTGGGCTTGAGCGTGGCTATCATCGCGCTCAGGCCGTTCTGGCCCGGCTCGCAGTAGGCCAGGCCGAGAACCGTGCCGCGCACGGTGGTTCCAGGGGTTGCGCCATTGGGAACCCTCACCGTCAGGGTCAGGCTGCCGTCCAGAGCCGGGGCAACCTGGGCCTGGAAAAGGGTGTTCTCGGTGGTGAACTGCCCGCCATCGCCCGCCACCCAATCGGCGGGCGGAGGCGGAGTTTTGCTCCGGGAGGCGGAGACGACCGCGGGTCCCTGCACGGGCGCGGCGGTGTTGGTCAAAGCGGCCAGTTGCTGGGCGGCTTGAATGCGGGCCGCGAACACCGCCCCATTCATGGAGGCGTTGGTCCAGGCACCGCTGCCGCCGGGGCCGGACGGATTAGGGGAGGGATTCACCTGGCCCAACGCCAGGCCGGGGAGCAGACACAGGCAGAGGTATGTGTAGAGAGTGACGGGGTGACGGGGGGCGGGCAAACCGACCGCCCGAGGGACCTTCAGATTTGTTCGTCATTTTTAGCCTTTTGTGATTCAGGCGCCGCCGCCGCTACCGCGAGGCCCCAGCCTCCGGGGGCCAGACCTCGCCAGCTTGCAGGACCGCCTACTGGATAACTAATTACCAAGGAACGGCGCCATCGTCAACAGAATTCTTAAACATATCTTAGCAATATAAGCAGCGTTGACTCTCATGTTGCATAATTCTGTTAGTGGAGAGGCGGCCGAAGTAATCGCACCCCACCAGGAACGAGGACTTGATGAAACCGCCTTCTTGATTAAGCTTATTCCGTGCGAAACATGAAATGCTTGGCGGGACTTGCCTCAATCAGCCTGTCGGCCGGTCTGGCCTCGGCCGGGGTCTATTCGGTCACGGACCTTGGCCCCTTCACCAACCTTTCGGGGCGAACCGATAGCACGGCTAATGGAATCAATAACTCCGGCGAGGTCAGCGCCGCGAACGTAACCGGCGGGGCGTATCGCGCCTTCCTTTACAACGGCGGCTGGACCAACCTGGGCACGCTGGGCGGGGCCGAGAGCCTGGGCAACGGGATCAATGACGCCGGCCAGGTGGTGGGGCGTTCGACGACGACGACGGGCGACACCCACGCCTTTGTCTGGACGGCGGGCGGCACGGACGGCGTGGCGGGCAATCCGCAAATGAAAGACCTCGGGACGTTAGGAGGGGCCAGCAGCCAGGCCAACGGCATCAACGCGTCAGGGCAAATTGCCGGTGATTCTGAAACGGCGGGAGGCGATTCTCACGCCTTTGTGTATAGCGGCGGGAAACTGACGGACATCGGCGGCTTGCTGGGCAACAGCCTCCCCAATTCCTTTGGCTACGGCATCAACCAGGCCGGGCACATTGCCGGCACGGCCTACAACTCCAAGTACGCCACGGCGCACGCCTTTTTCTACAATGGGAGTACCGCCAAAGACATTGGGGGGCTGGGGGGTTCAGGGGCCTCCGCCCTGGCGCTGAACAATAGCGACCATATCGTTGGATATGCATCGACGGCCAACTCGGTCGATCATGCCTTTGAATATGCCGATGGTAGCATGACCGATTTGGGAACGCTCGGGGGACATTACAGCTACGCAATCTCCATCAACAACAGCAACGTGATTGTGGGCGGCTCATTCATCGATACCGGCGATTCCGTCTATCACGCCTTTGTCAGCGACGGCAGCAGCATGACCGACCTGAACAACCAACTCGGCGCCAGCGGAGCCGGCTGGGTGCTGGTCGAGGCGCGTGGTATCAATGATTTGGGCCAGATCGTCGGCACGGGGACCTACAACGGCGCCAACCACGTCTTCCTGCTGACCCCCGCCACGGCCACGGTGACCGCGCCGGCTATCGTAGGTGTGAATGTGGAAGGGCACGACGTGGTGCTCACGTTTACGAGCACCAGCGGTGCTTCTTATGACGTGCAAGCGCGGTCGGACCTCTCGACAGGCAGTTGGGACACGGTGGCCAGCGCCATCGCGGGAACGGGAGGCGACGTAACCTTTACCAACGCAGGCGGCGGGACGCTGTCTGAACGTTTCTACCGGGTCAGTGCCTCACCGTAGGCGCCGGGGCGGGGCCAGTGCCACATATTTCATTAGGCATTGGGCATTTGCCATTATCCATTGGCGATGCCCAATGCCTAATGGTTAGAGCGATGGTGGCCGGGCAAAATCCGCCTCGGCCACGAGGCCGAACCGGCGCGGTTCTCCTGAGGGCCTTCCGGAGCCGGACTCAATTCAAGATTCTCAATTCTTAATTCTCAATTGTCGCTGGCAAGAACAAGCCGTCTGAGTGCCAGTTCGTTAGAATAATACCCTCCGCACGGAGCGTCTCGGCGACGGCGGGGTCGCACAGGGTCTGGCACTCGATCTGACGTTCACTATTGTACATGGAATCGAGGTTGCCGTCCTGGCCGGGGTGACAGCCCAGTTCGGTGATGCCTGGAGGCAGGTTGCGGAGAAGCCTGCACAGGGAGGCGACCGAGATGGCCTCTTGAAAGGGATAGCCCTTGTCGGATTGGCCGTAGAAATCTCCACAGTGGCGGACCCGGTCGGCTTCACCGCGGAGCACGATGCCAAGGTCACGGGCGGTTTGGAGGAGAATGGAGCGGGTGGGTTCCTCCCGATGGACATGTTGGTGGGAATCGAGATGGGTGGGAACGCGGCCGACAAGCTCCCGGAAGGCCGTCAACTGCCGAGCCACCTCGCTGGCGACCGCTTCGGCATCCTGGGTCGGCACCACTTGATAGACCGGCCGCCAGGCACCTCCTGAGAAGGTCCATTCACAGAGGTCAACGTGCAGCCCCACCGAGAGGGACGGGTGTCCGCGGGCGTACTGCGCCGCCTCCGTGGCCGCCGGTCCCCGGACCATCAGGCTCGCACTGGTGACGATGCCCCGTTCATGGGCGATGGCGATACCCTGATTGGTTCCCTGGCTAAGGCCAAAGTCATCGGCGTTGACGATCAATTTTCGCAACGGCTCAGGTGGTGACAGGAGCGCGGACGCCCTCGTCCGCCTCTCCGGAGAGCAGCAGGAGGGGACGGGGGCGTCCGCGCTCCCATTCCACGCGTCCAGCGGCTTGGGCTGAGCAGTTACCGGTTTTGTTTTGGGTGTCATTTCGTCTCAAAAAGTGATGCGCTCCGAGAGGCGGCAGGCCGTATCCAGCCAATTCCAGGCCTGGTGTTCGGGAGGCGACCAATCGGCGGCCCAGCCCAGCATTTGCACAGCCAGGTGCAGTTGGCACAGCGCCAGGGCCTCCATCAGGTCCGATACGGAAGGGGCTCGACCACTGCCGGTCTCCAAGGTCTCGCGGTAAGCGGTCACCAACGATCTCTTCTCGCTCTCCTCCCAGTTGCCAGCCGCCAGGGCGGCCAGGTCCATCGTGGCCGGGCCGAGCGCCGCCAGCTCCCAATCGATTGGGCAGATCTGCGTGCCGTTTTCGACGGCTCGTAGCAGGATGTTGGAAGGGTAGAATTCGCCGTGAGTAAATGCCGCCGGCAGTTGGAGCAGGCGCTGTATCACGGTCTCGTAACGCTCAGCCACTCGTCCGAAGCGGCGCCGGGCCGGCTTGGGGTGTGAAGTGGGTACGCTCCGCAGGAACCGCTCGGCTCGAGTCAGCCACTGGAGAAAGAAGGCCTCATCGTGCCGCAACAGGTGGTTCCAGGCGGCTGGGTGGGAGGATGGAGGGTCCGCGCCGACCGCCGTCTGCAAGCACCCCAACCACCGCGCGGCCTGCTTCCAGGAATCCAAGCGCCCCCTCTGCCAGAGCAACGGGCCGCTGACTCGCTCCAGAAAGAGCCAGTATTGCCGCCGCTCAGCGCAAACAAAGGCCCCATAGCAGGTTGCCGTGCCCAGACCTTGGCCCTGGAGGAGCGTTCGGTAGGTGTCGATCTCCCGCATCGGCGAGTAGAGAAAGCCTGGCCGGACATTTTGGGCGGCGGCAAGCTCAGCATCCGGACTGAGATTCTTGAACACCAGCTCCAAGCGAAGGCCGCCGATCAGTTCCACTTCCAGATTGCAGATCGGGCAGGAAGAGGCATAGGAGGAAATCCTGCGGCGCAGCCTCTCAATGCGGCGGGGAGCGCCATAATAGGCGGAAAGCACGGTCTCCAGCGCGGCCCACAGTTCGTTGCGCGTGATGAAGCCCGCCGGTCCGGGCCCGGCTCCCTCTGCGCGATGGCCGGTCTCGCGTTGCCGTTCGGCATCAGCCTTCGGAATTAGAGTGGAGGCGATCATGGGGTTTTGGTTCCGATCCTGTCCAGGAGCCTTTGCAGCACCTTGTCTGAATCAAAGTATTCCTCGGCGATCTCTCGCGCCTTGCGGGCGTGTCCGGGGTAGTCCCGATTCATCTCCTCGATCCCGGCGAGGACGTCCTGGCAGGTTTTGAATGAGAACAGGCCCTCTCCGACGGGAAAGTAACGGCTAAACCCCGTCTCCTGCGCCAGCACCGGACGGCCGGAGGCCAGGTAGCAGACGCTACGGTCGCTGAACCAGCCGCAACGGGAATAGACATAGCCGCTCTTGGCGATGCCGAACTCGGCTTTGGAGCTTTGAATGAACTCCTGGTAATGAGCCGGGGTGTCGGCCACATGAGCCGCGTCGAGCAGTTGCCAGCCGTTGGCGGCGAGCGCCTCCAGGTCTTTGCGTTCATCGGCGTGGATGCCCATGGCCAGAGAGAATCGTTCCCGCGTCAACTTTGGCAACTCAAATAAGGGGCGCAACGAGTGAGCCTTCTGGCCGTAGAGTGTGCCGGCGTAGTTGATCGAGCCGTAGCCGCGCCAGTGTCCCACCGTGGTAAGCGCGTTGCAGGTAATCCGCTGGAGCGGAGCGGCGGGCCAATGTTCGAGCACCACTGGTTGCCACGTAGTTATCCAGTTCAAGCCGCAGGTGGGCACCGGACACCCGGCCTGACCGATGTCGAGGCCGATGGTAACGAAATGCGTGTGGCCTTGGTAGCGCATGTCGATGCCTTGAACCGTATGCCACAACTGGTTGAAACCCGGATCCAGGTCAAGGTAAATGCGCCGGGGAATGGGTTCGAGCAATTCCTCCTCGGTGAGCATGCCGGAGATGTTGATGAGCAGGTCGGCCCGGCGCGCCACCTCCTTCAACTGCGGGTAGGCGAGCCCGAAGGTTTGACGCGTGCCCTCCAGGAGAAGGGCGGCGCTTTCGGTTAAGCTAAACCGGGAGGTGACGAGGTGAAAGTAGTCGGCATTAGCGGAAGCGGCCAGGGGGCTTTGAATGGGACGGAGGGCTTGCGGTTTGAGAGGTTCGACAAAATAGACATCGTGGCCAAGGCGGCGGAGGCCAAGCCAGTATTGCAGCACCACCCAGGCCACGCCGCCGGTGTGAGGGGCGGCGGCGAACGTCCCGGCGAGGAGGATTGTGAGCTTGGATTTCATGGCAGGGCCTGATGCGCAAAATCTATTTGCCCGAGTGGGTGCAGCCAAGATCTTTGGGCCGGGAGTTGCGAGCCTGAAATGCGGTGACGCGGCGCGGCTTTGCGTATCTCGCCGGGCAGCTCCAAACCAATCTCCTCGGCGAAGCGGCGAACTACTCTGTCCGAATCGAAGTACTGCTCGGCCAAACGACGCGCCGCGCGGCAATGCCGGGAGTAGTCCGACGAGATGCGGCGAGCGGCTTCAGTGGCTTCGTCCAGGGTACGGAAGGAAAGAAGGCCCTCGCCGGTCGGGATATGCGGGCTAAAGCCGGTCTCCTGCACTAGCGCAGGCTTGCCAGAAGCCAGGTATCGGACGGTGCGGTCGCTGAACCAGCCGCTATTCGTCTCGACATAGACGCCTTGGGCGGCGGAGAACTCCGCGCCGGACCTCCAGACATAGCGCCTGAACGCGCTGGGCGTGGCCGCGACTTGCCGAGGGTCAGCGATGCGCCACCCATGCGCGAGCAAGGAATCGAGGTCTTTCTTGTCGGCGGGATGAATCTGGAGCGCAATCTCGAACCGCTCGCCGGTGCGCGCGGGCAGATCGAGAAACTTTCGGAACTGATGCGCCTTCAGCCCATAAGTCTTCCCGCCGTATTGGATTGGGGCGTAGGCCCCGCGCCAACTGGCGACCGTCGTGAAGCGAACCCGACCCGAAGCCCTGCCCGGCTCCGTCCTCGAATCGCGGAATCCGCGTTGGGTGCTCTGCATATACGGCCACTCCGCCAAGACGGCCGGCGGGCGGGTATGATGCCAGGCAATGCCATTGGCGGGGATAGCGCAGTCTGGTTCGCCGATATTGGCTCCGATCGTGAAGAAGAAGTCATGGCCCTCAAGGTGCATTCCTGGGCAGCCTGAGGCGTGCCAGAACTGGGTAAAACCGGGGTCGTCATCATAATAGATTTTGCACGCCCGGCCGTTCCTGAGTTCGGGCAGGGTCAGATGACCGCCAAAGTTGAAGAGCAGGTCCGCTCTGCGGGCTATGGCCTCCAGCGTGTCGAGGCCCAGCCCCCACACCTGCGCGCCGTCATCGCAGATAAGCGCCGCGGAATGGCCCAACCCGAACTGCCCCATGACCGTTTTGAACCACGCCACGTTGACGGAATTGGCAAAATCGGTGGCGGCGTCCCCGGCGTCCACGCAGGACGCCGCGCTGATTTGCTCGACGAAAAACACGTTGAAACCAAGGCGCTTGAAACCAAGAATCCAGCCCAGCCGGCTCCAGGCGTTTCCCCCGTTGAAGGGCTTGTTCGCCAGCGCGCCGCTAAGAAGGACGACGGGAGACATGATTCACATGAGCAGTTGCGCTCTGAACATGGCTATCCCGGCCGTCTTTCCAGGCACGACCTGCAGAAAGACGTGGATTTGATCGATGGCCCCCCGCTTCCACTCGCCAACCGCGCGGAAGACCGCCGGAAGCTTTCCGGGCATAAAGGCGTAAGTCGCTCTCGCTGAGGGTAGCGTCAGTGCCTTGCGGGATTCCCAACGGGCGATTCGCTGTGCCTGCGCGTCGTACGCATCAACGTAGCAGGTAACAATGGCGCCGGGATTCATGAAGGCGAGGTCCAGGCGAAAGCCCTTTGCGCCATCGCCCGGCAGCACGATGCCGCCGTAGGGCGTGCGCGTCGGCGCCGGATCGGCCTGTACCACGCACGCCAGTCCGGCGGGCAGCTTCTCAACGTGCGTCCGGGTTCGAAGCTCCCATTTCATGCTGAGGTAATTGTCCGGCGGGCCGCTGAGGGAAAGATTGCGGATTTGTGGTTTGGTTCCGCATCCAGTTGGGCAGACGGCTGCCCAGAGAGCGACCAGAGCCAGGAGGACCGCTATCGAACGTCGGAGCATCATTTAGTCCTTTCGACACATAAACCAGGTGAAGCTGAGGTCACTCAGAGGGTCCTTTAGCCGGTAAGGTGTTGCCGGCAGACCCTCTGCCTCAGCCGTCCTGAGCATCCACGGAATCCCGATGACGCAGTCGGGAATGCCCGTTCCCGCACCGTCCCTCCTGGCGTAGGACTCATGGCGCAGAGCGTTGGCGTGGCGGACGAAGACCGTGGTGGCGCTATCCTCAGTGAGGCGATAGGGTTGGATAAAGAAGAGGAATAGGCCCGAGGGCCTGAGGATGCGGCGGGCCTCGGAAAAGACTTTGGCCAAATCGGGGATGTAATCCAGCACATTGCACGCATAGCAGAGATCGAAGGACTCCGTAGGAATGGAGGGCATGTGGGTGATGTCGATTCCGACGCGACATTCGGGATCGCCGTGGTCACCCTGAAGCGACACATGGGTCAGGCGACCGAAGTAGCGTTTGACGATAGCCCGCTCCGGGCTGGTTGAGGAGACCCCGAGCACCGCGGCTTTGGTCGGGAGGAAACCGCGAGCTTGAGAAAAGAGGCACTGCAGTGTGCGCGTTCGCCCGCGGGAGTCACAGCGGGGGCATCGGTACTCGTGCGGTTTGCCGTCACGCAACAGGTAGAGCCGATCGTCGCACCGGGGTGGGCGTTTCCAACCGAAACCGGAATCGATGTCCGATTGCGCTTCCGGCAGGCAGAGATTGCAGCCGACGGCTGAGGTTTCGGCGCCGCCAGGACTACCTAGGGTTTGTCCCAAAACCCCTGATGTCGGCTCGGAGTGATTCCGAGCGTTCAGTTCCCAACGGACGAACCGGCAGTCCGCATCGATTACCCCACCGTCATCGTACGAAAAGAGGACCCCTCCATGGGCTATCCTGGAGCAAAGGCTCCGGCTGAAGGCAGTCTTGCCTCCGGTCCTGTTCGGGATGGAGGCCAGGCGCCTTGCCTCGGAGTCTCGCGCGACCAGGAATACGTCGGCCGCGGCCACGTCCAGCTTGGCTTCCGACGTGGCCAGGGCGCACTCCTCTCCGATGCTGGTGAGGGTTCGCATCTCGTTTCCGCCGAGCGGAGCGACCACGCGGGCGGCCTCAAGGCCTGAGCGTGGCGCGCTGACGAGCGCCGCCTTGCCCAGCCCCAGCGTATCATCAGTTACCCACACCAACCGGTCCTTGCGGAAGACGACTGAGGTAAAGCGGTAGATCCGGCGCCGGTCGCCAGGTTTGATCGCCTCCCCCGGGTTAGCGGGTTCGGACACTTCAGACCAACTCTCACCGTCGTCTCGACTAAGCCATATCCGGCAATGCTCCTGCGCGTCACCGGTGCTGATCAACCACCTGCCGGGGCTGAACGGGTCCGCTTGGCAGACGTGGAAGTGCCGGGCCTCAGGCGCTTCCGAATTGAGACCCCGAAGGGTAAGGCGCGCCCGCCAGGTTCGCCCGCCGTCTGTGGAGCGCCAGACACTAAGCTCCTTAGCGCGGGCCGCATACTCGCCATACATGATGACGCCAGACAGGGACTCATCAACGGACCACGAGCCATGCCAGTTGTGAAGGGCGTACCGGGAGCGGCTGATCAAGCGGAATTCGGAATCAACGAGCAGCGTCTCGACGCCTCCTCGAGCGGTCTGGAGCAGATGGTCGCCGTTTCGCAACGTAAAGCAGCGCGAGACCGGGCTGCTAATGAGCCGGCCAAGGTCGTGGCCCAGCCAGGAGCGTCCAAGATCGGCGGAGATAAAGACAAATGCGTCGTGCGCGCAGAGCACGACGGGGGTGGACTGGTGGTGGACTGGGAAGCTGACGTGCTCCAGGAAGTGCGCATGCCGGGCAACCTTCATCTCTGGTCGCAATGCCGGCTGGGCTTTAATATGAAACTCATCTGGTTTCATGCGGTCTCCCAAGCCAATTCGATCACGGTCCTCCATTCAACACCTGTGCCTTCCAAGCACAGGCAAGCGCACCTCTCGCGCTGTCCGTACTTTGGCGAAGTCCAGCCGCAGTAGTCTGGGGGTTCCTCCGCCTCAAGCACTCTCGCGCGGCGGATAGCCCCTTCGGTCGCGACAATGCGCAGCACGGCCCCGGTCCGGTTGCTAGTGATAGCCGCGCCTCGTTCAAAGACCGATATTGTTTTGTCTGACGGGATGTGAAAAAGAGCGCGGTAGATATGTTCCTTGCCATCGGCGGCAACGACGTGATCCGCTAATTTGATCCGGTCCGGGCGGGCGTAGCTCAGCCTGCGGCAAACGCGAATTCCGGGATAAAGCGTGTGAGAGCCAACGACGGTCGCAAGCCCGGTTTCCCCATCAAAGGAAACCTCGTCTATATGACTTTTGCCGACATCGGCCCAGGCCCTGGCCGCGGAAAGATTATCGACAACGATGGCGTTGTGCGCCCAGGGGCCACGCACGTATTGTCGAAGGGCGTCCTTCTCCTGGTACTTATACAGCCCCGAATCGATGATCCAATCTTCCCCCATGTTGTAGAGAAGAAATGACAAGTCATCATCATGCTTGTGATAGGCGCTGAGGAATCCCGCCTTGAAGAGAAGATACAGCGACTGTCCCAACCTCGAAGGTTCCCACGTGCTTCTGAGAACGGCGTACCCGCTCTTTGGAAACACATAGACGGACTCCGCAGGCGCCACGCCCTCGCGCCCTTGGCTCACGGAATATCGGAACTCCTCATAACCGCGCAACCCGCAGGCCGCCAGGAAGCCGGGGTCGTCCTTTACACGCTCGGCTTCGCTATCGCCGAGGATGGGCAACGTGCCATCAGGCTTCATGATGCAGGCGCCGAACCGGAAGGCTTTGTCGAGCAAATCGCGGAGGCCCGGGCCGAGGCCCTCGCCTTGGTAGTGCTTGAGAGTGGCATCGACTTGGAGAGCGCGTCTGAGGAGCACGAAGTGATAGCTCGGGGAATTCTCGACGTGGAGGCCTTCGGAAGTAAAAGCAAAGGACAACTCGTCCACCAATCTGGTTCGACCGGTCTCCCGCCAGTGATGCGCCTCCACAAATTCAGGAAAAGCGGCGCCCGCGAGGTAGAGGATGTAGCTCTGATCCAGCCCGTGGTTGGTATGCTTGTTATAGAAGGCGCCGTCGGCGAGCACCGCTCCATGAGTGGAAATGATGCCGAGCAAAGCCCCCAAGCCGGCGGAGTTGATGCCGCGGCCACGGGCGTATTCGAGGAGGTAGAGCAGGTTCTCAAGCCGCAGGGCCGTCGCGTGATCGCTCCAGGAGAACCGCGAGGGGGGCTCGGATGTGTAGTTGTCACACATCCAATCCAGAATCAGTTGCTCGGCTCGACTCAGGAACCAATCCTCCGCCGTTTTGCGATGTGCCGCCAGCAAGTAGCGAATGATCGTCAGGCTGTGCAGACTCCACTGCCAGTTATTATCTCCAAACGGGTTCTCCGCCCACGTTGGTTCCAGGGGGAAGAGCGTGGCGGCAAAATTATCGAACTGCACGTGTCCCTGCTTCATGGCCATCCCGCGGCGCGCGTTTCGATCGCAAAGCGCCGAATCGATCTTCTTTGCGAGGAATGGATCGGGGGGACGCCTGCGATAATGCTCGAAGACGCGGTCCGGGGCCGCCTCAAAAGTCGTGACTTTGCCGTCGAGTAACAGTCGGACACTTTCCGGGCTCGGGCACCGCAATGTGAACTGGCGCCAAGTCATAGCCGCTCCTGAGGATACGGCGCGGTCGAGCAGCCGCCCTGGTCAGACGGCTTCGCCACCAGGCCGGGAACGAACAGCCCGGCGCCGGGCGTTTGAAAGGCCTCCCAGGCGGTGCCGGTGCTGGAGTTAAAGCCTCCCCGAGCCGGGGTCTCGAAATGCGCCCTCAGCTCGCCATCCTCGACCGCGACGGGAGAGGCCAGGCCGGGACGGAGCGGACAGTCGAAAAGGTCTTTATAGTCTTCGACAATCATCTTCAGATCGAACCTCTTCGCCCAAGCACGGCAAAAGGAGGCCTCCAACTCGAAGCGCTCCTGCCTATTCCACTTCCGCATGAGATCGACCGCCTGCTCGACACTTGTGAAGATGCATTGCGGTGGGTACAAATCCTCTGCGCCATGCCAGTCCCGGATGAGAGGGATGGCTCCCGATGCCATCCCCTCAGCCACCGCCTGGTGGGAGCCTTCGTAATCACTCGTCGAAAGGATGAAACCCACTTTGGTAAGCCAAACCGGCACGTCCCCGCCGTGGGCCTCGAATATCACCGAGTTTGAGCAGGGTGAGCCATCGATCTTCGCACGGAGTTCCTGGTAGTAGCGTCGCTCTTCGGGTCGCTTCCAGAGCCATTCCAGTTGCTCCGGTTGTTTCCCTTTGACGAAGAGCGTGTAGCGGCGATCGAACTGCCGAAGACGGGCCAGAATCTCAAAAGCCAAGTGAGGCGCCTTGAGCCTTGGACAGTAGCCGAGCAGCCCCAGATTGAACTCAGCGCCCGGCAATTTCTCCATCGCCAGCGAATCGCAATCAATGGCGTTGTAGATGAGGACGGCGCGGCCTCTCATCGCGGGGAACATTTCAAGAAATCGCTTCATCACCCATGGGGCGATGAAGATGATGCGATCCACATTCTCCCAGGCAACACGGCTGAGGAATGGGGTCTCGAGTTCCTGCCGGTGAAAGCGCACAAGAAGGCGTTGCCCCGGTT
>JAJYHY010000535.1 GCA_021784555.1 bacterium
GGATTTGCGATTCTTGATTTGCGACTTGCGATTGGAGGGGCATCCGCGGTCGTGGGCAGATGGACCACGGAATACACGGAAAGAGGCGGGGAGAAGCGGTTCCGAACCCGTGGTTGGGGGTTCGCGAAGGGCCATTCTGGCCCCAGAGCACTGCGGGGACCTCTTTCTGTGTATTCCGTGTGTTCCGCGGTTCATCAGGCATCCCCCCACAGGTAATTTGGGGTCTGCGATTGGAAAGGGCCCGGCTGGCGCTAGCGTGCAGAGGGAGCGTCGGAGGGTTGGCAGGCCGGCCGAGTTGGGCGGATTGACAAGGCTTCATGTTATGCCTTTCCGAGCGAGTCTATTTGAGGCACAAGATTCTAGTTTTGTCAAACGGATTTTTTCGCACTTTTTTGGCCGAGGTTCCAGGCAATGCGACAGGGGAACCGGCACCGGCAGGGGCCGGGTTATGCCCGTGCCAGCCGCTGAGAGCAGGTGCTTTGTGTTCATCCGAGAGTCCAACCGCGCTTGATGACCAAATCTTGCAAAGAATTTTCCGAAAGTTTGCCGGCGTCGCTCTCCTCGGCCTGGGCGATGCGGCGGTTTGCGCATTCTGCGTTGCCCGGTTGCGCGAATTGTTGCAAGATCCGCGCATGGACCACGATTGAACCTTTGATGACTGCGAATGGTTCAACACAGCGAAGCTCAGGCGACGAACTGGTCCCGACCCGTGCGAGTCTTTTGGCTCGTATGAGGGTTAGGGCATGAGGCGCCTGTTCAAATCACTCGCCGGGCGGTGGTGGAAGCGCGCGCGGCGGACCGAGGTATCGGAACCTCCGGTTCGCGTGTCCCCAGCCGCGAGGCGGCGGATGCTTCGCGCCATTCACCACCGGCTCCAGCCCCACGAAGACCGACGGCCAGGCAACGAGGAGAACGTGCCGTGATCTCTCGGCCGTCTTCTCCTCAATCCTGTTCATGCGGTCAAAATGACAACGCTGGCCGCCACAGCGGAACGCGAGCCGCCCTATGATTAGCCAGGCCCCAGAGCCATCCCCGGAGACCGACCGGCCCCCCGTCCCCAACCACGTTCTCCACCGCCCTTGAAAAGATCCACGCCCGCGGCCTGGTCCATCGCGACATCAAACCGGAAAACCTTGTCTTCGTCCATGGCGTGCCAAAGCTGGCGGACGTTGACCTTATGAAGGACGTCCGCGCCACTTACACCTTGGCCGGCACCGCGGCCTATCTTTCGCCAGAAGGCCAACGCAAAGAACCAGCGGATATTTTCGCCCTGGGCAAGGTCCTTTACGAAATGCTCACCGGGTATGGCGCCGACGAATTCCCCAGGCCGCCCGACCTTGGCAGCCTATCCGAGAAGGAGCGGAGCGTCCTCAACGAAGTCAACGCGGTGCTGCTGAAGGCATGCGACGACGACCCTCGAAAGCGTCACGGTTGTGCAAGTGAACTGCGGGAGGAACTCGAGTTGCTCAAAGCCAACCGTTCCGTGCTCAGCCTCCGCGACCACGAACGGCTCCGGCGTCGCTTCCGCCAGGTCGTCGTGACGCTAGCCGGTGCGGTGGCCGTGCTCGCGCTGGGTTACCTGATCGGGGGCTTCTTCGTGTTCAAGAACCGCGCGGCTGAGCAGAACCGGCAGCGGGAGCTTCGCGGCCTCCGGATCTCGCGAATGCAGCTTCCGACGGACGACTGGTTCTCGAATGACTGGGCGCGACTCGAGCGGCCGCGGCGGTGCGCACCGACCGCGAAGTGTTGGAACAGGGCTCGGCGTTGCTTGCGGGCTGGGATGCTCGCCTGGTGACAGACGCGGAAGGGGTGGAGGCGGCTTCGGCGGCGTTTTCGCCCGATGGGCGGGCGTTGGTCGCCGGGGCGGGCACAAGTCCGGCGCTCATCCTCGGCACAAACGGGGTGGTTACTCAATTGCCGGCGCATGGAGAAGGACCGGTATGTTGGGCGGCAGATGGGACGCCTCTGCAACTGCCGGTGGTGTCCAACCGGCTGGTTTTGCGGGACGCAAGGACTTGCGCGGTGCGAAGGGGGTTCGCCCTGCCCGATGGCGCTCGCGCCGAATTTGGTAATGAGCCCGTCCTGGCAATAAGAACCGAATGTTTGGAAACCAGTCCTTGTATTTGTATGTGAAAAGCCCATGATGGTGATTATGCGGCAATCATGGTTCGCAAAGCTGTTTCGCAGTTCTCCCGACGGCGCCTTGGAGAAACTCCTCGTTGACGCTAGAACAGGCCCAAGGCTGCAAGGGATCAGAGGCCGAATTCGAATGCCTAGCCATCAGCATGACGCAGGAACAGGTGATTGAAGGCAATCGTCGAGTGGCGGCTTTTCTCGCATCAGCCAGGGGTCGGTGAAGGTTCGAAAACCGCACACATACTGGATTTGGAATGGGAAGGCTTTGGCCTCGAATATAGCAACAACGTGGGAAGGCGGAACACGACACCTCCGGATGCCGTGACCTGCTAGAAAGCCGTGGCTGAAGCCAGACCTCTGGTTGTGAAAGTAAATGTGGATAGAGTTTGCTATTGCTGCAGAAACAGCGATGGTGGAGGCCTGTTCGATAGCTTGTCACTTTCAAGATATGGCGAATCCTCAGGTGAACTCAGTTCAGTGATGATTTTAAGCCCGATGACCGGGAACAGTCTGGAAAAGCAAGGAGTTGGGACAGTTAAAACATCACATGAGTAATAAACTGTTTGTGGGAAATCTTTCCTTCAACACAACAGAAAACGACCTGCAGGACGCGTTCGCCGCGCATGGTACGGTCACGGAAGCGAACCTGATGATGGACCGGAGCACCGGCCGTCCGCGTGGGTTCGGCTTCGTCACTATGTGCACTGCCGAAGAGGCGCAAAAGGCCGTTGAGGCAATGAATGGCACCTCCCTCGATGGACGCGCTCTGACCGTCAACATCGCTCGCCCGCGCGAAGAGCGTTCGGGTGGCGGTAGCGGTCGCGGTGCCTACAGTGGCCGGCAGAATCGCCACTGATCTTCGGTTTCATTCACTTCGAGGTTCGGCTTACCGGGCCTCGATTTCTTTTTTTCGGGCGGGGCGGACTATTCGATGGCCGCGAGCACCTCCTCCAACCGCAATGTGGCAAAGGTGGCGGCGTAGTCGGACATGGCGTAGGGAATCGTCAACTGTTGGCCATGCAGGAGGCTGCCGCAGGAATAGACCACGTTGGGCACATAACCTTCGCGCTCGTTCTCGTTAGGCGTGATCAGCGGTTCCCGTAAGCGCCCGAGGACGCGGGTAGGATCGGCGAGGTCAAGGAGAAAGGCGCTCAGAATATTTCCGCATCGGCCCCACCCCGTGGCTGAGCACCAGCCTACCCGCCTCGGTTTCGATAGGCGAACCGCAATTGCCGAGTTGGATGAATTCCCAGGGGAACTTCGGTTCCAGGACGAGTTACGCATCATGCCAGAAGTGCAGATGGTCCCGAACATATCACGCAAATATTCTCGTAATCCTGCCGCCTCGAGTGAATACTCATGGCTAAAATATGCCCCAAGCAACAGCGCCCGCTCTTCGGAGAATGTGGCGTCTGCCGCCAGCAGCGTTTGCACTTGGTCGAATCGGCGTTGGAGAAACCGTCGGATCTGAGTATGCCGGTCACCGAATTCGCTCTGCACCTCCTCCTACAACGCCCGGACTTCGCTTTCCGGAAGAGCGCCAACACTGGCATAAATGCGGAGCGCGCGGTCCTTTGAGGTGGCGGGCGTTGCGCCCGGCGAATCGTTTGCGAGCAGAAATGGCCGGAGTAATACTCGAGTCCGATCGGGGTGCAAGACGACGGTGCTGCGTTTCACATTCATTAAGTCAAGGGCGAGGAGGCGGGCGGGTTGAAGATCGTGGCAGCGTGTTGGATGATCTGCAATTCGGCGAGGGAAAGGAGGAAAGCGAGGGTGGACTCGGCGCCTTGATTTTGATTAACGCGATCCACATGCAGTGTTTGCGTTGTCATAGGAAAGCACGTCTTCGAACCACGGCCATTCTGGCCGGGCGCTGCGCTCGAAGCATTCCATCAGGCGCGCCATCAATGTTTCGCGAACCTGCTGGGCAAAGCTGTCCCCG
>JAJYHY010000536.1 GCA_021784555.1 bacterium
CCCTATTACTCGATCGTGCGGGAACCGCGCTCCATACGAGGATTTGACGGCTTTCCTCAACGTATGTCAATCGCTAGATTGTACCACTTCTCGTATTGCGTGCGGCCCGTTGGTGGGCTCAATCAGCGGTAATAATCGCTCTTATAGTCTGGATGTGCTGACCAAGGAGACAAACAAATGACAATCGGTGATGTGCATACAACCACTCCGTGGGCGATTCCCGGGAAATGGTCCGTGCCCCCGTACAATTTCCATTCAGAGGTTCGGCAGGGGTGGAAGCTAACCCCCAAAATTGGATTGTATGATGTGACTCTCCGTGACGGCGAACAGCATCCGGGAGTGGTGTTTAGCCGCGAGGAAAAGGTTCGCATTGCCCACGCACTCTACGACATGGGCATCACGCATATTGAGGGCGGCATGGCCAGCGTCTCGACTGAAGACGCCGAGGCGATCGCCACGATGGCCCGCGAACTCAAGGATGCGGAGATAGCCAGCTTTACTCGAGCAAAACGTGAGGATATAGAGTTGCTGGTAAAGTGTGGTGCGCGCCGGGCAACCATCGAAGTGCCGGCGATGGATGAGCACATCAAGCGTAGCTTTGGCAGTGTGTCCGCCGCGCTCGACATGCTCATACAAGGGGCTCGCTACGCCAAAGAAAACGGTCTCTATGTCGATCTCTTCCTCATGGAAAGCAGCCGCGCCAGCCTGAAACTTCTCGAGGATCTGACTATTCCTGCCGTCCAGAGCGGTTGCGTGGACAGTGTCGCTTTTGTCGACTCACGCGGGGGCATGCTGCCCCAAGCATTCTATTGGCTGATCGCTCACTTTAAGGGGCAACTGAACATTCCGATTGAAGTTCACTGCCATAACAACTGGGGCATGGCGACTGCGAATACGCTGATGGCCGTCGCGGCGGGGGCCGACGTCATTCACACCTGCATCAACGGGCTGAACGGTAACGCGGCGCTGGATGAATGTGTGCTCGGCGCTCACGCTCTGCTTGGAGTCGAGACCGGAGTGAACATGAAAGCGCTCTACCACCTCTCCACAATGACGCGCGAGTTCTCGAAAGCCGAATGGTACAAGCCATTCGTCGGCGATGTCGTGGATAAGGTCGAGACAGGCATTGCGACCCGTATCATGTGGGATCACCGGAATGAATCGGACATGGGCCGCATCGACGGTTTGGGAGTCAATCTGGACCTCATCGGCCGCCGCTATTACGACCTCGTCGTGGGCAAGCTAAGCGGCCGGTATTCGATTCGGCTCAAAGCACTGGAATTGGGGCTCGCCGATCCGGGGGAAGAACTGTCAGGCAAGATGCTGGAACGGGTGAAAACTCTTTCAGAGAGCAAGAAACGACTCTTAACCGAAGACGAATTCCGACAGATCTATGCCGAGACAAGCGCGGCTCAGTAGCACCAGCCGTCCCAACCGGGGGAGGCGATGAAGCTCCCAAGCCATATTGGCTGATTGGCCTTCCCCGACGGATCGACATCTATTCTTGAGGCATGTTTATTCTATGGATTCACAGGCAAAGATGGCGGAGGGGAGGATCAGTCCGGAACTGATAGCAGAAATGCGGCGCCGATCGGGGATGTCGGTGAGCACCGATGGCGCGCGCTTTAATGACCATGCGACACCGGACAACATTCGCAAGTTTGTCGATGGAATTGGAGATAGCAACCCGCTGTATCGCAATGAAGAGTACGCGGCGCGGACGCGGTATGGGTGTCTGATTGCACCGCCTTCCTTTCTCTTTAGTGTCATGTCCGCCGTGCAATTCGGCTGGCGCGGGCTGGCCGGCTATCACTCGGCCAGCGACTTTGAATTCTACCGACCCATCCGGGCGGGTGTGCGGGTGAACTCGGAATACACGTACCTGGGCTTTGAAGGACCGAAAGAGAGCCGGTTCGCTGAGCAGACGATTTTCGACCATTTCGAGGCCAAGTACTTGAGCCCGGATGGCCAACTCTATGGCAAGAACACCCAATTGATCATCCGAGCCGAACGGAAGAAAACTCGTGAAAAGGGCAAGTACGCAGACATCCAGTTGCCGCATCCCTGGACGGAGAGCGAACTCGTCGAGATTGAGGAACAGGTGCTCGCTGAAAAGATTCGCGGAGCCGAGCCGCGCTATTGGGAAGATGTGGAAATTGGAGAGGAACTGCCACCTCTCGTGAAAGGTCCCCTGGGATTGACCGACATGGTGGCGGCCTGCGTGGCCGGGCTGGCTCCCGCCCACTTGGCGGCTCACGCGGTTGCCCTGCGCGAATACCGGGAAAAGCCGGCCTGGGCCTTCCGCGACGCATTATCGGGTGCTCTCGAGCCGATCTTCGCCGTTCACTATAACCTTGAGGCAGCCAAGGCAATGGGACTGCCCTATCCCTATGATGTCGGCTGCCAACGCAACTGCTGGTTGATCCAAACGCTCACGAACTGGATGGGGGACGACGGCTGGCTCAAACGTAGCTATGCCGAATATCGCAAGTTCGTCTATCTATCGGACGTCATCCGGATTACTGGCGAGGTCACAGAGAAATTCGTGGATGTAGACGGCGACCACTGTGTCAGAATCAAATCAACGAGCCTGAATCAGCGTGGAGAAGACGTGATGCCGGGCGACTCGATCGTTGCTCTGCCTTCCCGAACAACCAAGACGTGGCCCCAGGCCATGCAAGCCTAGAGACGCAGGGAGGAAAGGACCTTGGCGCTCGACTACCAGACTTACGAGGAAGCACAAGCCAAATTCAACTGGAGTGATCGTTGGCGGCTCTTCGACGGTAACAGAGAGCAGTTCAATATTGCGCACGAATGTATCGACCGCCATCCGTCCGCTGAGATTGCGCTGCGACTCAAGTTCCCGGACCGGCACTCGGAAGTCTATACCTTTGGCGAGATGCAGCGCCTCACCTCGCAATTTGCGAACTGCCTCGAACGACAACACATCGAGTTTGGCGAGCGCGTGGCGGTGCTCTTGCACCCTTCGCTCCCGTTCTATACGAGTATGTTCGGCGCCTACAAGCGCGGGGCGGTGTTCATTCCCCTGTCGCCGCTCTTTGGTCCTGACGCGCTCGATTTCCGCCTGCTGGACTCGCAGGCGAAGGCGATCGTGACCACGCGCGAGCATGCCAAACTGTTTAGCCCGAATGTGCTCGATCAAGTCCGTCCCCAATTCATCTACGCGGAGGACCTCCCGGATCTACTCAAGCGCGAGAGTGAAGCGTATTCACCGCGGACCTCGGCCAAGGACCTCTCGACGATCCAGTATTCCAGCGGAACGACCGGCTCGCCCAAAGCGATCCGCTACACCCATGATGCGATCACGGTGGCAGCCGTGATCATCAAGCTCGCCTCGGGGCTCAAGCCCAGTGACGTCTACTTCTGCCCGTCCTCCACCGCCTGGGGACACGGCATCTGGTATGGCACCATTGCTCCTTTGGTGCATGGCAAAGCGGTCGGGACATTATCGGGAAAATTCAATGCCGACGTTTGCCTGGAAGCGTTGGAAGAGTTTGGCGTCACGAATATGGCGGCGATCGCCTCGCATTTCCGCCTGGCGGTGCAGGCCGATCGAGGCCGCCACAAGCTCCAGTTGCGCATCCTCAACTACGCGGGCGAAGCGATGCCGAAGCAGACCATCCAAAAGATTATCGAGCAGTGGGGTATCAAGCCCTATGTCCAATATGGCACGACCGAAGCGGGCCCCATTACGGCGGATTTTGGTGCCTTTGACAATTGGGTGGTAAGACCGGGAAGTCTCGGCAAGCCGATGGTAGGGGGCGTGAAAGTGGCCATTCTCGATGAAGCGGGCAACGAAATGCCTCGCGGCGAACCGGGGCAGGTCGCGATCTGGCGCAAAGATCATTGGATGCGCGTCGGCGATATGGCGCACGAGGATGAGGATGGCTACTTTTGGTATGTCGGCCGCGCCGATGATGTGATCATCTCCTCCGGTTACACGATTGGTCCTCTCGAGATCGAGCAGACGCTGAATCGGCATCCATCGGTTGAGGAGTGTGCGGTGGTAGGCAGTCCCGATCCCGAGCGCGGCATGATCGTCAAGGCC
>JAJYHY010000537.1 GCA_021784555.1 bacterium
CCGATCTAATTCCGACCGCCAGGTCCAAGTACGGCTGAGGGTCCAGGACGTTGATATTCTGCCGAGTCCACTTGCTCAGCTTTCGGGACATCTCGTCGGCCAGGTCGTTCGCCGCATCGACCTCGAGAGTGTCAGGAACCGCTAAGTGTATACTGCGCATGACGGTGGCCGGCACGTGAAAACAGCCGTGCTCCTTGAGAAACTGAAGCCGGTCACGGAAGAAGTCCTTGTTGGCCTGCAACTCGCCATTCCTGGGCGCCACCAGCAGCGCGTTCCGGCCAAAGAGCAGCCCTGGGAATCGACAGCGCCCAGTGCGCTCAGGAGGTGGGCGCCAAAACCCCGGCTGCAGGTTTGGCAGGTCATCGCCCAGCGGCTTGTCGCCCAGGGCGTCCCAGCAACGCTGGATGAGGTGTTTGCGGTCCTCGGGCACAATTCTGTCAATGTCGGCCAGACTATCAGGCAGAGCGTCGTTCATCACTCGCAGAAAGAGACGGTTGCTCGCGACCGGCACTGATCCCTCGATGTGCTTGAACGAGACCCTTGCCACCGGGTCCTCTGCGCTGACTCCGAGACCGGGCTGCTGAGCCTGGTAATAGGCCCACAGCGAAGGGTAGGTCTTGCGCTTAACGGTCCGCTCCCCGGTGGTAGCGCAGGTTTCGCCGGCGATCACTTTGTCGAAGTAGCACTTGGTGCGGAACTTGCCGCAATCATAGCGCAGAGTCGCCTTCTGCTCCTTTTGCCTCAAGCTCAGTCGATCAAAGCGACGCCGGTTGGACTCCTGCTGGTCTTTTGACACATCCGTCCGGAAGAACTCCGCCACCGAGGAGGTGGTGAAGAAGGCGGTTCCGATATCGACCACTAGCCCCACTCCGACCGCCTCGACAACCACGCTGGAAAACTCGAAGCGGCGATAAGCCGCGATTCCATCCTTGCGGTCACAAGGCTGGTTCTCGTACCAAATCCGGGCGCTGTCCAGTTTCCACCAGCCGGGTTGGCGTGCCGCCGCGACCAGCAATCGCCGCTCTAGCAACTGGGCCATCAGAAGAACATCATCGGGGTTGGCGAACGTCAGCGTCCGGGACCGTCCGCTGTCGCGCGCCTCGGCCCGCCAGTCCTCGTCAGCCAGCACGGCGGGCGTGACCAAACGCGGTGCCAGAAGCAGGATTTCCCCCTTCGAGGGCACTGCCGCCATGCCGCGGCTGCGAAGCAGGTCGCAGGCGCGCTCAAAGGTTTTCGGCGACGAATCCTGGCCGGACAGCTCACATACCCGAACCTCCAGGCGAAGGTTGAAGCCCGGTTCCACAATGCGAATGTTGGTCTCTGTCATAATCACTCCTTGGGGCAAATCCCCTGAAAGACACAGGCAGCACAGATGCGTTCCTGACTACAGGGGCTGAATGCCTCTACCAATCCGTCGCGGCCATAACCATCAACCGCCCTCATGCGCTCAACATCCTGGGAGATCCTCCCCTTGGCGCGCCATACGGACCTTGCTGCGAAATCGAACCGGGAGGATGTTCCGCTTCCCAGGTAAGCCTTGTACAGGTCCACGTGGTCGGGTTCTCGGCCGAAGGCTTCAATCGCCCACAACGCGTAGAACAGCAACTGAAGGCTGTCCTCGCCGCCCTCGCCTTGGCCCATTTTCCAATCTACAACCGTTGCGCGGGCATTCCCGTTGTACGCCAAATCTACCTTGCCGCGCAGGCGCACCTCCTTCAGTTTAAACGAAACCGGCACCTCGATCTTTGCTTGGCCGCCGTCCACGCCAGCACGAAACACCGAATACGCGGGCGCATGATAGTTCCGGAGCGCGGTTACGAGCTTCTCCTCGACCTCACGCCATAGCGCCTCGGCGCCAGCCACACCGTAGTAAACCTCCATCAGCAGCGCCGGCCCGTTTTCCGGAATCCCTGTGCCTTCCTGATACCCACGGGAAAAGGCAAGATCCTCCTGAAACTTCTTGCGGGCAAACTCGACCAGAAATGCAGGTGACCATTCCCGGCCCTTTTCCCGGCCCTTGAGAGAGCAGCGGATGGCCAGGTGCATCAAATCACCGGCCCGCATATGGCGGTTGGTGAGATTCTTTAAAAACTTGAGCCGCTCCTTCTGCGGGTCGGACTTGGCCAGCCGGGCGCTTGCGCCGTGATACAGATAGTAATAAAGGCGCTGGCACTTCTCGAACGCCTCCCGGCGGCTGTAGGACCACTCGTTCAGTAGCGCCACCAGTTCGGCCAGTTCCTCGGCCGCGTCCAGAGCTTCCACTGCGGCCTGCGGCTCACCGGTGGCGAAGAGATCCTGTTGAACCGGAGCCATGCCTCACCCTTTGCGAAGGCGCCGCAGCGTTCTTCCCAGTCGATCCCAATCCGAGCTGGCAAGCCCCATGCGTTGGGCTTCTCGCACAAATTGAAGCGCCGAGGGATTGCCCGTGAGCATTTCCTTCACGTCGCTTGGAACTTTGCCCGTGACGGAAAGGAGAGCGTCAGGCTCACTATCCAGCGCCTGGCAGATCTTCATCACGGTGTCAGCGGCAGGAGGCGGGAGTCGGTCATTCTCCAACTTGCTGATGTAGGAGAAATCCACGCCCACTTTGGCCGCCAGGTCGCGCTGGCTCACATTCTTCGAGCGCCGCAGTTCTCTGAGCATTTGTCCAAAAGTTGCTTCCATCGTGCCGCCAACATAAAGCATGTTGAGTTGATACTCAACTCCATTCTTTAACTTTTTCTGGAATTCGGCGCAGGCGCACGGGGACACGGCACTGGGACTCTCCAAAATACGAGGCTGGGGCCAATGCGCAGGCCGCGAGACGCTCCGGTCCGCCCTGGCCTGGTCGGCGTATCCGATGGTCTTTCCGCAAGAGCAGTCTGGGTTCCTGGGCTTTTCGACCGGGTTGAATCCGAATCGCGGCAAACCAACGTCGAACTGAAACCGCTGATGGGGCATCTCAGCAGCGCCCATCAGCAGGTTCTCGGCATATCCCGCCGCCAAGCTGCCCGCCAAGGTAGTCAGGTAGCCGACGGTGAGTTCCGGCGCAGGGTCTCCGACCCAATATGCGCGCCCATCGATGCCTTCGGCCTCGGCCGCTGCTGCCACCTGCCTGCGCTGGCTTCGCTCTTCTTCTGTCATCAGCTCGAAGCTGAGCAGATTGGCGTCGATCCGCCCTAGGCAAAACGGGCAGGGGAGCTGGGGCGAATGCCGGCAGATCTCGACGATTTGCGCTTTCAACTTGCCCGCCTTTGCTGCCACCGTCACTCCTACGTCGATCGAAGGCAACAAGTAGTGGGCTGCAATATCACCCAAAGCCGCTCGGCCGTGCTGGGAGTCGGTGCAACCCAGCAGCAGATCGCACTCCAGCAGCGCATCGAGCACCACGTCGTCCAGAATGTTACCTTGGATGCAGGTGATTCTCGCCCGCGGGTTGATCTCTCGGATGAGACGGGCAAGGAGTTCGACCTTCGTAGCTGGCGCCTTCTGCAACGCATCCTCGAACCGGCTCCCATGCATTCGCTCCAGGTTCGAGGGCTTGTCATTACCCACATCTTGTCTCAGGAGCTTTAAGATCGGCTTATTTACAAGCCGCGCAACTGCAACAACTTAGGGGTGGACCGATTTCTTTTGACATTGCACACTGGCCGGATGCATACATTTTTATCCTCTCCGGCCGAGTGGGCTCAGACCCAGTTCGGTTTCGCGGAACTGGGTGATAAGCGTCGTACCAAACGGCTGGTCCGCGTGGCTGGCAAGCTGGCCGCTAATCCTGACGGGACCTTGCCGCAAGCCTTTGGCCTTTGGGCCGAATTGAAAGCGGCCTATCGCCTCTTCAACCAAAGAGGCGTTACTTTTGAGCGAGTGATTGCGCCCCACTTGGAACGTACGTTCCACGCCTGCCGTGAAGCTGGAGAATACCTGATGATTGAGGACACCACCCTGCTGGATTTCAGCAGGCACCCTGCCAATAGCTGTTAAGCGAAGGAGGTCTGGGTTGTAGTATTGCGACCGGATTCATTAGATGGTCGGATGGAGCGGTGTGTTGTTCAGGCGCCAGGAGTTTTTAGCCAGTGTTCATCCAAT
>JAJYHY010000140.1 GCA_021784555.1 bacterium
AATAAAATCAGGGTTGGGACGATGGTCGGAGACGATTCAGGAAATCCTAGTGTATAAAATCGAGGTGGAATTCAGGTGGTCCAGCTATCGACCAAGCCAGCGGCGCTCTTGTTGAAGACGACGGTTCCTTGGCCGAGGGCCGTCGTCGCGAGGCACATCGTGCTGATAATCGTCAATGCGAGGTTAGTCACACTCTTGCGTCCTCTCTTCATTGAAGGTCGGGGAAGCTGCTCAGGTCCACCGGCGTGACGGAGTAACCCGATGACTGGATGAGGCTGTTGACCGCGCCGGGATCAACGCGTAGTTGTGGTACGCGAAGCTGCCGGGCGTCCGGTCGGCCCGCCCCCGCCCAGCCGGATCAGGCGGCCGCTTCTCTGGCAAAGCGTCGGTGACCGGCGCCCACGGCCAGCCATGAGCATAGGCCTAGCGCGAGCAGCGCGGACGGAGGCGCCTCGGGGATCGGCTCGACGAACAGCATTGGGCCGAACTCGGCGCCATAGACGATGGGGCCCTCAGTCGGCGCCCCAAACCCGCCTGACGAGACCATCGGAAGCACCGAATCGGGAGCTACTCGCGGGTCGATGGACACCTCGTCGGTGAACTCCACCTCGTCGTCGGACGGGCCTCGGCGCGTGCCGGCCACGACGTAGGAGCCAGGCTGCAGCGTAAGGGATACGTTGAAGTCCACCTCCCGCCAATAGCCCTCGAGCGGGGCCGCCGTGCCGGCCGGCACGCTCGCCGAGAACACCAGGCTCGTGTAGTTGTCATAAGAGCCCTGCCAGACGCCGATCTCGTGCGAGTTTAACAGACCGTCCTGGCCTTGGTCGTACCATCCGACGCCAGCGACGACCACGGGCTGAAGGAGCTGGAAGGTCCAGCCATACATGGCGTTGGTGCCGGGAGGGAAGGCCTCTGGCGAATTTAGCGGCTCCCGAGGGCTGAGAAGGGGAACGGAGTCTCCGGCCCGAGCGCTGGCGAGTGCGAAAAGGCAGAGCAGCGCCACGCTGAGCACGGGCGGCAGGTGAGTTTGCTTTGATGTTCTCATTTGGACCTCCAAATAACTCACGCGCGCTCTACAGGTCGGGAAAGCCGCTGAGGTCGGCGGGCGTCGCGGCGCTGGTGCCGCGTTGGGTGTGCGGTGACGCGGCCCCAGCCCAGCCGGATGCCCTGGGCGCGCCCTCGCAGAGGATCGCCGACCTGCCCGGGCGACGACCCAGATACCAAGGCCGAGTGCGAAAAGCGCGGACGGAGGGGCCTCGGGGATCGGCTCGACAAACAGCGTGGGGCCGAACTCGGCCCCGGTCAGCAGGATGCCCTCGTCGGGCGCCCGGAACCCTCCGCCGACCGCGGAAAATGGCTCTACGCTACGTATGTCAGTCGGGCTGGTGAACACTCTCGGATCGGCCTTGAAGCCCTGGCTGAACCGCACCACATCGTCGGACCCGCCGCGGTAGGTTCCGCCGATCACGTAATAGCCCGGCTGCAGTGTCAGGGAAACATTGAAGTTCACCTTCCTCCAGTTGCCGTCCAGCGGCGCCGCCGTGCCAGCCGGTACGGCCGCTGAAAAGACCAGGCCCGTGTAGTTGTAATAGGAGCCCTGCCACAGCCCAATCTGATGCGAATTGAGCAGTCCGTCTCCCCCCTCGTCGTACCAGCCAACCCCGGTCACGACTACTGGCCTGAGCAGCCAGAAATTCCAGCCGTACATCCCATTCGTGGCGGAGAGAATAACCTCCGGCCACGAGAACGCTGATGGCGGCAGATCGAGCAGGGGCGTGGTGTCGTCGGCGCGGGCGCAGGCGAGGGCAAGGCAGCAGGCCAGGACAGCCGCCAGCCGGCACCCACGTGAGATTCGTTTGGATGCATTCATAGGGTGCAATCGCTCGTTGGATTCGGTTAGAGGTCGGGAAACCCGCTGAGGTCGGCGGGCGTTACGGCGCAGGGCGTGAGCGGCGGGTTGAACGCATTGGCCAGATTCGTAATGGCGGTGTTGATGTCCTCAATGTGAAAGCCCCAGCAGGGGCCGGGGCTTCCGCACGGTCCCGTGTACCACGTTCCCGCCGCCACGAGCTCGCCATTTATAAGCGCCCAGATTGGGTGGCCACAGTCGCCACCATGGATAGCGCCAAGCCATGTCCACCCGTTTGTCGGCACCCACGCCGACCAATTAATACAGTAGCCGCTGGTCGTGGCCGCGACGCGGTAGTCGAGCTCGCGGTAGCCCGGCTGGTCCGACGGATTCAAGACGTGCGTGACATCGACCGGCGAGACGTAGTCGTACTGGCTCATCACGATGCAGGGCAGCCAGGTGGCAGGGCACTCGATCGAGGGGTCGGAGAGCAACAGGAATGGCGCCTTGTTAGTCCAGGAGGTGGGCAACAGCTTCACGCGATCGACGGTGCTGATAACGTCCTGGTCAAAGACCATGATGCCAACGTCGGTGTTCGTGTTGTCGGCCGGGTCCATGACCTGTATGACACCCTTGCAGGTGACGATCTGTCGGACGTTGTTGGTTCCGAGAAAGAGCACGACCTCGTTCGACATGGAACTGCACATGTGCCAGGCGGAGATTGCGTACCTGTTTCCGATCATGGTGCCGGCGCCCTGCCGCCAGGTCCTCAGGCCGTCGGAGGGAGGGGGCCAGTTCGACGGTGAGCAGGAGCTGAAGCCAGGGATGCCGTAAATCCAGCACTTGGTATTGTAGGCGGTGAAATTGTTGTCGGTGTACAGAAGCTGGTTGTCCGGGTAAGCGTAAGTGTCGTTTGCGGCCAGCGCCACCGTGTCGGCCGCGACCTTGCTCAGCAGGGGCGTTTGGCTTTGGAGACTGCCAGAGACGGAGCAGTTGCAGTCGGTCGGCGTATCGACGTCCCTGGCGTAGGAAGTGTGCGGGGCGGCGCTGATGGTGACTGGATAGTACCGCGCGTAGATGGCGGTCCCGCAGTTCTCGAACAAGCAGTCGGAGACCGTTTGAGGGTAGGTAGAGCACGAGGCGCCGGAGCCGAACGAAATGGCGGTGGGCATCCATCGGATGCGGAGCGCGCTGGCGGTAAAGGAGGCCCGCCTGAAGAAGTATAGGGCAGGGCTGCTGCCGCTCGATGACGGACAACCCGTATAGCCGGGCAGCGTTGTGGTCTCGCCGAAGGATGGGTCATCCCTTGAGGTGAGGATGGACCGTGAGGCGGCGGTGCCCCCGCAACTCAGCGTTCCCGCGATGACTAGCTCGCCGCCCGGTGCGCATTTCAAGATGCAGTTCTGCGTCAAATACACGGTCCCAGAGAACTCCGCGATGCCGTCCAGGAAATACGTCCCGACAGTACCGGCTGGTTTAAAAGTGTAGTCGGTGCCGGAGTTTACTGTGATATAGTCGATGACCACGCCCGCCGGCCTGTGGCCCAGGCCGGCGACCAGCATGCGCTTGGCGTCCTTCAGCCCTTTCGGCACCGAACCGTTCCCACCCATGGCCAGTTCGGTGTCCTTCTTTCGGGGGCTGACCTGGCTCATTTGGGGCAAGGCGGCGAGATTGGTGGCGATGGCGCTCCAGGGAACGGACTCGATTAGGGTCGAGGGCGAGCCGTCCAGCCATTGTTTGGTGACGGGCACGGCGCCCTCTTGCGGCTGGGTGACGCTGATTTGGGCCGGAACGCCCGGCTCGGGAGCCTCGGCGCTTGGCCAGGAGAAGGCCTTGCCGGTCGGGAAGAGGATGTCGCCGAAATCGAGTATTTCGTCGGCGCGCGGTTCGCCGCCGGTCGTGACGATATTGGTCTGGATGGAGGGCACCGGCGCGTCCACCCACACGTGACGGACCTGGAGCAAGGTGTTCGGCCCCATGCCGCAGTCCGCCGGGCTAGCTTTTGGTTTCCGGGTAATCACCACGTCGGATTCAAAACCGAGTTTAGTATAGGTCAACAGAAGGTCGGCGTCAATGAGCTTTGACGAGAACGCGGAGGGGTAGAGGATTTGGGTGGGCGGAATCAACTCGCCCTGGACGGTTTGGGCGGCGGCCAGTTGCAGTTCCTGCCCGGTGTCCGGGTCAAAATAATAGAGACCGGTGGGATGGGTCTGGAAAACACGGTTGCTTTTCGTGACCAGCAGGGTATCCGAGAGCACGGGACTGAAATAGACCTTCGTTTGGCCCAGAAGCGCGGCGGCGCCTCCGCCAGGCAGGAGGCTGATGCTGGAGACCGAGGGGGCCCAGTGGCCGGAGTCGTCCAGGTAATTCAATCCCGAGGCGACCTCAACCACGCGGTGGAGTTTGGTCGTGACCGCGCCGGTGGTGGCGTTGGTGACCGGCTCCTGGTATTCGCGGGTGGTTGAGTCCGCGTCCAGGGCGGTTACCGTCCAGGACTGGAGAGTCGGGAGCGGAGGCGGTTGCGGGACTGCCGGGGGGTTTGTCCACGTGCTGGGGTCCTCCAGGGAGCCCGGGGCAAAGTAATCCTGGGCGGGGCAAGGCAAAATGAGTGAGCCGGCGAGCAAACAGGCGCAAGCCGCGGTTTTAGTTAAAGCTTGGGTGCGAGGAGTGTTGTACCCCCCCCGTGGCAGGTTTCCGGATGGGAATCAGTCGAGCGAGCGGGATGCGGCCGAGTGGCCGAGCCGTCCTTAGAAGTGCGTTTCATAAAAATGTTCCTTTCAGATTAAGGCTGTGCCTTTCGCGTCGATCTTTACTGAAAAGTGCCGGGCGGATCTAACCATCCATTGGCATTTATTCGATTCATATTGTCATAGCGGCGGATTCTGGAGGAATTCCTCCTTTGAGGGTCCAAAACAAGTTGCCCGTAGCGCCCCAGCAATCCTCATTTTGCGAGCGCTCCAACCCAAAGCGCCGGACGGTGGCGCACTCCAAAGGCTTCGCCAGGTTCCAAGCCGTGGACTTCCTCCAGCGCACCGGTACCTCGCGAAGCGTTTGGAGTGCGCCGTCGTCCGGCGCTTTCGATCCCGCCTGAAATGGGAACTGCCGGTAGCGCCGGTGGATTTCTTGATAGCTCGGCCGCTCGGGCTATACTGCAAGGGATGTTAGAAAAGTTGACCACTCCGGAGGGAAGCCCTGTTTGGAGACCGGCGTTCGCCCGTTGCCGTTCTCGCGTCAAATATGGCCTTCTGCTGCCGCTGTTGCTCTGCCTCCTTTCGTTGGGGGCCTCCGCGCGCCCTCTGATGGTTTTTGCCGCCGCGAGCCTCTCGGACGCCCTCAAGGACCTAGGCGCCAATTATACCGCGCAGACGGGTCGGAGAGTGCTCTTCAATTTCGCCGCTTCCAGCCTGCTGGCCCGGCAGATCGAGGCGGGCGCCCCGGCGGACCTGTTCTTTTCCGCCGATGAGGCCAAGATGGACTGGTTGGCCAAGCGCGGCCTCATTCTCAAGGGAACCCGCAAGTCGCTGCTCTCGAACACGCTGGTGGTCGTGGTTCCGACCAACAGCCGGCTGAAGCTCGATTCGCCAAAGGCGCTCGCCGGCCCGGCGGTCAAGCGGGTGGCCCTGGCCGACCCGGAGGCGGTTCCGGCGGGGATTTATGCCAAGGAATACCTGGAAAAGATCGGGGTCTGGAACGAGGTCAAGCCGAAGGTTGTGCCGGCCGAGAACGTGCGGGCCGCATTGGCGGCGGTGGCGTCGGGCAACGTCGAGGCGGGGATGGTCTATAGGACGGACGCGGCGATGTCGAAGCGGGTGAAAGTGGCGTGCGAAATCCCGGCCTCGGAAGGTCCGCGAATCAGCTATCCGATGGCAGTTCTCAAGGACACGGAATCGCCAGCCTCGGCCCGCCGCTTCGCAGCGTACCTGGAGTCGGGGGCCGCGCGGCGGGTCTTCAAACATTACGGCTTTGTCGTGCTCCACTGAGCGACCCTCATGTCCGCCGAGGAATGGCAAATTGTGTTTTTCACGGCCTGGGTGGCGGCGCTGAGCACGGTGGTGATTCTGCCGTTCGGGCTGGCGATTTCGTGGGCCTTGGCGCGGGGAAAGTGGCCGGGAAAATCCCTGGTGGAGACGGTGGTCACGCTGCCGCTGGTCATGCCGCCAGTCGCAACGGGTTTAGTCCTGTTGAAGCTTCTGGGCCGGAACGGCCCTGTGGGCGGGTTCCTGTACTCGCGATTTGATTTCGACATCGTCTTTACCTGGCGGGCGGTGCTCATCGCCTTGGCGGTGATGTCCTTTCCCCTGCTCGTCCGTTCCGCCCGCACCGCCTTCGAGGAAGTGGACCCGCGGTTGGAGCAGATCGCGCGGACGCTGGGGGCCGGCGGCATTCGTGTTTTCTTTACGATTAGCCTGCCGCTGGCCTCGCGCGGCGTGGTGGGTGGGGCCATTCTTGCCTTCGCGCGCGCGTTGGGCGAATTCGGCGCGACCATCATGGTGGCGGGCAACATCCTGGGTCAAACCCGGACATTGTCGCTGGCCATCTTCCACGCGGTTGATATGGGGCACGATGCCGTGGCCTATCGCCTGCTGGCCGTCTCGGTGGCGTTCGCCTTTGCCGCGGTCTGGGGCAGCGAACTCCTGATGCGCCGCCGGAAAAAGCCATGAACCTGCGCCTGAAACACATTTCGCTTCCACTCGCCTCGTTTGCGCTCGAGGTCGATACCGAGGTCCGCGAACCCGCAACCGTCCTCTTCGGGCCTTCCGGCGCGGGCAAAACTTCTCTGCTGGAACTTCTGGCCGGCCTCCGCCAACCCGCCTCGGCCCTCATTCAACTGGATGGGCACACCCTGACGGACACAAGCAAGGGCGTGTTTGTGCCGTCCCGCCAGCGCCGGATTGGCTACGTGCCGCAGGACCTGGCGTTGTTTCCGCATCTGTCGGTGCGAGGCAACCTGCTCTACGGGCGTCATCATCGGCAAGGGGATAATCCTCTGGTCACCTTTGAGCGTGTCACCGATGCGCTAGAGATAAAGCCGCTCCTGCGCCGCGGCGTTCGCGACCTGTCCGGCGGCGAGAAACGGCGGGTCGCCCTGGCGCGCGCGTTGCTCGCCTCACCCAGACTGCTGCTCCTGGACGAACCGCTCTCCAATCTCGACTCCAAACTGAAGTCGAAGGTCCTCTCGTATCTGGCACTCATTCGCGACGAATTCCGGTTGCCGATGATCTATGTGACCCATGATCACTTCGAGGCCATGGCGCTCGCTCGCCATGTCATTGTGCTGCTCAGGGGCCGGATTGTTCAGACCGGCCCGCCGCTGGAGGTGTTCAACCGGCCTGCCGCCGCCGCACTCAGCGCCCTGGAGGAGGTTGAAACCGTGCAACCCGCGCGCGTGATTGCGGTGACGGGGAATCTGACCACGGTCGCGGTCGGGCAAACGCGGCTCATCTCCGCGGCGGAACCTGCGCCGGCCATTGGAAGCGAGGTGTTCGTCTGCGTGAGGGCCGAAGACGTGGTGCTCGCCAAATCGCCCAATCCCGTCCTGCGGGAGAGCAGCGCCCGAAATCGTGTGTCCGGCGTCATTCGCGGCATCACACCCCATGGCCCGATGATGCGTATCGACCTGGACTGCGGGTTTCCGCTGGCGGCCCTGTTGACGAAACAGGCCTGCGAAGAACTCGCTCTGGCGGCGGATGACGCGGTGCTTGCCCTGATCAAGGCGCCTCATGTTCGCTTGATTCCACGCAGCGGAACATGATCTCAACCACGGAAATCATTGGGCTGACCGCCGCGGCGGCGGCAGGGGGCGCCGTCAACTCCGTCGCAGGCGGCGGCACCCTTATTACATTTCCGACATTGCTCTTCTTTGGCACGCCCCCGATTGTGGCCAATGCCACGAGCACGCTGGCGCTGGTCATCGGCACCTCCGGCGGGCTTTACGGCTATCGCCGTCATCTGCCGAACGTGAAATCGTGGCTGTGGCGTTTTGTGCCCGTGAGCGTCGCCGGGGGACTGATTGGCAGTGCGCTCCTGACTCGCACCTCGAATCAGACCTTCGCGAAGCTCGTGCCCTTCCTGATCCTGTTCGCCACCCTGGTGTTTCTGGCTCAAGGCCTTTTTCGCCGGCTTGCCGCCGCCGAAGGCCAGGCAGGCGCCTCCAAGAGCCCCCTTGGCGTGTGGAGCGCGGTCCTATTTCAACTCGGCGTGGCTACCTACGGAGGCTATTTTGGCGCGGGCATCGGAATCTTGATGCTCGCCTCACTTGGGTTCATCGGCTTGGGCAACATCCACGAGATGAACACGCTCAAAACGGTCCTCGGTTCCTCCATCAATACGGCGGCGGGGGTCCTTTTCATCTGCACCGGCCTGATCGATTGGGAGCGAGCCGGAATCATGACGGTGGCGGCCATCGCCGGCTATTTCTTGGGCGCCCATTTCGCCCAGCGAATTTCCCAGAAGCGCGTGCGCCAGATTGTCACCCTGATCGGATTCATCCTCTCGGCAGTGACGTTCTACAAGCAATTCGCCGCCCACCACTAGCCTTGCTGGCGCTGGCCATAGTCGCCTCTTAGCGGTTGGCTCACGAATCTCTTGCCGCCGACTCGGTCCAGCGGCTATGGTCGGCACACTGAAAAGACATTCGACATCCTATAAGCCGAGCCACGAACAGAGCCAAACCAAAATGGCGCCGCCCTCCTGCTTGCGGGGCCAGGGCGACGCGGTGTTGCTCTCGGTGAAGGTCCAGCCGCGCGCCTCGGTGACGGCGATCGGTGAGCCGCTGGGCGCCGAGTTGCGCGTCAAAGTGACCGCGCCTCCGGTAGATGCCGCCGCCAATGAAGCTCTCCTGCGGCTCATGGCCGAGACTTTCGGTTGCGCCCGGAGCGCTGTCGAGATTGTGCGGGGTGGCACGTCACGCCATAAGGTCATTAAGGTTCACGGCCTTTCACCGGAGAGCGCGATGGCGCGATTGGCGGCAAAGCAACGGTGAACTCCGCGCCCTGGTGGTTTCTGGGCCTTTTTGCCGCCTCATCATTCCTGATGATCTGGCGATTGGAAGCGATGACCCAAAGCGGAGTGGAAGGGACGGTGCTGGGGACTTTGGTGATGCCTTACTGCTCCGGCATCGGCAACGTGATTTTTGCCTTCGTGGTGGCCAAAAGGGGCGGGCCCGGCGCCGATGTCTTAACCAATTCCTTAGTAAACAACGTAACCAATCTCACCCTTCTGCTGGGAGGGGTTGCGATGTTCTGGGGAATGGACCTGGTGCCCGCTGAAAAACCAAAGCGGAGAAAGAGCAAGACACGGAGAGCCAAAGAAAGAGATGCCGAGCCACGACTGAACCGCCTTTCCCTGCTCCTGACGCTGACGGCCGCCCTGTTCTTCACCGGGGCGCTTTGGGCCTTGAGCCGGGACGGAACTCTGGATTTTAGCGACGGCCTGGTGCTGGTCGGCCTGTTCCTGTTTTGGCAGTGTTTTCACGTTTATGAGGTCTTGAAGAAGAACGTGCGGGAGAACAAGTCCTTTACCTGGATGCTCCCGATGGACCTGGTGGTCTTGGCGGTCGGGGCCTACGGCGTCTATATCAGCACCGAGTGGCTGGTGGATTGGGTCTCAAACAGCCACTCCGGATTTATCAACGCGACTTACCTGGGCTGGCTAAGCGGCTGGCTAATGGTGCTCCCGAATGCCCTGCTCGCCTTTTACTACGCCTGGCGCGCCAATCCGGAGGTGGTCTATAGCTCGCAAGTCGGCGACGGCCACATCAGCATTCCTCTCTGCATCGGCATCTTCGCCTTGCAACACCCAGTCGTGGTGCCGGCCAGCTTCCAGACTGGTCTATGCCTCTTGTTGGGCGCCATAGCGGTCCATTTCCTGTTTGTAGCCTTGCTGGGGCGCCTGCCGCGCCTGGTTGGCTCGGTGCTCGCGGCGGCATACGCCGTTTTTCTTTACACGGGACTCCCGCGCTGACGTTCAAGCATCCCGCTCACGAGATTGTTGCTATGCGGATCAACGTGTCCTGCGTCGAGTCGGATGAAGTTCATGGGGACTGCGCTACGAAGAATTCTGTCGTGCGCCCGCGCGGCCTGCTGGATTTAGGAATTCCTTGACTGGCAGGCAGATTGCTTTCATTTTCAGCAAGTGTTGAAGAAGATAGTTGCGTTGTTTCTGGTTGCCCTCTGGGCGGGCGCGTGCCTGGCGGCGGCGCCGGAGCGGTCAGTCGTCCAGATAATCACCTTCACTCAGCCGCCTCTGTGGCAGACGCCTTGGCGGTTCGGCTCGGTGCAAAGGATAGGCGGGTCGGGGTTTGTCATTAAAGGCAAGCGTGTCCTCACCAATGCCCATGTCATCAGTTGGGCGCGGCAGATCATTCTCCGCCGCTACCAGGACCCGCGCCTCTATTTGGCCCACGTCCAGTACGTTGGTCACGATTGCGACCTGGCCGTCCTCAAACCCGAAGACCCGCACTTCTTTGACGGACTGCAACCGCTGGACCTGGGCGCGCTTCCCAAGGTGCGCACTTCGGTCGTGACTTACGGCTATCCGGCGGGCGGGGATGAAATTTCCTACACGCGCGGGGTGGTCTCACGAATTGAGATGGAGGGCTATGTGCATATCGGCAATCGCAACCTGTTAAGCGTCCAGACGGATGCCGCCATCAATCCGGGCAACAGCGGCGGGCCGGTGATTCAGGACGATCGCGTGGTCGGCGTGGCCTTTCAGGGCATCCCCGGCCTTCAGAATACCGGCTTCTTTATTCCCACGCCGATCATCAACCATTTTCTGAGCGATCTCGCCGATGGGCACTACGACGGTTTTCCGCAGGCGGGAATACGGGTCATGCCCCTTCAGAATCCGGCTTACCGGGCCATGTTGAAGATGCCCGATAATGATGAGGGGGTGAGAATCGACGGTTTCCTGCCAGGAGCGACCTGCGGCAAACTCCTCAAGGTGGACGACGTTATCCTTAAGATTGGACCGTATCCGGTCGGGAGCGATGGGACGATTCTCTACCAGGGCAATCGCATTGGGGCAGCCCTGGGTTTTCAACTGGCTCAAGACGGGCAAAGCGTGCCGCTGGAGTTGTGGCGCGATGGGCACGCGATAAACGTGGCGCTGCCGGTGCATGTCGATACCGCCGATCGCGCCACCGGCTACGAATACGATCCCCAACCGCGCTATTTCGTTTATGGCGGACTGGTTTTCGTTCCGCTCACTTTGGACTACATCCGCGCCGTGGGCCGCGGTGGCGTAGCGAGCGACCTTTACTACCAATTGTTCTATCAGCCTTATGAACACCCGGCGGCCCGCCCCAAGGAACCGGTTGTTCTCTCGACCGTGCTTTCGGACGAGGTGAACGCCAATATCGGCGTTCGCGGCGGGGCATTGATCGCCCGAATCAACGGACATCCCATCAACTGCCTTACAGACGTGGCGCGGGCCTTTGAGACCAACACCAACCGCTACGACACCATTGCGTTCTCTCCCCACAACGCCGTCGAATGCCTGGCCCGACAAGCCGTTCTCAATGCGACTCCACGGATCCTCAAGAACTACCGTCTTATCAGTGATCGGCATTTATGAGCCTTTTATGAGCCTTTTTCCTCTCAATAGAGTCTTCCTCGGTCGGGCCGTTCCGCCAGAGCGGGGCACGGTTCCATTTCCATGCAAAGCGGCCCCTCTGCACGGCGGCAGTCTTCATTTTGACGGATTGCGTTGGCCGGGCGCCGGGCACCGTTGCGTATCCCTGCCAGGTTTTGGAGTGCGGCGGTCTTCTGCCGCTTTGGCCTCGAACCGCCCGTGCGGCAACATTTCGCGAGACCCCGCCGGTTCCGTGAAAAAGCGGCAGAAGACCGCCGCACTCCAAAACCGCTGTCGCGCCGTGAACGAGTTCTCTCATTTTCGGGTGGGCACGTGGCAGGCTCAAAGTGGGAATTGCTGTTCGCGTGGCGTTGCCGCGTTGAGGATCGCCACCGCGGCAGTCGCGGTGATGCTCTTGTCCTTGGTGAGCGTGCCCGCCTCGACCATCCAATCGAAGGGTGAGTCCGCCTTTCAACAGAATCTCAAGACGTGGGAGCGCTCCATCGTAACGCTCGACGTCGCTCGCAAGGATTACAACTATTTCCTGCCGTGGACCCGGCAGGCGAGCCGGCAGCGCAAGACCGGCATCGTGGTCGGCAAACATGAAATCCTGACCACGGCCGATGGGCTCTTCGACCGGACCTTTATCCGTGTGCAGAAGGGGGGGCGCGGCCAGTGGTGGTTCGGCACGGTTTCCTGGATCGACTACGGCGCGAACCTGGCGCTGGTGATGGTGGCCGATTCAAACTTTTGGAGCGGGCTGGAACCTGCCTCCCTGGGAAGCATGCCGCCCGATGGCCGCCTGCAGATTTTGCGGTGGACGGATGGAAATCTGGAGCGTCGCAGCGCCGAGTTTACCCAGTACACCGTGCGCCAGGCCCAGTTGGCTCCGATCAATCACGCGGTACTCGAGGCCAGTTCGGAGATCCAGAACGCGGGCTGGTGCGAACCGATTGTTTCCGGGACGCGGGTGGTTGGCCTAGTGCGGGCGCAGAGTGGCCGCACTTGCATCGCTATCCCCGCCTCCTTCATCCGTTCCATCCTCGATGCGCGCCGCAACGGCCAATACCATGGGCTGGGCTACTTCCATTTCTACTGGCAACCGACCGAGAACCCCGCCTCGCTCGCGGCGCTCCATCTGCCCGGCCCTCCGCGGGGGGTGATTGTCATCGAGGTTTCTCCGCGACCGGACGGCCTGCCCAACGTCCTGCGGCCCAACGATATTATCCTCCAGATTGACGGCTTCGACGTCGATATCCAGGGCGACTACGACGACCCGGAGTATGGCAATATCATGCTGGAAAATCTCGCGACGCGCTTCAAATGGGCGGGCGACGCCGTAAAGATGAAGATCTGGCGCGACAACAAGGGGATGGAGGTGACCTACCGCCTTCCCAAATACCGGTTCACCGATTCCCTGGTGCCTTTTGCCACTTACGACAAGGAACCCGAATATCTCATCGTCGGCGGCCTGGTCTTCCAGCCCCTGACCGATTCCTATCTCCAAGGCTGGGGGGCGGACTGGCGCGGGCGCGCTCCGCTGAGCCTCACCCACTACTGCGACGTGGCTCCAACCAAGAAGCGCCCGGCCCTGGTTATCCTCTCGCAGGTCTTGCCCGACTCCTTTACCCTGGGCTATGAGGACCTGCGCTACCTGGTGGTGGACAAAGTCAATGGCCAGCGCGTGAGTTACCTCTCCGATCTCAAAGCCGCCCTCCGAAAGCCAGTCAACGGCTATAACATCATCGAGTTCATGAAAAGCAACTCTCTCCGCCGAATGGTCATCGGCGCCGGTGAGGCCGAGCGTCAGGCCACCGCCCGCGTCCTGAGGCGCTACGGCATCGACGAGTCATTTTATCTGGCCTCGAACGAGGGCCCTTAGGGCCTGTGAAAATGAGCGAAACAGCAGCGAGCCCGTCCTGGAAGGCACTCGTCGGGCCGGTCACTGAGTTCACCACAAAGACGGTCCGACGCTGGTCCGACAACTGCCAGCAGTTCCTGGATAGGCAGAGGAGCACGATCCTGGGGGCCGAGCCTTCGCCCGAGGCACTGGCCGGGCACCGCACGGCGCTGAGGCTTCTATTGACGTTTGGCTGCGCGCTCAGGCCAAGCCTCCGTCCATGCCGCCCCGGGCCTAATCATGACTTACAGAGGCCAAGCCGAGGGTGTCAGCGGTTTCTTCGCCAGCGCCCGCTGGATCGCCCAAAGCAGTTGTCCGCGCAGTTCGCTGGTCTGGCCGAGAATCTCGCCAGTGCTGCCGTCCACGAGCAGCCAATCTGGAATACCGCTGATGCCGACAAGCCTGAACAGGTCCACTTGCCATCCCTTGCCTTCGTAGATCTGCGGCCAGGTCATGCCCTGGACTTTGGTAAATTGTGCGAGCATGTCACGCTGGCCGGCGTTATCCAGGCTGATCCCCAGGATCTCAAAACCCTGCTTGTGAAACTTGGCGTAGGCTGCCCGCAAGTTCGGCGTCTCCGCCACGCAGGGACCGCACCAGGTCGCCCAGAAATCGAGCAACACGAGCTTGCCTTTGAAGTCATCGGGGAACCTCACCCTCCGCCCGTCAAGGGTGGTCTTCGCGAACGGCGGGAGCTTGTCGCCTATATTGTAGTCTGGCTGGATTGGAATCTCGGGAACCTTCTGAGTGGACTTCACGATTTTGAAAGAGTCTCCCAGGGCCGACATATCCGTGATTTCGTAGGTGGCGCCGCCGATGTTGAACGGTTTGGCCACGGCAAACGTCTCTCCGCGACGCACGAACTGCCCATCCCTGTTCAGGTCCAGCAGGAGATGAACTGAGGGATACGGGTCGGCGGGCGAGCCGCGAAAATCTCCGCGCGCCAAGTCATCCCTGAGAACAGCCGTGATCCTCCTGCCGCGCAACGTTACGTACCCGGTCCGCGCGTAGTCCGGAGCGTACAGCAGGAAGCCCGCTCCCTGTCGGGGCTTAGGCCCAAGCCGGAGCAGATGCAAACCAAATTCCATCCTTTGCCGGCCGGATTGGACGAGCAGCGCCGCCTTGGCGCCATAGACGCTGTAGTCCAGTGGCGGTGAGCTGGGCGCTTTGACCAGAACCCATTTCAGCGGTGGATCATCGGTAAGGTCGCCGTTCCCGTTCCGATCGACCCAGAGGCGCGGGGGTTTGCCTGGCGGTTCGTCCAGGAGGAAGGTGTAGGTCTTCGGTGCTTCTTCGGGGCCGAATTTGATCTGGCCGTAAAGGGGGGCCTCAAGGCCGCCCGGGACTCGGCGTACGGAGGCAGGCTCTTGTTTGCTCAACACGATTCTGTCCTGGTCCGAAAACGCTTCGAGTTCGGGGTGGTTTCCGTGGATTAGCCTCTGCGCGCCGCTCGAGAGGAAGGCCAGGTGGACTTGAATCGGTTTGAAATGGTCCGCCGCCAGATGAACGGTTACCGGCACGGCGCTCGCCGCCAGCAGCAGCGGAGCGGACCATGCACAGATCCCTTTGAGTTTATTGTATAGCATCATTTTCAGTGTTCCTTTCACAATGGCCAGGATGGAGGCGCCTGCAAACGCGCCTTTGACCGCAGCGCTCGTCACCGCGATCGTTACGCCCGCCGGAGCGGCCTTAACTGCCTGGCTCATAATGGTCCCCGCCAGCATCGTTGCCGAGAGTGAGACCCCGCGCTTAACCAGGAGCCGCCTCAGCTTTTCCAGCGCGCGCGTCACGCGCTTCTGCGCCGAATCGTCGCTTGTCCCCAGGGCCTCGCCCACGTTATGGAAGCTCTTGCTCTCGAAAAACCGCAGGACGATGGCCGTCCGGTCCTTCTCCGAGAGGCAACTCATCGCGTCGTCGAGGTGCGGCGCCAACCGCTCCCAGAATGGGTCAGTCTCATCTGATGCAAGCTCTGCCATTGCGATTGCCTCCAATTCCCGCGCCGCCCGCCGCCGTTCAGCCTTCCTCGCGTCGGCGGCGGCAAAGCTTGTGGTGCGATAAAGCCAGGCGGAAAGAACGACCTTGGCGCTCAACCCAGGTGCTTTGCGCGCCAGGATGATGAAGACCGCCTGCGTCACGTCCTTGGCCATCTGCGCCTCGCCAACCAGGCGGAGGGCGGTCGAGTACACGAGATTGACGTGGCGTTGCACCAGGGCCTCGAAGGCCTGCTCCGAGCCTTCGGCGGCAAATCCTCGCAGCAGCTCTTGGTCGGTTCTATCCATCATCTACAGGATAATGGACACCGGTGAGGGGAATCCGACACTTTTTCTTGGTTTGGTAGCGCGAAGCTGCTGTCTCTGGCGCGACAATAAAATACGCGATCGCGTATTTTATTGTCGCGACCTCCACGCGCCGCCCCGAAAGGACCGCAGCCGTTTGCCCGCCGCCCGCAAGCTGTCTCGAACCACAGAGGCGCTGGGCCGTGGTTGGAGAGGGGTCTCGGATTCCGGGAGGCTGGAGGCTAACTGGCATCCGAGTGCCGCCGGATGCGGCGATACGAGCGGGCGGGTTCCTGAATGGCGGCGATGAGAATGGCTCGTGCTGGTTTGTGCAGAGCGCCCGCCCAGCCCTCCGCGTGCATAGCCCGAACGGCCCCGCATTCGGGTTGGACGTGATCGCCGAGGCCGGTCAGACAGTCGTCCTCGAATGCTCGGCGAACATGTCGAATTGGAATCCCTTGGCTACCATTACGATTGGAACCGGCCCTCTCTACTTCAGTGATCCTGATTCGACGACCTTTCCAGCACGGTTTTACCGGGCACGGTTGTGGTAGCTCTGGCCTCCAACGCTGCCACCTTGTCCAGCCGACGCCTGTGCCGTGGCGCCTGGCTGAATCTCGCCGCCAGAAAAGTCTGGACCAGGTCCCACGCCAACTCCGGGGCTTCTACGCGCCCGCCTAAACAAATCACGTTCAGGTCGTCGTCCTCGACCCCCTGTCTGGCGGAGAAATGATCCTCGATCAGACAGGCGCGAACCCCTTTGACCTTGTTCAGGCAAACCGAGGCGCCGACACCGCTGCCGCAGGCCGCCACACCGCGCTCAACTTTCCCAGAAGCCACGGCCCGACCCAGGGGGATGACGAAGTCGGGATAATCATCGTCCGGAACCAACTCGCGGGCGCCGAAATCCACCACCTCGTGACCGGCATCACGGAGTCGGACGGCCAGTTTTTCCTTCAACTCGAACCCACCGTGATCGCTCGCAATTCCTACGCGCATACGTGTGTCCGATCTAACGGTAGGCCGATTGGGGGACGGGCCGGTTCACATAGAAGACGGCGAATTGGCGAATGAGCGGTTGGCCGATTGACTTCTCGACCTGAAGCCGCAAGCCGGAAAGCGTCACTGCATGAATGGGGATGAGCTGACGAGCGCCAATCTGGGTTCCGTGAAAGAGCGCAACCCAATTGCCGTCAGCGCCTCGGCCTTCCACCTCGAACTTGCGGATGCGCTCGCCTTGGCGGATGTCCTCGCGGAGTTGGATGTGGTCAATCGTTTTGGGGCTGCCGAGGGACAGGTCCAGCGTCGTGCCGCGCCCTTGGGTCGAGGCCAGGGGTTTGCCAAAGCGGGCGCGTATCTCATCCCCGAATTCTTTCAACCGGCGCACCTGGGCCGCCGGCACCACGCCGTGGCCGTCAGGAGTGACGTTGAGCAGCAGATTCACCCCATGCCCGACCGAGCGGTAGTAGATCTCAATCAACTGCTTCAGGCTGAGGATGTGATGGTCGCTGCCCTTGGTCCAGAACCAGTCGGGACGCAGGATGGAAACATCACACTCCGCCGGACACCAGAGATTGCCGGTGGGAGTGCCCGCGCCGGACGCCGGCGTTTCTCCCGGTTTCCAGTCAATGGTGTTCCAGCAGGGATAGGGGGCGAAGCCCGCCTCGGTGCCGACCCAGCGGGTGGAATTGGGGCGGCGGCCCTGGAAGGTGATGATGTTGGGGGCGAGCTTTTGAATCAGGTCGTTGACGGGCACAACATTGCCGCCGTCAAACCACATTTCGAACATCGGCCCGTATTTCGTCAGGATCTCCGTCAGTTGCCGGCGGTAAAGCTCGTTGTAGGCGCGCTGGGCCTCCGGGTTGGCGGCGCGCCCGCCCACGCCGATATGGTGGAAGTCATCGCGCGGTGAAAGATAGACGCCAAAGCGCAGGCCCCGTTTGCGGCACGCCTCGGCCAGGTCGCCCACCATGTCGCCTTTGCCATGCCTCCACGGGGACGTTCTGAGGGAATAGTCGGTTGTATCGGTCTGCCAGGCGCAATAGCCGCCGATGTGTTTGGCGACAAAGATCAGGTAGCCCGCCCCGGCGGACTTGGCGGCGCGGACGATCTTGGCCGCGTCGAAACGGTCAGGGTCAATCCTATTGGCCGGTGTGGAGAGATTATCGCCCTGCGTGCCTTGATAGACACTGGGCGACCAGTGAACGAAGACGCCGATACCCGCATCGAGCCATTCGGCCTGGGATCTGGTCGGGAGAGGGAGTCGGGGTTGTGCCGAGGCGATCGCCGCGAGGCTGAAGGCGGCCGCCACAAAGGTTGCTATTGTATCTTTCATGCCAGTCTATAGTAGCAGGACTTGAGCGGGGTGCATGTTGCCAGTACCACCCGGCCTTTGGCCAACCCGAAATCCGGATCTGCTATCGAATGGGCGCATCCCGGAAGTGGCCCCCGCAAAAAACACAAGAAATGGCCGCGAAAGGGCGCGGAGAGCGCAAAGGACGGCATAGAAAAGGGGCTCTTCGCATCCGTTTCTACCAACCGTGAGGGCTGACGGGATGCGCGCCTATCGAATTGAACGGAACGAATTGGCTTGGCCCCGCTCTAATCAGGTAGTTTGTGGTCGGTTCAAGCAAACAACAGATGAAACATGGCAGACAATGGCAAGGCTTTGGGGCCGCTTTGGGCGCGAGTCTCCTCTTGTTGGGCGCGTTACAGGCGCTGGCGGCCGATCCTGGTGCGGTCGGTGGCCAGGGAAATCAGCCGTCGGCGCCCGTTTCGACGCAAGAAATTGATCTGGCATACCAACCTTTGCCCGGCCGCGTTGAGGGCTGGCGCCTTCGCATCGCCTCGCGCTCCATCCCGTTCCCGAAAGAGCCGCCCCTGGCCGGAAGAGCCGTCGGCCGTGGGATCATCGAGTCGGCTTTCCAGGGTGTATCCAGCTCGACGACAAACAACACCGTCAATCTGCCTTTCCTCTGGGATTACACGACAGGCAAGCTCTACCTCGACCTGAACCGGAACGGCGACTTGGCTGCCGCCCCCGTGTTCTCCACCCCACAGCCTTCGCCTGTCGCACTGCGGCGGGGCCAGTATTTCTATCAGACATTCACGAACATTAACCTGAGCTATCCGCCGGGCTGGCGCCCGCGGTTGGTCGATATCCACCTCTACGGTTACCGAGGCCAAAACGTGCTTGGCGGAAACCTCGTCTGGCGCTGTTTCTGGCAGGGAAAACTCGTGGAAAAAGGGCGGGAATGGCAAATCGGCCTGGTTGAAAACCCGAATCATATTGGGACAGCCGAGGGGGGCGACCTTGTGCTGCGGCCTTGGAGTGAGCGCGAGAAGCCGGTTAATTGTCAGGACGGCACGTTGACCGGATTTGAGTGCCCGGCCAATCTTTTCTTCCAAGGCCGCGCCTGTCACCTGGAGTTCGATTACGTGAAGGGCCGCGTTCCTGGACCTCGATTCAGGCTCAGGCTTGTCGATGTCCCGCTGGCTTTGGGTTGGTTGAAGATTCATGGCCAATACATCGAGCGGCTCATGCTGCATGGAACCGGGTCGATGTCCTCATGGGCGGCGGTCTTGGATTCACCCGAAGTTGAAACGAGTCTTCCGGTTGGGAACTACAGCATTTCTGGCGTGTATCTGCGGCGGGGCGCGGCTGCGGCTTGCAGCGGCTTCCGTCGCGCGGGCCAGCGCCGGCTCTCGATTTCCGCCGGCCGGCCGGCCAGCGTGAGAATCGGCGGTCCGCTGACCAATTGGGTGGCTATCCAGCCCCAGGCGCGGGCTTTGGCGCTGGACTACAAGCTCATGGGCGCCGATGGGGCTTACACCATGCTCAATTACGACTGGTCCAAGCCGCCTCGCTTCACAGTTTATCGAGGAGGCCACCAGATCGGCTCCGGAACCTTCGAGCATGGCTGAAGCGGCCCCTGCACGTACTCATGGCGAGTACCAGGAAACATCTCGGGCGGTAAACTGGAGGTCGTCGCGTCGGCGGACCTGGGAGGATTGGGCGCAAAGGACGGGCCGGCCATCCCGTGCCGATGGTCCCCGCCGGGGCCGATTTTCCAGGCGGTTCCATGGATGGGGTTGCTCCTGCTGGGGTTGCTCAGGCGCAACCGCTCATCCCAGGTGCTCTGGCTGGCGGCACCGTTGCTCGTCAGCCTGGCCCTGGGGTGGTTGGGCGCCATCGCGTTCTTCACCGGAGAGCGCGAGATTCTCCAGGCCAACTTCAACGCGGTGGCGTATGGAGTGGCGGCCCTTTGGCTCGTTACCCCATATTTCGACAAGGATGCCCGCCTTCTGTCCTTCCTGGGCGCATTGCTGACGGTGGAGCTTGCCGGGTTGGTTGCGGCCCTGCTCTGGCACTCCTGGATCGATGATACCGAACGCCGTTTCACGATGGTCAGGGTCGCCGTCTTTGGCGCGGTCCTTCCGCTGGCCCTGTACCTGGCGGGCTGGAGCTGCCGCTGGCAATTTAATTGGCGCCGGCTCTCGGTTTGGCTGTTGCTTTGGTTCCTCGGCTGCTGGTCGGTTCCTTTCC
>JAJYHY010000538.1 GCA_021784555.1 bacterium
GACGGTAGTCACGACGCCCATGAGCCGGTAGGTCAGGGAGTTCTCGACGCGGTAAGGCCATCGAACCGCCACGAGGATGAAGCAGATCGGAAACGCGAAATGCCTTGCACAGCCCGGGCCCCCCGCCAAATAAACCGCGTAGAGCGAAAGCCCCACGACTGTGGTGGCCATCAGCCAACTGAACAGCGCCCAGTCTTGGTTCACCTCCTCCACTACGCGGGCGGGCGGGAAAACCAGCGCGACCACCACCAGCGCGACAATCGCCCACCGGGAAGGAACTCCCGGCCGGGGCGCCGGCCTCGTTGCCCATTTCTGCCAGGCCAGTCCAAGCGCCAGGAGCGGAACGAACCAGCCGAAGGCATACTGTTCGTCGCTCGACCACATGTAGCTGAGCTGGTGGATCAGGTCCAGCCAAAGCAGCGCGAGGGCGCCCAGGGCGAGCCAGAGGCTCCACTCGGCCCTTCTCGCCCTTTCCGATACCGCGGGGGTCGGCTCAACGACGGCGTTCATTCAAAACTGCAAAGCAGAAAGCAAAAAGCAGAAGGCAGAAATGGAACAAAAGTTTGCCTGATGGCGCTCAAGGCGAAACCGCTGAGTATGAGAGGTGCAGATGGAAGGGTCTCGGAGCGCAGGAGAGCAAGAACTCGCGCGCTGCAAAACGGTGAGGCGTGCGCATTTCTGCTTTCCGTTTTCTGCTTTCAGCTTTTCCCCCTTTGCCTTCCTCCCCCCCACAGCATGTCAGCGTGTCAGCTTTTCAGTTTTTCAGCCTTTGCCCCTGTGAGCCCGCGTTTCTGCTTTCTGTTTTCCACTTTCAGCTTTTCCGCCGGGCACACTCCGTGCCGGTCAATTCGCAGGCCCCTTTCCGCTTGGCGCGAATCTACGCGACAGCCACTTTCTCTATCGGCCTTTGGCAGCGATGCTTGAGACCAAATGCTACAGACGAACGTGTCGGGAGTTCACCGGACAACAAAAGACCACGGCCCAGGGCCATTCGACGCGCCTGCAGAAATCAGAGCTTGGCGCTTCCTGCGTTTGCGTTGGACAAAAATGCTCATTTCCACCTCGCCTGAGGCCTCTGCTTCCAGTTCAAGCCGCCGGAACCGCGGCTGTCTTCGTCTTTGTGTTCCTGGACCAAATCATGGTTCAATTGTCTGGCGGAAATAATAACAGAAGACCCGGCATGGGGGTCTATACACGTTTGGGACATTCATATTCGTTTTTGGGACATCGCGGGGACACCACAACTCACCCGCCCACTGCGATTCTGTCATTCGCCTGTGCATTTGACCGCAATCCGCTCCTGTTCGCTCCAGGGCCGACATTGGCAGCGATAACCAGCAGCAAGAATCGGCCCAAGGTCAGGGTCGATAAGACGCTCGCTGGCGCTACGCCTCATGCGCTCGAACAACTCTCCCCCTGCAACTGCGGCTGCAAAAAAGGCCGGTTTGTGGCCGGCCTCGGTCGGGGGGCAATATCGGCGAAGCCGCGGTCTCTTCAGAACGTGGCTCCGATCCGGGAGTTACGCTGAGCGACGTCCTATGCCTCGAGGACGCAACGTGCTGAGCCCAAACGGGAGCAGAAGCAAAGCGCCAGCGAGCATCGTGGTGGGCTCCGGGATGATGGTGAAACGCGCGTCTCCGCTCGTCGAACCGCCAGTGGTGTGGTCGATAACCACCGACTGGACCATTGTGAATGTGCTCAGCAACCCGCCCACTTCAGCGCCCGTCTTGTCACCGGAGAAGGATGGCCCTGTCAGGGGACCTATCGTGGTCTCAGACGAATTAATGAGGGCATTGTAAGTAACTTCGCCGTTGTCGGTAGTCCCGCCAAAGCTCAACTGCGGGGCCGCCGTATCGGCGGGCAGTGGGCCGAGGCCAGTGGCTGTAAAGGTGATTGTCAGCGTACCGGGACCAGTGCTCTCGTCATCCAGGAAGCTCACGTCCAGGTTAGGAGCGGCCGTTGGATTCCCATCGAGCACCCCAGTGTCCACGTTGAGGTACCAGTTCCCGATCGTCCCGACCCACGTGACGGTGTTGGCGTTTGGGTTGGAGTCAGCCCCGTAGCCAGGGCCGTGCCCGGAGTACGATCCAATGCCACCGTCGGCAATTGTGACGCTGTCGCCGGCCGAGTCCGTTACTACCAATGTGGTGGTGATAGTGGCGTGGGCGGGCACCAACCCTGCGGCCGCCAGTCCAAAGGCTACGGCGAGTATTTTTATCAAGCGTTTTCTTACCATAATGGGCATGACTTTACCAATGGGCGGGAGCGTCATCTATGCAGCGGTGGGACATGCCTATGCATTTTTGGGACACCGAAAACAGTGATGAAAGCGCGAATCTGAAAGGCCCACAGGAGGGCGAGGTTCCACCCTCGCCCATTCACTATAAGGAAAGCTGCGAGATGGCAAGACGAGCCGTTCCTCCGCAGAGCCCGCACTGAGCACGGGAGGCGTAACGATTAGTTGGAACAGCTTTATCGACGCAGCCGGCTACTGAGCCGGCCGTCCAATGGGCTGCCGTGACCAGCCCGGCCTACCAAAGCGAAAAACGCTCAACCTTCCTATCACCAAACCTCTACTCCGCCGCGACCAGCGTGGCCTTTGCTCCGGTCCACGGGCTGGCGGCCGGCCCCATTTTCCCTCCGGCGCCGCCCGTTCCTCTTCACAAAGGTCACGCTCGTCGCGATCGACAATGGACAACCGGCATCCGCGCCGGCTTCCGTCTGGAGCTTGGCGTCGCCGCTCCGCGCCGGCACGCTACACTGACTTCGTTCCGCGCCGCCGCCCTCCGCTTCCCGCCGCCAACTCTAGACCGAAGCCCGGCTCAATTCTCAGGCGAATCTCGCCAGGCGGCACGACATCATCCGCCAGGTGGGCAAAGCTGCCCGCCACCGGCACAACTCATTCAAAAAGCGCCTCAATCGGCGCATCGGCCCCATTTTCGCCATGCGGCCTCAATCCCGTGTGACAGCGCGATGACAACCACGGCCATTCTATGTCGGCGGCGCGAGTGTCAAGAATACTACGGTTCGCGGCTTCCGTTCCTTCTTGACGCCCGCGCCGCCGACCCCAAACCTGGCGCGTAGGTTTTCATCGCGGCCAAGTGTCACCACCCGAAGAAATGACAGGGATGCCGCAGGCAAGGTTTTCAGAGTAAACCTGATCGTTTTCGCCATTCGGCGGATTTGCAAACCCCTGCGCGATCAAACTGAACTGCATCGAGGGCGCACGCGCGCACCTCGAGAATGGTTACCCGAATCCCAGCGGCCTCACTTCCAATTCCAACCGATGATCTGAGTTTGATCCCCGTCAGTTCTACCGCACGACCAGGCAATCGCGTGCCTCGTCCACCGCGAGCACACCACACGCGGCTTGCGCGCTGAGGAGGCAGTCGGCCACCGCATCGCCAACCAGTTTCTCCACAGCGTCGCGCATGGGACGGGCACCAAGTTTCGGGTGAAAGCCCTTGCGCACGAGGAAAGGGAGGACAGAGGCGTCCAACTCCAGCTTGTGGCCACAAGCGGTGAGGAATTCAATCTCGCGTGCCAGGAATTTCTGCGCGATCTCCAATTGGTGCTCGTAGCTCAGGCGGTGAAACACGAGTTTCTCGGTGATGCGGGCGAAGATCTCCGGGCGCAGGGCTTGTTGGGCGCGGGTCAGGACGTGACGCTCCAGCGTGGCATCGGTGGAATGCTGCAGGGCAAGTAGCTCGGCGGAGCCGATGTTTGAGGTGAGCCAGACATAGAAGCCGCTGAAGTCCAGGGTTTGGCCGGTGGCGACGGTGAGCCGGGCGGCGTCGAGCAGTTGCAGCAGGATGTCGAGCACGCGCGGGTGGGCCTTCTCGGCCTCGTCGAAGAGGAGCGAGCCTTCGGCCGCCCGCTCACGCACCGCGCCCAAATAACCGTTCTCGCCCAGGCGCGCGCCCAGCAGCAGACCCAGCGATTCCTGGGTCTGGAACTCGGACATGTCGAACCGGAACAACTGGCCAGCGCCGCAGACGTGCGCGGTGGTCACCACGACCGTCTCCGTCTTGCCTACTCCCGTCGGGCCCAGCAGCAGGAA
>JAJYHY010000539.1 GCA_021784555.1 bacterium
CTCCAGCCGGCGCACGTCTATGGGGTTGGGGGCGTCGGGCCTGGGGCGGGCACGTTTCTGGTCAGTTCAGGCTGGACCTCGGGGGGCGACGATTTGCTCGAGGTCATTCGCGTGGATAGCCCGACGAACTCACCGAGCTTCACCAGCCAGATGATTGATGTCGGCCAAATCAATAACGATTCCCTGACGACCTGGCCGGACGCGTCTCAACCCGGAACCACCAATCTCGTCTCCACGGGCGACATTCGGCCGCTCCAGGCGGTCTGGCGGGACAACAATCTGTATGTAGCGAACACCGTCGTCCCGCGCTCCGGCACGGACGCTGGCCAAGCCACGGCGCACTGGTACCGCATCGACACCTCCAACTTGTCCGCGTTGGCCCTGGCCGACCAGGGAGACATCGGGGGTGAAGAGATCGCCTCGGGGACATACACCTTCTACCCGTCGATCGGGGTCGATTCGCGCGGCGACATCGGCATCGGCTTTGCCGCCTCCGGCCCCGGCGTTTATCCGGGCGCCTATTACACCGGTCGAGAGACGAGCGACCCGGCAGGGACAATGGAGCCCGCACTCGTCCTCGCGACGGGAGTCGATTATTATTACCGGGCCTTCGGCGGGTCGGAAAATCGCTGGGGCGACTACAGCGGGATTGCGCTGGACCCATCCAATGAGTCGGTCTTCTGGCTCTTCAACGAGTACGCCCTGACGCGCGGCACCGTGCTTAGCCAGTATCCTACTGAGGACGGTCGCTGGGGCACCCACTGGGGCAGCTTCGCCTTCGACGTGTCGATTTCGGGCACGGTGGCCTATTATCCAACCAATTACCCGGCCAGCGGCCTGTCTTCGGTCCGAGTGGCCAACGTCACGATGAATCTCACCGGAGACACCAATTTGACCGGCCTCACCGCCAGCGACGGCACCTATGCGTCGAGCAACCTGACTCCGGGAGATACCTATTGCGTGACCCCGGCCAAAAGCGACGACAGCAACCCTGCTAACGGCATTAACGGGACGGACTTGGTCCTCATCCAGCGGCACCTCTTGGCCCTGGCGAGGCTGGACTCTCCATACAAGCTCCTGGCGGCCGATGTCGACGGGTCAGGGGATATCAACGGCACAGACTTGGTCCTCATCCAGCGCTTGCTTCTGGCCTACAGCAACAGCTTCCCTGCGGGGCTGTGGCGGTTTGTGCCGGCCGATTACGTGTTTCCGGACCCGCAGAATCCGTGGGACGCGCCGAGCAATATTTGGACAACGAACCTGCTGGCGGATGCGATCGGGCAGGACTTTGTGGCGGTTAAGCTGGGGGACGTGGACAACTCCTGGACGCCGCCTGGCGGAGGCCAGACGCTGGCGCTGCAACGGGCTGCGGCTCAGGTTGCGGGGCCGGGGGTAATGTTTCACTTGGACGAGCAGACGGCAATGGCTGGGCAGAGGGTGGCAGTGCCGGTAAGCGTCAGCACGTTCCGGGACGTGGACAACGCCCAGTTTACGCTGGAGTGGAGTCCGGCGGTGCTTAGGTATGCGGGGACCGAAAGTTACGGGCTCAGAGGCATGTCGGCGGACAGCTTTGGCACGACACAGGCCAAACAGGGCAGGCTGGCGTTTGTGTGGTATGACCCCGACGCGGTGGGGGCGACCGTGCCCGACGGGACCAGGATATTCGCGGTGAACTTTGAGGTGGTTGGCCGGCCCGGCAGCAGCACGGTGTTGTCCCTGGGTGACGCCCTGACGATGCGTGAGGTGGGGGTGAACTTCAGGGAGGCGGCATTCGATGCGCAGCATGGGCGGCTCAGCGTGGTCGAGCCGCTCGTGCTGCGGTTCAGCGGCGCGACTCCTGGGAGTGGCCCTTTCCACATCTCTGTGCGGACGCAAAGCGGGCACCGCTACGTCTTGGAACGTACGGACTCCTTGTCGACCTCCAATTGGACGGCCCTGCGGGTGATCGAGGGCGACGGCGCGGTGAAAGTGCTGAGCGACGCGGGCGCGTCGCCCTCGGCAAGGGAACGGTTCTACAGAGTTCGGGTGGAGTAGGGGCGTCTGAGCGGGTGCCGGCGCCGAATAATGATAGCGGCCAAATAGAGGAGGCCGAAGCACGCAAGGCCGTAGTTGATTGGCTCCGGTACGACCGTCACGGTGCCATCCACCGTGAACATGCCCCCGTTACTCGGAGTTCCGGTTGAAAGATCCGACAGCGTTACCGACCTCGCCGTGGGGGTGTCGGTGAAACTGACGGCCGAAGAGGCGCCCACGCTGACACCGCTCGCCGCCGAGAACTGCACGGTGAAAATGGTGCTGTTCGCTGGAAGCGTTGTCTCGCTACCGGAAAACCAGCTATAGGTCAAGTAGCCAGAGTTGCTCGTGTTGAAACCTGGACTGCTGAGGGTCGGATTCTGATACACGATCGTTGCGCTCGTCAGAACGCTGGAGTTCCAGGACAAGGTGAAATTGGCGCTATAGAGGTCGAACTGGTCCACAGTGACTGACACATCAACCGTACCTCCTGGGGTGATATTCGGGCTGCTGGCCGTGAACGTTGGGTAAACAACACCCGCACGCAGGCGCACTGGAGCAAGGATGGACAGGCTGAGGCAGAGCGAGAGCACGAGGCAAGCGCCTCCCAGCCGACGTCTAAGCAGGCTTGCGCCCTGACGCCCAGCAGGCGGGGACCAGTCCCTGTGCCGTTTGCCAAGCTTCACCACAGCCCGTCGGACGGAGTCCTGCGCGGAGAACTGGTCGGTTTTCATGCTTGTGATTCCTGTTTCCAGAATTCTCTTAGGTAGCACTTTCAGTGCCGGGCGTCAAACCGAAAACGCGAAAAAAGCGGCGACGGGGCGCGAGACGCAAATCTTCGGCATGTAGCGCAGGCACGGGAAAGCGAGCCGCGCCGATCTGGTGTGTTGGACGCCAAGGGTGCCGCCAACGTCCCGAGCTCGACGGCGGGCACATCGTCCCAAAGGTGAGCAAAGATGTCCCAATCCTGGATAGTTCGGTGCCGGTCTAATGTCCTTTAGAATATCATTGGGGCACATGAGCGGGAGTCGGCGCCGCCCGAGAAAAGGGGGCAGGCACGAAAGTCTTCGTTTTCGATTTGGGACTATGAAGGGCACATTCATCCGCATAGCGACAGTGCTGCTGGTTTTGCCGGGGTTGGCGGCGCCCGAGGCCCAGGTGAACGAAACCAACAGCTCCGATAACATTAACAAATCGATGCTCAGCCCAGATCGTCGAGCAGGATTTGCGCAAAGAGCTCATAGACGACATTTCTGCGCTCGACGAAAAGGCACTTCCTAATCGGCGCACCTCGCTCGAAGGCCTCGCGGCAGACGACTCGGAACCCGCCCAAGCGGACGCGCTCGTAGCCAAGAAGGCCGTCCGCAAGGTCTGTTGTGTCTCCGTGATCCTTTGCCAAGCCATGGATGCCAGCGCGAAAATGCTGGCGGAGATGCCTGGGAGCGCGCCGGCTCAATAGGCGCTGTTCCGGGAACAGGTCGCAGCGCCGAAGTTCCGAGGGGGTGCGGTTCAAAGTGTCTGGCGGATACCCTTCAGTCCCGGGGAAAGCGGCAGACCACAGCCGCTCCAAAGACGCTGGCGCGGCGTTCCACAGGGCCGCCAGGTTGTGGAGTGCGGCGGGAAGTGAAACGCCACGCCGCTTTGGAACTTGGGCTGTTGCCAGAGGATTGCGCCGCGCCTCGGAAAGCGGTGTCGGCGTTGCGCTCTGCCCTCAACTTTACCCGCAAACACCCAGCTATCGCAAATTGGCGGCGGCCCAGCGCGCGTGAGGCCCGTCAGGGCCGGCATATTTGTAGAAGCGCCCGCCCAACGCGCGTGAGGCCCGTCAGGGCCGGCATATTTGTAGAAGCGCCCGCCCAACGCGCGTGAGGCCCGTCAGGGCCGGCATATTTGTGGTGCGCCGCGATGCCGTTCCTACGGAACTGGAAAAGGTTTGTGATTACGGTCTCTACAAAGATGCCGTTCCTACGGAACTAGAGTCCTTGAACTCCAAGATATGTTGCGGACAGGTCAAGTTTTCCGGCGTCTGCGGCGAGGGCG
>JAJYHY010000540.1 GCA_021784555.1 bacterium
TACTTGGTGGTGGGCCAGGACGGTCATCTCTATTGGATTCACGACGCCTACACCACCAGCGGCATGTTTCCCTATTCCCAACCGCTGGATCAGAGCCTGGGCCAGAGCGGTATCAATTACATCCGGAACTCGATCAAGGTTGTGATTGACGCCTACAATGGGGACGTCTCGTATTACATTGTGGACCCGTCGGACCCAATCGCGCAGACCTACAGCAAGATTTTCCCGACGCTGTTCAAACCGGCCAGCGAGATGCCCGCGTTCCTGAGGGCGCACATCCGATACCCAACCGACCTGTTTGTCATCCAGGCCCAGATCTACGCCACCTATCACATGACCGACCCGCAGGTCTTTTACAATCGGGAAGACCTCTGGGACATCCCCAACGAGGTCTATCGAAATACGCAGCAGTCCATCTTGCCCTATTACATTATCATGCGTCTGCCCGGGGCAAAATCCGAGGAGTTCATCCTGATGCTGCCGCTGACTCCCGCAAAAAAGGACAACATGGTCGCCTGGATGTGCGCCCGGTGCGACGGCAACAACTACGGCCAACTCCTGGTTTATACATTGTCCAAGGATAAGTTGATCTACGGGCCGATGCAGATCGAGGCGCGTATCAATCAGCAGCCCAACATCTCCGCGGAAATGACATTGTGGGGCCAGCAGGGGTCCAGTGTCATCCGAGGCAACCTGCTCATCATCCCCATCGCGCATTCATTCATCTATGTCGAGCCGGTGTACTTGCAATCGGAGCAGGGCCAGATGCCGCAACTAAAGAGGGTAATCGCCGTTCAGGACGGGCAACTGGAGATGGAAAAGGACCTCGACACGGCGCTACGCGCGGTTTTCTCGGCTGGAGGCGTGCCGCCGCAACAACAGCAGAGGGTGTTCACGGGTCAGCCCACCGGACGGCTTCCGGCCATGGCGCAAGAGGCTCTCTCTCATTACAACAAGGCGATGGAGTATCTAAAAGAGGCCGATTGGACCAAGTACGGCCAGGAGCTGGATCAAATCCACCAAATCCTGCAGAATATGGCGGAAAGCAAAAGGCCGGTTGGCCGTGGGAAGAAATAATAGACAGCCGATCGCCGCCGCCACGCGACCGGGCGAGAACGAAGGCAACGACTCAAACAGTCCGTGAGAACAGGATTACCGTTATGAACGACGAAACTACTTCCGCAAGCTGCCGGCTATGCGGCCGAACCTTTGGCAAACGCCAGATGACCAACCACCTGAAGCGGTGCTGGGAAGAGCACGCCGCGCCCGCACGCGGCAAAAAGGCCCAGCGCTGGTTCCACTTGGTTGTGGAGGGCCGTTATGGCCCGGATTACTGGGTGCATCTGCAAACCCCGGCCAATCGCTCGTTCGGTGGTTTGGACAGCGTGCTGCGCCGCCTTTGGCTGGAATGCTGCGGTCACCTGAGCGCCTTCGAATTTCCGGTCAAACGGCCGCGTCTTAAGGGCGCCGGCCCGGGTCTCTCGGAGATGCTCTCTGGCGGCTACGAACGGCTCCTGGAAGACGAGCGTTCCGGCGACGAGATTATGGACGAAGCTCTGGGCAGCCGGCTCCAGACCGGCATGGTTTTCGAACACCAATACGATTTTGGCACGACGACCCACCTGAAATTGAAGGTCGCAGGCGAGCATGTGGCGCCCGCGATAAAAGGCGAGTTCAAGGTACTGGCCCGCAACGAGCCGCCGGAGTACCAATGCGCGGTCTGCGGAAAACCTGCCACGCAGATATGCACGGAGTGTGGCTATGACGGCAAAGGCAATTTGTGCGACGACTGCGCCACCCAGCACGAATGCGGCGAAGAAATGCTGCTCCCGTTGGTCAACTCCCCACGGGCCGGGCTGTGCGGCTATCGCGGCCCCTCAGTTGAGCCGTGATTGGGGCAATACCTAATGCTCAATGCTCAATGCTCCCGCCGTTTCCTGTTCGTGATCAGTGTGGGCAGATCATGGTCGGTCGCCGCTTACGAAAAAAGCGGCCTGAGGGTGCGCGTCGCGAGCTTATGGAAGCCGTCCTGCTGCTGCTCCTGTTCCCGGCCCTGTTTCTCTGCTGCGTTGGGTGTGAACGCCACGAGGTGCGTCCGGCGCCTTATGCCCGGCTCGGCCCCCCTGGCAAGCCTCGGCATCTGACTCCCAGAGTGACCATCGTTCGCCCCCAGCAAGGCCCGATTTCCTACCAGTGGACTTACACGAATGCACCGGACGGCGCCAGGATGCTGTGGTTTCGGCCGAAGTAGAGTTGTTCAAAACTCCGCGTTGCCCGGCGTGCGGGCAAATGGGATGACATCCCGAATGTTCGGGACGCCAGTGAGAAACATGAGCAGCCGCTCAAAGCCCAGGCCGAACCCCGCGTGGGGCACCGCTCCATACCGGCGCAGGTCGAGATACCAACCAACGTCAGGGTCAGCCCCATTATTTCCACGGTGATGAGGCGAGAAATGACAGAACGAGATGTGGGAGGCCGATGCCAACCATTAAGTCGGAATCGGCTTGCGTCCTCACAAAAGCAAGTCACCCAGCGAGTTCCCGGAGTCTCCGTCCCGGAGAGCGCCCAGCCCACCAACCAACCGCACTCGTCTGGACGACACGCTCCTTCAATACGCGCCGCACCGAGCATTTAGCGCCCGCTGCGGCCATTATTCACGGAAGACCACAGGCCAAAACAGAACGGCCGACTTGCGCCAGCCGTTGTCGCGAAGAGGGTAGCTCCTCGACCGAGCTAAACGTTCAACTTTCGGCGGAGCGTACCCAAGCAAAGCAAGCCGAAGCCGAGCAGTCCGGCAGTCGTGCCGCCGTCTGGAACAGATGGGGTGAACGGCAGGTCCACCTTCAAAACGGCTGGAGGGCCATCAATTTCCCAATAATCCAGCGTAAACGCATAGTTTCCCGTGGGTCCATTATATGTGCCTGTGTATGCGGTGGGAGCGTGTGGACCGGGATTGCTCAGCACACCGAACCCGTCAATAGTCAACACCAAGCCATCATCTTGCGTGACGTTGAACGTTTCGCCGTGAGTCACCGAGACTGTGCCCGACATCACGACGGCGACATTATCCATTGTGTTACCCGCTTCGCCGCTGCCAGTCAGAATCGAGGCCCCGCCGGTTGCCAGCCATCCCCCGATGGTATAACCGTTAGCAGCGGCTGTGCTGTCAAACGTGAGGCTCCCATTCGGAACACTAAACGTAACGTTCGCCGTCCCGCTCGGGACGGTACTTCCATTGCCCCAGTCATTAGCGCCCCCCTCATAGAGACTTCCGACAATGTCCGCTCTTGTGATGGACGCGCAACCGAGAACTGCGGCCCCCAACAGTGTTGTTATGACTAAACTTCTTGTCTTCATATGTTGCAATTCTGTGACCCCTGTTTCATTTAGCTTATCAACGTGGTCGGGTCGCCGTGAAGCAAGAGTGGTGCCAAAGCGAACGAGCACTGGGCTTCGCTCCACGCAAGCCACTCATAGCGAGCCACTTACAAATCTGATATATCAGATCAGTTCACTGTTACCTATCCATTAAAGCTGTAAGTAATTCCGGCGGTCCCAGAGAGAACGAAGGAGTAGAATTTTCACAAGATGCTCATGTTCAATGAGTTCCGTTCCACATGATCGGCTGTAAAGAGCGCCGACGAACGATCGCACATTTCCACGAGATGGCGCTGGCCTGGTCCGACCTCCGCAAAATGGCCAGGAGACGTAACGGCGAAACGCGTCTGCTTAAGCTCGACGATGGTGGGCGCATCCTATGCTTCCGCGAGCCCACTCCGGGTTTATTGCCCGAGAAGCACCTTAAGCGGGACGAACCGGTGGCCCGGCACAAACAGCGTTGGGCACAGATTTCTGCCTAGATGGTCGAACGTGAGCTGGGAATGGCGGTGTAACGCGGTGTGGAGGCGCGGGGGATGAAATCCGACTTCTTGTTGCCGCCGTGAGCGGTCACAGCCAGTTTAAAGGCCTTTCCCGGCACTATGAGGGCGGTCCGCCCCCCGGGTTCAAAACTCCGCGTTGCCCGGCGTGCGGGCAAATGGGATGACAT
>JAJYHY010000141.1 GCA_021784555.1 bacterium
GGTGCGTTTGGGCCTGGATTTCCTGTGACTGGCCAGGTGCTGGCAGGAGCGCGGACGCCCTTGTCCGCGACCGCGGCCCTCTGGAGACGCGGACGAGGGCGTCCGCGCTCCCATTGACCCGCACCTCGACGGGGTCCCAGGTGGTGGTGCCCATCATCCGAAGTTGCAGCTTATTGTCCTGGACCGAGGCATTTACCGCCACGTCTTTGTTGGCGTAGGTGAAGCCACCGATGCCATGGATGGGATACCACCATTCCTTCCATTCGACGGCCTCGCAGGGGTCGAGCCGGCCGACTTTGGCCTGGGTCAGTAAAGGGCCGGTCTGAATCTCGTCATAGGGGCCGTCATTGTCGGTCAGGTCCATTTCATGCATGGCGCCGTAGCTGCCGTGCCCCCACGTCCAGGCCTTCTTGCCGGGGAGCTGATAATGATTGGCGCAGGAGACGACACCGTGGTCGAGGTCGTCGTTGTAAGAGCCAAAGAAATCCTGGTTGCAATACCAGGCAAAAATGGAGGAGGCATCCTGGTAATTCGTGCCGCGGCTCAGGTCGATGCCGTGGTCGATTGGCCAATGGAAGAACTTCACGCCGGCATGATCGCAGCCAAGGGTCATGGGGTAAATGAACCGGAATCCGGACGTGTCGGGGGAGGCGGTGTCGTTCCAGAAGTAATAGGGGCGGACGGTCTCCGTCGGATTATAGATTCGGATGCGCTCCTCGATGAAGGCGCGCCCAGGCCGCAGAGTGACGACAACCGTCCATTTGGTGCCGTAAATGCCTTCGGTCTCGCCGATGGCCACGGAGCGGGAACCGTCTCGTGCCGGCGGCAGGATCTCGACGTCCACCGGCTGCATGCAACTGACGGTGTGGCCTTGCGGCCCGGTGTTCCACTCGACTCCGCCGCTGGTCCAGGCGCCACATTCGCCGATCAGACCCGGCTTGACGACATGGTTCACATAGAACATTGGCTGGCCGGTGGTCTTATCGAGCACCTGGTAGATCTTTCCTCCCAACTCCGGCAGAAAGGTGATGCGCAGATACTCGTTCTCCAAAACCACCGTCCGGTAAGTCCGATTGGTCTTTTGCCGGCTCAGGAAATCGAGCATCGGGTAGGGGTAAACGTTGACCCGGTCGGTGCCCTGAAAATAGGGATACTTATTGGCGGCCCATGGGTAGGTGGGAAGCTCGAGTCGGCCGGTTGCGGCGGTGACCGCAGCCCCAGCGGCAATGGCCGGCTGGGGCCGAGGCAGGAGGAGCAGGCCAGCGAGGAGGAAGGCGGGGCTGAGGCGGCGCGGATAGTGGTTTGGCGCATTCATGAGGATAGATGTTGCTGACAAGCTGATGGTGCGCTTCGAGACCGGGTTGGTCAACTCTAAAGCCTGCCGCCCCGCCCCATCACGCCGAGTGGCGCTGGGGCCGAGCAAATCCGGGCAGCACCCAGCGAACTTGGCCCCTATTGATGAGACTCTGGGATTGACGACGTTGCGGCAGCAACCGGAAATGAGCACACCTTGCAAGGTGTGCTCATTGAGTCGTCCGTTTTTTGCGTGCATTTTCCTCCGGGCTGAATAGAAGTTGTCCCATGACACTCGCTGAGGCCAAGACGCGTCACCGCCAACTGGCGAGGGAAACTCGCCAACACGACCACGCTTATTACGTCCTGGGGCAACCGACGATAAGCGACTTTGAATACGACCGGCTATATCGTGAACTGGCCGATTTGGAAAAGCAGTATCCGGAGTTGATAAGCCCGGACTCACCGACGCAACGGGTCGGCGGCGAACCGCTCAAGGAGTTCAAGCCGGTGCGTCACCCGCAGCCGATGCTCAGCCTGGATAATACCTATTCGCAGCAGGAGTTGCGGGAGTTTGTCAATCGGCTTCAACGCTTGCTCCCCAAGGAGAAATTGGAATGGGTGGTCGAGCCAAAGGTCGATGGCATCGCCATCAACTTGCGTTACGAAGACGGGCTGTTCTTATGCGGCTCGACCCGAGGCGACGGGACGACGGGCGACGACATTACTGCCAACCTCAAGACGATCCGGAGCATTCCCCACCGGCTGGAGGAGGAATCCGTCAGCGCACCGGCACGTTCCGTCATCGAGGTGCGAGGCGAGGTTTATCTGACCAAGACCGGCTTCAAGCGGCTGAATACCGAGCGCGCGGCCAATGGCGAGGAACCGTTCGCCAATGCCCGCAACGCTGCCGCCGGCTCGCTCAAACAATTGGACCCACGCATTGTGGCCCGGAGACCGCTGGACATTGTGGTCTATGGCGTCGGCCAAATCGAGGGCACGAACGTGCGGTTGGAGCGGCACGATCAATTGCTCCAATGGCTCAAGACCCTCGGTTTCAATACGCCCGAGAGGACTTGGCATTGCCATTCCGCGGATGAGCTGGTGAAGGCCATCGAGGAGTTGGAGCAGGTTCGTCGGGGTTTTGCTTATGAAACCGACGGCGCCGTGGTGAAGCTCAACTCTCTTGAGCAACGGCAGAGGGCGGGTTTCACCGCCAAGGCGCCGCGTTGGGCCATTGCCTACAAGTATGCGGCGGAGCAAGCCGAGACCAAACTCAAGGGCGTCACCGTCCAGGTTGGCCGTACCGGCGCGCTGACACCCGTGGCCGAACTGGAACCAGTTCTGTTGGCCGGCAGCACAATCGGCCGCGCCACCCTTCACAACGAGGATTACATCCGCCAAAAAGACATCCGGGTCGGCGACACCGTCACTATTGAAAAAGCGGGCGAGGTCATCCCGGCGGTCGTCGATGTGGTTTTGACGAAGCGAACGGGCGCCGAAGTTCCTTTCCGGTTCCCCAGCCAATGCCCCGAATGTGGCTCGAAGGTCTCGCGCATGGCCGGCGCCGCGCCCGGAGACGAAGGCGTTGTGTGGCGGTGTCCGAATTCGGATTGCCCGGCGCAGATTCGCGGACGGATCGAACATTGGTGCTCGCGAGGCGCCATGGACATCGAAGGCGGAGGCGAGGTTCTGGTGCGGCAGTTGGTGCAAAGCGGGTTAGTGCGCGATGTGGCCGACCTTTACCGCTTGAAGCTGGAGGAACTGGCCGGGTTGGAAAGGATGGGTGAAAAATCGGCCCGGAATTTTCTGCAGGCCATCGACGCCAGCAAACAGCGCGAGACGTGGCGCATCCTTTTCGGCTTGGGCGTGTTGCACGTCGGCGCCGGCGTGGCCAAGGCGCTGAGCCGATGTTTCCCGACCTTGGAGGACGTCTTCAACGCCAGCATTCCCCAGTTGACCCAGTGCGAAGATGTCGGCGAGGTCATTGCCCAGAGCATTGTTCAATGGCATGGCGACCGCCAGAATCGAACGCTGCTGGAGCGGTTGCGCAAGGCTAAACTGAATTTCACTTCCGAGCTCTACAAACCCAAAGCCGCCGCTGGGCCGCTTGAGGGCAAAATCTTCGTGCTGACCGGCACTCTGCCAGGCCTCAAACGGGAGGAGGTGACGGAGAGAATTGAGGCTGCCGGGGGAAAGGTCAGCGGCAGCGTCAGCAAGAAGACGGATTTCGTGGTGGCCGGGGAAGAGCCGGGGTCGAAGCTGGAAAAGGCGCAGAAGCTGAGAGTAAGGATTATTGGAGAAAAAGAACTGCTGGAGATGATTGAGAAACGGTGATAGACTGGCACCTCTATGAAAGGACCAAATGCTGAACCGTCCGACCAGTCAGACCGGTCTGACGGATCAGACTCGTCTGACAAGACTCCGTCTCTTGCTTGACCTCTCTGCGGCAAACCAATGCGCCTGCGCGCCGCCAAGCACGGGGCTCACGCTGGCCAGTCCTTCTGGGGCTGCTCAGCCTTCCCTGATTGCCGGGGGACCCGCGCTGCCGCAGACCAGGGCACATAAGGCGGGCGGCAGTATTTGACAAGTGAGCAAGGCCATGGCATAATCCTACATATCATTAGCAACTAACTTATGATTGCAGCACCAGCAGCTACTAAGCTCGCGCGAAACGAAGGCCTCAAAGAGAGCAGTCCGACGCTTTCGGGCACGATTTTTCAGGCGCTTGAGAATCCATCGCTGGATCGGTTTTCGGAGGACGATTACGAGTTTCTGAAGTTTCATGGGGTTTATCAGCAGGATGACCGCGACCTGCGCAAGGTTGCCAGGCATTACCAACTCATGGTGCGGACCAAGTTTCCCGGTGGGGTTCTAAGTGCGCGCCAATACTTGGCGTGCGACCGATTGAGCAGCCAGTATGGGAACAATACGATGCGGATTACGACCCGCCAGGACTTCCAATTCCATGGGGTACTCAAGTCGAACCTGCGTCAGACCATCAAGAGCCTCAACGAGGCGCTGATTTCAACGGTTGCGGCATGTGGCGACGTGGAACGGAACGTGTTGGCGCCACCGACGCCTGCGACGAGCCCGCTAGTAGAGCGGGTGCTGGAGGAGGCCCGTGTTCTCTCAGGCAAGCTGGCGCCCAAGGCGCCTGCCTACCACGCCATTTGGATTGAGGGCAGGGAACTGGACTTGAACGATGAGGCCAACGCGAAGTTTGTCGATCCGCTCTATGGAGCGCGCTATCTGCCGCGCAAATTCAAGACAGCGTTCGTCATCCCACCGCTCAACGACATCGATATTTTCACAAATGACCTCGGGTTTGTGGTAATTGCCGAAGGCGACCAGTTGGCCGGCTACAACGTCCTGGCAGGCGGGGGGATGGGGATGTCGCATGGCAACGCGCAGACCTTTCCGCGGTTGGCGGACGTGATTGGATTCATCACACCGGACCAGGTGGAAGCAGTGGCTAAGGCGGCCATCACCATCCATCGGGATTATGGGGACCGGACCAACCGAAAACATGCCCGCCTCAAGTATCTCCTCGCTGAGCGGGGAGTGGATTGGTTCCGCACTGAACTGGAGCAGCGGGCGGGGATAGAACTCGGCGCCGCCCGTCCATTCAAGTTTACGACCCAGGGCGACTTGCTTGGATGGCACAAACAGAGCGACGGCAGGTACTTCCTGGGCCTCTTTGTCGAGAATGGGCGGATTGCAGACGCTGAGGGCTATCGGCTCAAAACGGGCTTGCGCGAGGTTGCGGAGCAATTTCAAACGGAGGTGCGTCTGACACCGTCACAGAATCTGCTGCTGGTGAACGTGGGAGCGGGGGAGCGCGAGGAGATCGATCGCCGCCTGGGCGGGCATGGTGTTTCCACGGCAAATCCCTTCAGCCCCACGCGACTGGCTTCCATGGCCTGCCCGGCCCTGCCCACCTGCGGGCTGGCGCTGGCCGAATCGGAGCGGGCCATGCCGTCGATTCTGAGCCGTATCGAGGGGGTGCTTGCCGAATTGGGATTGGAGAGAGAAAAGCTCATCGTCCGCATGACCGGCTGCCCTAATGGCTGCACCCGGCCCTACACGGCGGAATTGGCGTTTGTAGGGAAGGCGCCCAACAAGTACCAGATCTATGTCGGCGGGAACGAAGCCAGCACGCGCCTGAACCGGGTCTATAAAGATTCTGTCAAGGGCGACGAGCTGATTAGCGAAGTGCGAACGCTGCTGGCGCATTACAAAAAAGAGCGGGAAGCGGGAGAACGCTTTGGCGACTTTTGCGCCAGGGTTGTGTGGAATGATCATCCCACCCAATGAGCAACCTCTCTGTCGCGGCGGCGGACCGGAGGGCCGCTCATCCACCGATTCCGGGGAAGGCATCCAACCAGGGCGCCCAAGGCAACCGCGCCGAAATCGCTCCGCACGCGAAGCCGGCCATGCCGGTCCCGGCGCGTCAGCGGCTATCGCCGGCCGATGTCCGGGCGCTGAACGCGCAATTTGAAAGCCAATCCACCGAGGAAATCCTGGCGTGGGCCTGGGGGCGATTTGGCGCGCGGGCGGCGATTGGCACCAGCTTCCAAGGGGCGGGGCTGGTCATCATCCATCTGGCGCGCAGACAAGGGCTCTTGTTCCCGGTCTTCACCCTCGACACCGGGCTTCTGTTTCCGGAAACAATTGCCTTGAGGCGCCGCCTCGAAGACTTCTTCGGTTTCGGCATTGAATCGCTTGAACCGGACTTGACCCTCGACGAGCAAGCGGACATCAATGGCCCTGAACTCTGGAAGCGGAACCCGGACCTGTGCTGCACCATTCGCAAGGTGCTGCCGCTCCGGGACAGGCTCTGTGACCTGGACTGCTGGATTACGGGCCTGCGCCGACAGCAATCCCACACGCGCTCCGGCATCGGCACTATCGAGCTTTACGCGTTTGACGAGGCCTCCGGCCAGGATATTGTGAAACTCAATCCGCTGGCCAACTGGCCCCGTGAGGCCGTCTGGAACTACATCCGCGAGCACCGCATCCCATACAACCCGCTGCATGACCAGGGCTACCGCTCCATTGGCTGCATGCCTTGCACCCGTTGCACGGGGAATGGCGAGAGCGAGCGCGCCGGACGCTGGACCGGATTCAACAAGGTTGAATGCGGCATTCACACCTTCATGCCCAAGAAACTCGATTTCCAGATTTAATCCATGGATTCACTCTCAAGACTCGAAAACCAAAGCATTTACATCATACGCGAGGCCTTCAACAAGTTCGAGCACCTCGCCATGCTCTGGAGCATTGGCAAGGACTCGACCGTTCTGCTCTGGCTGGCGCGCAAGGCCTTCTTGGGGCATGTCCCCTTCCCGCTGGTGCATGTGGATACGAGCTACAAGATCCCCTCCATGATCGAGTACCGCGACCGCTTGGTCCGCGAATGGAATCTGGAGTTGATCGTGGGTAAGAACGAGGAGGTCCTCCGCGGCGGGACGACCTATCCCAACGGAAAGGCCACACGCGTTGAATGCTGCGGAACACTGAAAAGAGATGCCCTCAAGCAAGTCCTGGACAAGCACCATTTTACCGGCGTTATCGTGGGCGTGCGGCGCGACGAGGAACCCACACGCGCCAAGGAACGCTACTTCAGCCCGCGCGACAAAAACATGGAGTGGAACGTCGAGGACCAGCCGCCCGAGTTGTGGGACCAATTCAAGACCGATTTTGAAAAGGGCGCTCATATTCGCATCCACCCGCTGCTGCACTGGACGGAGGTGAATGTATGGGAGTATATCGAGCGCGAAAGGATCCCCGTTATTCCGCTCTACTTCGCCAATGGCAAGGGGGTGCGCTACCGCAGCCTCGGGTGCGCCCCTTGTACCGCCCCGATAACCTCGAACGCTCGAACGGTTGCCGAGATTATCGAGGAACTGCGCCAAACCCGGACTCCGGAGCGGTCTGGCCGTGCCCAAGATAAAGAGAGCGAAGACGCCTTTGAAAAGCTCCGGCGCGACGGCTACATGTAAAGAAGCCATCGGGGTCGGTTCTTAGTATTGATAACTCATCTGGAAACCCGTCGGCACGGAAGCTGGAGAGTTGTCAATACTAAGAACCGACCCCCTGCGTCAGTTCGCCTTGAATCCGGGCGGCAGAGGCGGCATGTGGGTGGGCAGAGGAGGCCCGGATTCGGAGGCCAGTGTGTTGACCAGGCCGCGCCAGGCCTCGCGCTGTTCTGGAGACATGAGCCGCCAGCGTTCGGCGTTTTCAAGGAATTGCTGGCGTTCAGCCAATGAAAGGCCGGCGAACTTCTCGAAGGAGCGAAGACAGCGGCTCCGCAGAGAGGCGGGTAATCCACTAAAAGTATGGAGGGTTTTCTGGATCTGCAGCCGCTCCGGTTCTGAGAGCGTGTTGAGGGCGCGCTGTTTTTCTTGCGGTGTCAGGCTCCAGAACTGCGCGAATTGGGAGAGGGTCCGGCGCCGTTGGTCGAGCGGCAGAGCCTGCCATTGGGCGTATCTCTGCTTTGCGGTTGGAGAGAGGCGCCTGAGGGCGTTCTCTCTGTCCCGATCGGAAGCAGATTGAATCTCGGTAAAGTAGCGAATGGTGGCCTCGTTGGTAAGGAGTTGGCTTTGCGCGGCGGGATTCAACTTATCCCACTCCGCCAAGCGGTCCCGGACAAGCTCCCGGTCCGCGACGGGAATCATGGCCAATTGGGCGTCACGATTGGTGGCGGGGGTTTGCATCAGGGGCATCAAGTAGTAGTGCAGCTCGGTCACACGCAAGCGCAGTTCGCGCACGCTGGGCTTGAGCGCATCGTATTCACGCAGCTTGGCGAGGAGGAGCCGGCGGTTTTCGGGCGAGCGCCCGGCGAGGGCCTTGGCCCTCTGCGCCGGGGACAACGCCAGCAGTTCGCGGAACCGTTCCACGGGAGATTTGGCCACGGGTCGTATCGGCCAGAGATAGGGAGGGGGCGGAGTCCGCGGCACCTTCCCGGTTGAATGTGTGGATTGCAATGCCTGAGAGGATTGGCCAAAGCAGGGCAAACACAGACAAAGCGCCCATCCCAGGGCAGCACGTAGGGGTCTCCAGGCAGGAAGAAAAGTCATGGCCTCAGTTTAAGCAGTTCTTCGTCGGGCGGAGGGGTTCGATCCAGCGCCTGGATGGCCTCAAAATCAGCGAGGGCATCCGGGCTGGGTACCGAGGCGACCTCAGACACTTTTACCAGGCTTTCCGCCAAATGCTCGCGCCGGGAATCCTCCAGGTGTTGGTAGGAAAAAAAACCGGCGGCAAGGCAGGCCGCAATAAAGGCAGCGCGTGGCAACCAGCGAAAGCCCCCGCCCCACACGGCACGGAGGGGCAACGGCCGGCGCCCTCCCTTCGGGGAATGGCGCTCGGCGTTCCGCAAGACACGGGCGGTAAAGTTTGAAGGCACCGGCGCATCCGGGAGTCTTTCCAGCGCCTGGTTGAGGGCCAGTTCAGTTTCCCAGTCCGCCTGAAGGTCAGGGGCAGCCGACAAGCAACCGCGCAACTCGGCTTCCTCAACCGCAGTCAACTTCCGCCGCCACGCTGCCTGGCGTAAATGGTCATAAGGCCGGTCGTTGGTCATAAGCTTCTGTATTCATTTAAAACTGGACGGAAAAAAAAGTTGCGTCCGATTTCTCAATTGGCGTCGGGGTCAGTCCGGCGCCTTTTTCCGCCACTTCGCTTTCGATCACTGCGGAAAAAGTAAGGACTGACCCCCGACACCTATCCGGTTCATCGATGCCACGCCCCGGTTCGGAGGTAGGCCTTCAACTGCCCTTTGAGGGTCTCGCGCCCGCGGTGAATCAGGGATTTGGTGGCCGAAACGGAGCAGCCAAGCACCTTCGCAATCTCCTCGTAACTCAGTTCTTCCTGCCTGCAGAGAAGAATGGCCAGGCGCTGGTTCTCGGGCAATTGTGCCATGGCCTGCTCAATTTTCTCCTCCAGTTCGACTTGGAGGAGGCTCTCGGGCGGGGTGGCGCCCTTTCGATCCTCAAACTGTTGCAGAGGCTGATCTTCATGGTCCGGGTGAACGGCATCGATGGACTCGGCGGGATGCCGTGAGCGGCGCCGCAACTCATTGAGGCACAGGTTCCGGGTAATGGTAAAAAGCCAAGTGGAGAACTTGGCGGATACCTGGTATCTGTGGGCGGAGCGGAAGATCTGGACGAACACATTCTGGGCAATGTCTTCGGCCTCAGTCATATCGCGCAGCATCCGGACCACCACGTTGAGCACCGGCTGCTTGTACTTATCGACCAGCTCCGCAAAGGCGGCACTGTCTCCCTGCTTCACGCGCATCATCAGGGCGGCATCAGGTTCGAGTTCGCCTGCCATATCGGGGGCCATTGTATCAAACCCCGTTCGCGGGGACAAGTTTCGGAACCGCGGCGGCGCAGTAACAGGCATTATGGCTCACGAATGCGGTGGCGCCCGGTTCAACCGGCACAAACGCCATGGCCGTTCAATTCAACTTCCCGTCCACCGCCTGGGCAACGGAGACGATTACCGGCCCGTGGCTGGCCACGCTCTTTTCCATCGCGGATACGCAATACTTAACATTCCGCCTGCGCGGCGACCCGGCCTTCGCTTCCTCGGATTTTCACAATCTCTACCTCTATGCCTATGACGCCAATAACAACTTTGGGCGTTGGGGTGTGGAGACCCCCGCCAATGCCGATTGGGAGATAGTAAACCTGCCGGTCAAGAATATCGAGCAGCCTTGGAACTCTCCCGGCCTTCCCGACCTGAGCCAAATCATGCAGTTCGCCTTTTACCAATACGGCAGTCAAGCGGCCATTGCCCCCTACACGGCCACGATTCTTATCGACGATCTCATGCTGCGCGACACGCCACTAACCGAATTCTCGCCGCCCTCCGCCCCTCGCGAACTGATCGACGACTTTGAAGGCTACGCCGCCGCCGGCGCCTTGACCAACTTCTACAACTATCAGAATAGTCCGGCCACCACCCTCACGACCGCTTCGCTCGAAACCCCGGCCCCCAGGGCAGCAAGGCGCTGAAACTCACCATTGACTTCTCAGCCGGGTCCTATCCCTGGGGCAGCGTGCGCTCAGGCACTGTGGCGCCCTTCTCATTGCCCACAAACGCCGTGGTCTCGCTAAGGTTCAAGGGCGATCCGAGCCTGGCAGGCGTGGCCGACACCGGCACCGCTTTCTGGCTCTCGTTTTATGACAAATCGGGCGCCAGCATCAATTACATCTCCGACCCTGCGCCGGTGGTCTCCGCGGATTGCACGAACCTGACCGCTCATCTCCAGGATTTCGGCAATACCAGCACGGTCGATATCGGCAACCTGGTCCAATGGCGCATCCTGGTGGAAGGGTGGATGGGCACAGCCGATTCCTCCGCGATGACGGGAACCTTCTACGTGGATGACATCAGGATTACCGTACCTCCCGCCCAACGGCCATCCCTGGCACTCGTTCAGCAGGCGGGCACTCTCACCCTTTCGATGGGGGGCCTCGTCCCGGGCAACACCTATGCGCTGCGCCAAACCTCCGATTTCTCGCAGTGGACCACCGCCACGAACCTCAACGCCACGGCCACAACCGCCACGTGGGCAATCCCAACGGACCAACCTCAGGCCTTTTTCCAACTGCTGCAGACCTCGCCATAAGTTGCGTTCGGGCTAACCGGCCACTCGACACTGCCGTCGGGTTTTGGAACATTGCGCCCGATGAAACAGTCCATCGTAACGCTGGATATGGAGGGGGTCTTGACCCCCGAGATTTGGATAGCGGTCGCGGAGAAGACCGGTATTGCCGAATTGCGGCGAACCACACGCGATGAGCCGGATTATGACAAGCTGATGCGAGGCCGGCTGGAATTGTTGCGCCGGCACGGCCTCAAGCTCTCCGACATTCAGAGGGTTATCGCGACACTGCGCCCGATCGAGGGGGCCAAGAGCTTTCTCGACCAACTCCGTCCCCAAGTCCAAGTCATCATCTTGTCTGACACGTTTGAGCAGTTTGCCGCGCCGCTCTTGCGGCAGCTTGGATGGCCCACCCTGCTCTGCCACCGGCTGATTGTCGGAGACGACCAAATTGTGGACTACCAACTCCGCATACCGGAACAGAAGCAGCGGGCGGTCGCCGCGTTCAAGTTGCTCAATTACAACGTCATTGCCGCCGGCGATTCGTTCAATGACACCGCCATGCTCCGCGAGGCGCACGTCGGCTTTCTCTTCCGCGCGCCGGAGAGCGTCAAGGCTCAGTGCCCGCAGTTCAAGCCGGTCGAGACCTATGGCGAGTTGCTAAAACTGATTGCCGAGGCGGCAAAGTGAGAATCGCATCGTGGTCCCCTTGTCGTGATTGCTGGCTTTGGGACTGGAAAGCGATGGGCGCCATGTTAATCTTTAAATATGTGTAGTCCGTTTCCTGGAATGGATCCGTGGCTGGAATTGCGCTGGCGAGATGTGCATGCGAGTGTCATCATTTACATCCGGAACCAGTTGCAGCCGCAGCTTCCCGACTCCCTGGTGGCGCGCGCCGAAGAGGAGATTCTGGTCGATGCCGCCGACCTGCCGCCCAGATCGGTGAGACCGGATGTCACGGTGTCCGAAGAACCATCCGGCGCGGCGACAGGCGGGGTGGCAATACTGGCGCCGCCGATGCCCGTGGCCAAGCCCTTCCTGGTGCGGACAACCGAGGCGGAGGTGAACCAGCGGGTGGAAATCGTCGATCTCGGCTCCGGCGAGCGTGTGGTCACCGCCATTGAGGTGCTTAGCCCGGCCAACAAGCTGCCGGGCAAAGCCCGCGAGGCTTACCGCGCCAAACAGCGCGATTTCATCGCCGGAGGGATCAACCTGGTCGAGATCGACTTGGTGCGCCAGGGCCAGTGGGTTTTCTCAGTGGACGAGGCGAGCGTGCCGTTGCCGCTACGCGCACCCTATATGGCGTGCGTGTTTCGCATGACGCAGCCGGAGCTGCGCGCGTTTTATTCCCTACCCCTGCGCCAGCCGCTCCCAACCATTGCCATCCCATTGCGCCCTGGGGACCGTGAGGCGGCGGTGGACCTCCAGGCGGCGGTGAGCCGCGCCTATGAGGATGGCCGCTACGACCGCACCGATTACCGCCGTCCGCTCAATCCGCCTCTGCCGCCCGACGACGCCGCTTGGGCCGCCGACCTGCTCCGCAGCGCGGTGAGGATCTGAACCCCTCAGAACCTCACGTTTTCAAGGTAATGGAGGCTTTCGGGCACCTGCTTTTCCGACCAGGGCGATTCATCCTCAATGAAGTACCATTTGACGTGCGCTCGTTTGGCCGCCTTGAGAATAGCAGGGATATTCATGATGCCGTCTCCGATGGCCGCGTCGTTCCGCACATCCGTGCCGCCCGTAAGCGCGCCGGTAATGGTACCCTTCCTCATGTCTTTAAGATGGACCAGTTCCCAGCGATTGCCGTATTTCTTGAAGAGCTTAACCGGGTCCTGGCCGGGAAAGACGATCCAGAAAATGTCCATCTCGTAATGGACGGTCTTGGGATTGGTCTCCTTGAAGAGCAGGTCCAGCAACGTGCCATTCTTGTAAGGTTGAAATTCGTAGCCGTGAACATGATAGAAGAATTGGATGCCGTGTTTGGCCAGGACCGCGCCCGCCTTATTGAACACTGCGGCGGCTTGGCGGCAGGTCTGTTCGTCAAAATCGCCCTGATGGGGAATCCAGGCGCAGCCGGCGTACTTGAGGCCCATGGCCTCGGCCTCACGCGCCACACTTTCCGGGTCATCCCGGTAAAGGGCGTAATCGAAATGCCCGCTGATAGGCGTGATGCCGCGTTCCCTGAGCATGGCGGCGAATTTCGCCGGTTCGACGCCGTAGGTGCCGGCCAATTCGGCGTACTTGATGCCCCAACGTTGCACTTCATCGAGCGTGCCGGGCACGTCCTTGGCAAACTGCGCGCGCAGACTGTAGAGTTGAAGGCCGATCGGCCCTTTGAAGCTCGGCCCGATGCCGACCTGTTCCGAAGCCAGAACTGACCCGCTCAGGGCAGCCAGGGCCACGGCGCCGACAGATGAAAGGAGGAATCGTGAATTCAGTTGCATGGCCGCATTTAGCACGAACACCACGTGGGATGGAAGCAAAAAAACCGGCCCTATTCCCAATCGAACGTGAGGACCTGGACGTCGTTGATGTTGTTACGGACGAGAATGGCGTTGAACTTGCGGCTGTAACCGCCGGCTTTGGCATCGATCTCAACCTGGAACGTCCGGCTGCGCACGTCGCACATCATGGAGATCATCCGTTCCACCTCCAGGCTGACCTCAGGTACGCGGCGGACCTGGGCGATACTCCGATACGGCCCGGACAACATGCCGATGCCGTCGTCCGCGCCGCTCCTGCCGGCGACAATGGCCTGGGCGATAATTTCATCAACGCCGGGGATGAGCTGCAGCACTTCGGCCGAGGCGGTGTTAATGTTGATCTTGCCATCCGAAATGGGCGTGAACAGGTCCGCCAGACCGGCGCTAAACGTCGGCATCGCCCCAGGGGTCGCGAGCGCGTCGGCCCTGGGCTGGAAGTGGGCTGGAGGATGGTTGGTGGCCGAGACGCCCCAATAAAGCTCTGGGGTGATTCCCTTGATGAGGAGCATTTCGGAGAGGTCATCGATTGGGCCGTTCTTGGCGAAATAAGGCGGGTCGAGGCTCTGATAGTAGTCATCCTCGGCGCCCTGAATATGGGGCTGGTTGTCCGGATCAATCCAGTCAAGGATCGAACCGACAAGCGGGGTGATTTCACCGGCATCTACCCCCATGAGAATAAATGCCTTTTGCAGCGTAGCCTCTCCGGCGGTGTTGATGTTGACCTTCCGCTCCAGGTCCGTGATCTTCCAGGTGAAGCTGCCTCGCCCTAACTTGACCTCGCGCTGCACATCGACCAGCGGCGAGTTGGTCGTCCCGATGCCCCCCTCGCCTCCAGCCCAGACCTGGTTCAGGCCGTCGTAAGGCTCGGCCCCGATTTTCAATTGTTCCGCCAATATCCAGCGGGCATATTCGACTCCGGAGCGCCCCAGCCATTCGAGTTCAGACTCGTTGTTCGCATTCCGCGCCAGCTTGGTCTCAACCCGCATCGAATACGCGAAGCCCGCCGCCAAGACGGTCAAGACCGCGATGGAGATCATCACGATGATCATCGCGATGCCGCGGCGAGAGGAGGGAGCGGGGGTTCTCATTGCGCGGGTATCACTCCAGGAGTCCCGCCGGGAGGCATCCCCCCGGGCAGCATCCCGCCGAATGGAATCTGCGGCAACCGCGGCGCCTGCCACATCGGCTGAACCGCGTTGGCGGGCAAACTCACAATGCGGCTGACCTCCCTCTGGGCGGTGGGGTCATGGGGATTGTCGGCCAGCCTGAGCGTGAAACTCATCAGCCTGGGAATCTGGTTGGTGTCTTTCCACTCATCCTCCCATTCATTGAGTCGCGGGTCCCAGAACCGCATGGAGAACTTCTTTACGTCCTTGGCCACCACGATGGGATGGTCCTTCTCATCGATGTCCTCCTTCAGCAACAGTGGAACCTGGCGCAACACCAGACGCCGCGAGCCGTCCGGCGCCGACTCCAGCGAGAAGGTGACACGCCGCACGTCGAGGTCGCCAAACTTGCCGCTGCGCGGGAAGGACTTGGAAAGGCGCGCCACGAAACTCAAGGAAGCATCGTCGCCGTTTTGGGCCACAAACCCATAGTATTGACGGTTGGCGATAAAACTTCGAGCCGAGGTGAGCGAATCCTCGATCATGCGCACGGCGATGCGGGAGCGCTGCACCGCCGCCGCGGCCCTCAACCCGGTCTTGGAGGCGCGCAGGATAGCCGTCCAGCTCGAATAAATCGCCACAATAACCAGGGCCAGGATAGCGATGGAGACGAGCATCTCGATGAGCGTAAAACCGAAGCGACGAGCTGGGATATTGGAAGTGGGAGGAACCTTAACGGCCTCTCCGAACTTGGCGCAAGCTCTTGGAGTGCGGCAGTCCCCTGCCGCTTTCGAACGGGCTGGAACGTTCCGGACGGGCTGCAGCTTGCGAAATGGCTGCAATTCATGGTTCGGTGCCGACACTACGAACGGAAAGCGGCAGAGGACTGCCGCACTCCAAAACCTGGCGGAAATGATAGACGGGCCTGGATTGGCATGAACCGGGAGCATTTTCATTCAGAACCTCCGTCCTCCAAAAGGTCCGGCTGAGGACAGCGGTGAGTAGATCCAGACACTCATTGTGTCCACCGGCTTGGAGGCGCCTCGGCGGTTGACGACAATATCGACTTGCCACAGCCCGTTGGTTTCAGCCTCAGAGGTCTGTGTGGTCCAGGAGTAGTCCGGATAGAGCTTGCCGAAATCGCCGGAATCCGAGCCCTCGTAGAGCCGGTTGGTTTTGAACAGTTGAGCCGCCACCATGCCGGCATCGACGCCCGTCCGGCGCAGGCTGTGGGCGCTACGAAGTGTGTTGGATACCAAACCCAGGATCGCAAACAAGGCGACAAAGAAGATGCCGCAGGCGATCATGACCTCCAGCAGAGAAAAGGCAACCGCCGTGCGCCGTTGCCGGAGAACGGCTCGGCCCGCCGCGCGCGGCACTCTCGAATTCGAAACGGGAAACACAGTCACTGCAGCATCTTAAGCTTGTTGCGGTCGGTGACGACCGAGGCCAGGCCGGTGGTAATCTCCAACGAGATGCCGGCCCATTCCTCATTTTCGGATTTGGCGTCCAGCGCATGCAACACCAGGGTCATTTCGTCGCAAGTGCCGTCGGGGAAAAACCGCACCCGGGCCAGATCCTTGTCTTTATATTCGGTCAGGTTCACGTCCAGCATCTCGATTTCCAGCTTATCCGACAACTGGGCCGACAGGCCGGAATTTGAGGGGGCCTGAGCCTGGGCAAGGCCCACCCCCTCGGTCTGGAAATGGCGCACGTGTGAGGGCCCGGCGCCCGCAATCTCGATGAGCCCCGTCCTGGGATGGAAATACACCTCGACTACCCTGCCCCGCATAATTGCCCGCGCTCGCGCGTTACTGAGTACTTCGACCACGTCCCGCACCGCTTTGTTCAGCGGTTCGCGATGGAGCACTTTGTAGATGACCGGCACGCTCATGGTCATCACGATGGCCATGATCGCCACCACCACCATCAGCTCGATGAGCGTGAACCCCCCACGAGCCGAACGAGTCCCGCCGACTTGACTGCGGCCCCCCAAGGGCTCCTGAGTATGTGGGATAATCCGGCTCATGAGCCCCGCTAACGGGCGATATTGGAGGTGATGGCAAACATGGCGGACAAGACGCTCATCAGCAGGAAGCCGACGCCCAAGGCCATGATAATAATCATGATCGGTTCGATCATGTTGGTCATGACCCGTAGCGCGATGCTCAACTCATTTTCGTAGGTATCGGCCACATTCTTGAGTGCGCCCGGCACGTCACCCGTGTCCTCGCCGATCTTAACCAGGTCCACCATGAGCTGGGGGAAGACCTTGCTCCGCGCCAGCGGTTGGGCAATGGTCTTGCCGTCGGTAACCTCCTCGCGCGTCTTGGCGATGGCCTCTTTGACGATGCAATTGGGCATGACCTGCTCGGTAATCTTGAGGGCAGTGAGAACCGGCACCCCGTTGTCCAGCAGGGTTCCCAGCGTGCTGGCAAACTGGCCGAAGATGTTGAGCTTAACCACCTTGCCGAACAGCGGCGCGCTCATCTTCCACAGATCGACCCGCCGCTGGCCATCGGGGGTGGCCTGGAACCGTTTGAACACGAACACTGCCAAGACGATGCTTCCAGCAATCGCCCACCACCAGCCCGAAAGCAAATGGCTGATTTTGACGAGCATTTGGGTCATGATTGGCAACTGCACGTTCATTCCCTGGAAGATGCTCATGAACTTGGGCAGCATGTAAGTCATGAAGAAAAACATGATCGCCCCGCCAACCACCGTCACAAACGCCGGGTAGATCAGCGCCGAGGAAAACTTCGCCTGGACCTGGGCGAACCGCTCGAAGTGATCCGCCATCCGCCGCAGCACCTCGACCAAGGCGCCGCTCGATTCGCCCGCCCGCACCATGTTGATGTACAGGTCGGAAAAGATGCGCGGCTGCTTGCTCATGGCGTCCGACAAGCTCCTGCCTTCCATTACCTGCTGGCGCAACTCCTTGCTCACATCCGAGGAGATGCCCCGGGTCTCCAGGTGCGTCATGCTGTTGAGCGCGACGGTCAATGGCATCCCGGACTGAAGCAGGTTCGCCAATTGCTGCGTGAAGGTGGCTAGTTCCTGGAGCTTGGGCTTGCGCTTCCTGGAGAACAAAGCGCGCAGGGATGGTGGCAAAGCCGCCTGCCAATCCCGCTTGGTCCGCGCGGAGGAGCGCTCGACGCTGGCAGCGGCTGCCGCCGCCCCGGCCCGGGTCGCATCCACGGCCACGGGAAAAAGGCCAAGACGCTCGATCTGCATCAGCGCAGCCGAACGGTCGGCCACCTCGAGGATTCCCTCGACGACCTCGCCGGTGCGGCGCCGCGCCTTGTATGAAAACTGTGGCATAAGCCCAGATTGCTTCTCTGTTAAACAATGACTCTACCCGAAAGTTGCGCCGATCCAAGCCGCAATTCTCTCCGCGTTTCCCGGCGGGGCGTTGGTGGTAGAGTCAAGGCGCGCCCTGGCTGGACAGAAATTGTCATTGGCTTGGCAAAAGAGACCTAATTCAACCGGAAAAGAAAATGAACAAGTTTTGATTCCGGGCTTGACGGCCAGGGTGGCTTGCCTATAATGGCAGGCGTTCTGCCCGATTCTGTGCCGATTCGTGCAGCGGGCAGTTGCCAGTTATGGAAGATTTGGCCAAGGCAACGCGGTTTTTGATGGCTTTCGGGTGCGTTCCGCACCCCCGCACCCCCGCACCGCCGCACCCTCGAATCCCCGAACTCTGGCGTGGGGCGCCTGGCCGGCATCAAGTCCGAGCACGTCTTCGGCTGCCACCACGGCAGGTGGCATAACCCCCGAATTACGATGAGGAGCCGGCTGGAGGGCATTGTTGATTGGAACGAGCGTTTGCCCAGGGCGGACTGGCGCGCCGATGCGCTGGCGCGGGGTTGCGGCGTCTCGGAACGCGAGCTAAGGCGCTACGTCCGCGCCGTGTTTGGTCTGTCGCTGCGGGACTGGATCGCGGCGGCGAGGATGGAGCGGGCGCGGGCGCTGCTCCAACGCGGAGACATGGTGAAGGAGGCCGCGGCGCGGCTCGGGTATAGCCAGGCCGGCAATTTTTCGCGCGCTTTCGGGCGCCGCTGCGGCGCCAGCCCGGCTGCGTTTAGGCGGGGCGCCGCCGCCTACTCGATCTGAGTGACCGGCTCCGTGGCGTTCGCACACGGCCAGCCATCGGCGGCCGCTCTTCGGGGCCTCGGACCACTGCCGTTGAATTAGGGGGGATTCCCGGTCTCTTGCTCTTGCTCATGCTCTTACTCTTGCTCTCTAGGTTGCTCTGGGGGAGCAGGATCATGAGCAAGAGCAAGATGCGGGCAGCTCCTTTGCTTAATTCAATGCCAGTGGGGCCTCGGACTCGCCGCTAGCGGCAAAAGTTCGAGCAATGTCCGGTTTTGCTATGAAATGTCCGCTTTGGATACGCAAATTCCATTGATTCTTCAGTTCCTTTGATGCTATAAGGTAAGATGTCACTGAGAGGAATTTGCCATGAAGCGCGTGCGATCAAGCGGAGCGGACGGGCCGGCCAGGGCCAGGGGAAGTCCTCATGCCTGCCACGTGGCAGCCGGCGGCGTTAACTCCTTCTTGGCCCGCTCCGGTGGTCGGCGCGGTCTGGCAGTGCTCGCTTTCCTACTGCTTTCGCCATCGGGTCTTATCCGGGCGCAGGGTGGGCTTGGCGGCGGCACAAACGCGGCGTCATCTCTCCTGCAGCAGTTCAAGGCTTTCATCTCCCATCCCCCGGTCATCTCGAACCTGGTCTTTCAGCAGAAGGTCCCGATGGGCGGGGGCATCCGGCCTTTGGACGGCAGCTTCGCGCTCTCGACCCGTTTCGAGTATTTCCAGGCGCGCTGGCAGACCAACGGCCTCCTCTTCCGCCGGCTGAGCAGTCCCGCCGACGTGACGAACCTGTCCGTCGCGGGCCAACTCGTTTCCTGGTCCGGCCACCAGAAGGCGCTGTTCGAGCCGATCCCGCTCCTGACCACCTGGGATGACCGGGACCCGTCGGCCGTGGGCAAAAGGATCTCGATCTTTTTCACCAGCCACTTCTTCCTGGCCCCGTTGCGCAAGGTGATGAATCTCGGTGTCATGTATGCCGAAACCGGTGGAATTCGCTGGAACGGCAACCGCTTTCACACCGAGTGCCAGGTGCAGCGCCAGCATCTGCGGATTACGGGCGAGGTGTTTCCGTCCGGCGCCGGCCGGGCCGATCATCTGCGCGTCCGGTACGACTTCCCGCACGAGACCTATCATTACGTCGTGCGCTACGGATACTCCCCGCGCTCGCCGTATTCCTACCTGCCGGCCGTGATTACCAGCTTCTGGCTGGAGAATGCCGGGAGGCCCAGCCAGAAGGAGATCGAGCTGGATGAATGGAAAATCCTCAGTCTTCAGCTCTCGGACCGCCCGCTCGAACCCGCCCTCTTCAGCCCGGCGCCATTCGCCCAGCGGCATGAGTGGCCGCTCCGCTCCTACACCAACGGCGCTTTCTATGTCCGGGCGCCCGACGGCACCCTCGTGCTCACCGGAGAATTGAACGCGCGGAGACTCCGCCGCAGCCT
>JAJYHY010000142.1 GCA_021784555.1 bacterium
CGGTTAATGCGGGTGAGAAAGACTCCGGGTTCCTCCATCCGGTGCTTGAGGCCCTGCTGGCGAATGAGGGACATCGCCTTGGTGAGGGTGCGGGTGGCGTCGCGCAAGAGCACCCAATCGACAGAGCAGTTGAGTTTCCAGGCCGCTGTCGAGGAGCAGTTGGTCGATGGCCAGAAGCTGGCCGCGCAGTTCCAGGTAACCGACGTTGCCCTCGATGGTGGGCAGGACTTGCGGCAGGGGCAGTTCAAAAGGGATAATGATGGCGTCCGGCATGGGAATTGATGATAATCTAATCCCAGGAAGGCAAGCACCCTCACGCAAAAAAACGCAAAAGAACGCAGACCACCTATCCCTTGAAGATTCAAGCCATCCGCTCGCGGGGCAAGCAGCCCCGCCTCTACGTGACCTTCCCCCTGGCCATTGCAGCCGCCATCGGCCTCAACCCGGGCGATCGGGTTCAATGGGAACTGCTGGATCGGAGTGAACCGCACTTGGTTCGGATACAGTCGCCCCTGCCCACCGCCCAGCGCCGAGCCCGCAAAAAGCAGGCGCCAAGCCGCTATAAACACCGATTTTGGCGCTCCGCGTTGCAATCCGGCGGTTATAGTCCGAGCCCTGTGCCTTGAAAATCGCCCATTTACTGCGTCTCTTCGCTTTTGGGACAGGCTCTATTTAGCGTGATTGAAGACCAACTTGGTCATCTCGAACATGGTCACCCGGTCCTTGCCGTCGAAGACCGCCTTGAGCTTTTCATCGGCATTGATGATAGTCTTCTTGGACGGGTCCTGAAGCTTATGGTCACGGATGTAAGCCCAGAGCTTGCGGGTTATTTCCGGGCGTGGCAAGGGGTCGCCACCCACGATCTGGGCCAGCGTTTCGTCCGGTTGCACCGGTTTCATGAACGCGGCGCCTGGGCGCCGCTTTGTCGATCCTTCTGGCATAAGAATAGCGCAATATACAATTGGGGGCCGGATTTGCCATAGGGTCTTTCACCGGGAGAGGTTCAAACGGTTGAGGGCGCTCAGGACGGCGCGAACGGAGGCCAATTCGATATTGGTATCGACTCCAGCGCCCCAGCGCGCCGCTCCATTGCCCGCCTTGATTTGGATGTAAGCAATGGCCATGGCCTCTTCGCCGGCGCCCAAGGAATGTTCGTGGTAGTGGGTGATCTCGAACCTGGGCACGCGGGCGATGCTGAAGCCGTGAACCAGGGCGGCGAGCGGGCCGTTGCCTTCACCTGTTATCTGGATGGGTTGGCCGTCCCGCAACAGGGTGGCCTTGCACTGGATTACGCCGTCGCGCGCTTGCGTCTCGAAACGCTGAAGCTGCCAGGGCGAAGTCCGCTCGATGTACTCGCGCCAGAACATCTCCTTCAATTCCGCCGCGCTCACTTCGCGTCCCAGCCGGTCCACCTCGTCATTGGCTATCGGGCCGAACTCGCGCTGCATGTCCTTGGGCAGCTCGATGCTGAACTCGTTCTCCAGCAGATAGGCGACGCCGCCCTTGCCGGACTGGCTGTTGACGCGAATCACCTCGCGATATTGCCGTCCCAGGTCTCTCGGATCGATGGTCAGGTAAGGCACGTCCCAAAGCTGGCGCCCGCCGTTCCTGGCCCACTCGGCCAGACCTTTCCTGATGGCGTCCTGGTGTGAACCGCTGAAGGCGGTAAAGACCAACTCACCCGCGTAAGGCTGGCGTGGGGGTACTTCCATGCCCGTGCAGCGCTCATAGACCTCGCGGACGGCGTTGAGATTGGAGAAATTGAGTTTGGGGTCGATGCCCTGCATGTAGAGGTTGAGGGCGACCGTGACGATGTCGAGGTTTCCGGTGCGCTCGCCATTGCCAAAGAGTGTGCCTTCGACGCGGTCGGCCCCGGCGAGCAATCCCAATTCCGTGGCGGCAACGCCGGTGCATCGGTCGTTGTGGGTGTGCAGGCTGATAACCAGCGCGTCGCGGTTCTTGATGTTGCGGCAGATCCATTCGATCTGGTCCGCATAGACATTAGGCATGGCCATCTCGACCGTGTCGGGCAGATTGAGGATCATCTTCCTTTCGGGCGTGGGTTTCCAGACATCCATGACCGCCTCGGAGACGTCTTTGGCAAACTCGACCTCGGTGGCGCTGAAACTCTCCGGAGAGTATTGGAGCCTGACTTCGCTGCCGTTGAGTCGCGGCAGACGTTCCTGGATGAGGGTGGCGCCTCGAACGGCCAAGTCCAGGATCTGTTGCTTCGACATGCCAAAGACGATTCGGCGCTGGGCCGGTGAGGTGGAGTTGTAGAGATGAATGATGGCCTTCTTGGCCCCGGCGAGGGATTGGATAGTGCGCTCAATGAGGTCCTCCCGCGCCTGAACCAGGACCTGGAGCCACACATCGTCCGGCACGCGGTTCTCCTCGATGAGCCGCCGGTTGAACCTGAATTCGGTGTTCGACGCCGAGGGGAAGCCGACCTCTATCTCCTTGAAACCGCATTTGACCAGTGTCTGGAATAACTCCAGCTTCTGCCCGACATTCATCGGCACCGCCAGGGCCTGGTTGCCGTCGCGGAGGTCCACGCTGCACCAAGCGGGCGCCCTACTCACGACCTGGCTGGGCCAGCGGCGGTCGGTCAAGTGGACCGGCGGAAAGGGCCGGTATTTTGTCGAAGGGTCTTTGAGCATAGTATTCTTGGTTGTTTATCCACGGCGCCGGGCGGCAGGGCAAACAAAAAACCCACTGCCTGGCTCGGCAGTGGGTCGGATAAAAATCGCGCGGTCGAACTAAAACCCCACTGCCGCGCGGCTCAGGAGCAGCGCGCTCGATAGCAGCAGGGCCAGATTCAAGTTCATGACAAGGCAGTTATTGTCCCGGATTGCTGCCGAGGAATTCTCCCACTCCAGGATTGCCGGTTGGCCCCAGGTTTCCGGTTGTCGGAGAGACGACATTGACGATGTGATTCGGGACTATGCTAATGGGGACCGTGATTGGCATGCCGGGATTGGCCATGATAGGACTTACTACCAGAACTCCCGCCCCGCGAATCGCCGCCGCGTTATTCTCGATAAACGCGACTTCTGACGCGGCCAACGGGGTGATTTGGTCGCTGCTGGGGTTGTATTCCTGGCCTCCGGTAATCACGCGGGTCTGGATATTGCCCTGGGCGTTGACGAATGAATAAACAACCGTGCCGGAGGCGACCCGGATGAGGCCGTTTGCGGTAATGTCATACACCGTGCCGCGTACCCCCGCGACGCCGTTGGGGAGTTTGATCTCGTAGCGGGCAGCGGCGGGCATTTTCTTCACCGTTCCGAGCACGTGGCCGGCTTTCAGGTCCAACTGGGTGTCGCTCACCGTCCCCTCGCCCGTGTCCGAGAAGGTGAGACGGTCAATTCCGAGAAGAGAGTTTTCCCATAGCCGGATTGTGTTTTGCTCGGCCACGGGCTGGTAGCGCACCATGCCTGCCGCCGAGAAACCAAGGTGGCCGACCATCGTGCGCGACACGGTGGCGGGTGCCGGCGCGCCTTCGCGCATGAGCGCCAAATCGACGTAAGTGCCTTCGGCCTGCCCCGTTTGGATAAGTGTGCCGGGCCGAAGGATGTCGCCCGGGTTGAGCGGCAACCAATTATTGTTGCCAAGGCTATACCGGGCTGAGCCTTTGATTCGGAGAACCTTGGCAACGCCCTCCTGGGCGGCTCCCGCCACTAAGGCCGACGCCATCGAAATGGCCGTCCCGCACAAAACTAGTCTGGTCAAGAAGCTTCGAGTATGTTTCATATGTGCTCCTGCTGAATACAATGCATCAATTACTTATTGGCATTTTAGAAATCTGCGCCCAAATGTCAACCGAATATTTTGTTTTTTTTTGGCATGGCTATGCTCTGCCGGAATACTCGGGATTGGGCAAAGCAGAAACCGGGGCATGAAAGCGAGCTTTGATTACGATGTTGCGGTCATTGGAGGCGGGAGCAGCGGCTACGCGGCGGCTCGAACGGCGGCGGGTGAGGGTCTGAAGACGGTGCTTGTGGAAGGCGGCGAGGAGGTTGGCGGCTTGTGCATCCTGCGGGGCTGCATGCCGACTAAGGCGCTGCTATACGCCGCCGAGGTGATGCGCTTGGCAAGCCACCCCGAGCCGTGGGGAATCTACACCGAGGAGGTCAGGTTCAATTGGCGCCAGGTTCTGGCCCGTAAGGACGCGCTCATCAAAGAATTTGCCGGCTATCGCCGACGGCAACTCGAAAAGGGCGGTTTCCGGTTCCTTCGCGCTCACGCCGCTTTTGCGGATGCCCACGCCCTTCAACTCGGCACCGGAGAGCGCCTGACGGCCAGGGACATCGTTATTGCCACCGGTTCAAGCATCGCGCCCTGTCCCGTTGGCGCCGTTTCCGGACTGGAATGTCTCAACAGCGACACCGCCCTGCGACTGGAACGACTGCCCCGCTCGCTCATCATCCTGGGCGGAGGGGCCGTGGCGGTGGAATTCGCGCAGATGTTCGCCCGGTTCGACGTGAAGGTCAGCCTGGTCCAGCGCAGCGCCCACGTGCTGCACGAGTTCGATTCCGACGCGACCGCCGAGTTGGAGAGCGCCTTTCGCGCCGAGGGCATCACCGTCTATACAGGGACAAGGCTCCTGGAAGGCCGGCGAATCGGCGAGCACAAACAGGTCGCCTTCGAGCACAACGGTCAGATCGTGCGGCTCCAGGCCGAAGAGGTGTTCTACGCCTTGGGGCGCGTGCCCAATATTGCCTGCCTGGACCATGAGAAGGCCGGGCTGAAGGTTGAATCCGGCAGGATAGCGACCGATGCACGCATGCGAACAAGTGTCCCTCACATTTATGCGGTGGGCGATTGCACCGGTCTTCACGAGATCGTGCATATCGGCATCCAGCAGGGCGAAATCGCCGGGTTCAACGCCGCGCATCCCGAGACCCCACGGGAGATGGACTACCGCCTTCTGACCGAAGTGATCTTTACGGATCCGCAGGTGGCGGTGGTCGGAATGACGGAAAAGAAGGCGCGTGCCCGGAATGTGCCGTGCCTGGCGGCGAGCTATCCGTTCGGTGACCACGGCAAGGCCATCATTATGGAGGCCAAAAAGGGATTTGTTAAATTGCTGGCCGACCCGCGAACGGGCGAAATCCTGGGCGGCTGCTGCGTCGGGCCGGCGGGCGGGGAGCTGATTCACGAGATCATCGCCGCCATGTCCAAGCGGATGACCGTGCGCGAACTTGCCGCCATGCCCCATTATCATCCGACTCTGGCGGAGATTTGGACCTACCCGGCGGAGGAATTGGCGGGCAAGATCGATGCCCGGCCCTCCGGTGGGTGATGCGAAGAAGAGCCATCAGACGGAGCCGGCCAGCCAAGGGAGCCAAAAAGATAGAGATCGCGGCATCAAAAGGCACCCCCCGACCAACAATTCAGAAACCGGTCCAGCGCTCGTCGGTAACACGCCCCCGCGCCGCCCTAGTCGGCACGAGGGAAGCAGTCGCCAGGTCGGAGAGGGTCGATTGGAATCCAAGGGTGTTGGCATCCGATTCATCGCCGACGCCCAGGTTTTTCGGTCTAAGCAGTGAGACCACCTGATCTGGGCCGGATTCGGTTGCAGACGAGAGGAAATGCTCTGGTCCAGAGAGGCATATTGCAGCATCAGTGATCGGGTTGTAAAAGATCTTCACCCTTTTCTTCGTGTACACTACAAACTCCGCGACCTGAAAGGGCTCTACCTGCTGAGGTTGACGGCGAGGGGCGACCGCTTGATCGAGGAGAGTGAGAGTGCTCCTGAATCGGGCTTGGAGTTGCTGACTAAGGGCATGTGCGTTCGCCGCAGCCTGCTTGGCAAACCCCAGAAATCTCGTACGTGTGAGGGTTTGGCGCCGATCCTGGACGACCCAAACAATGCAGGCGATCGCTAAGATGGCGAGGAGAACAAGACCTTGCATAATGAATTCACATTAGTTCAGCTTCCGAATCTCGTCAAGAAGCTGTCAAGTTTTGCGGTTAGCTGTGTGATGTTCCTGCTGATGTTTTCTAGAAGCGCTTTGTGCGAGAATTCGATAACCTCCAGTGCTTTCTTGGTAGCCTCGGATTCTTTGTGTTTCGTATATATTTCATACGCAACGAAGAGCGCAAACAGGGCAACGACCACCCACCCATTGGTGCGTTTCAGCGCCTCAATCAAAACATCTGTGAGGGTCATGTCGCGGCCCTCGCAGCGTCCATGGTTTGTATGGTTGCATCCGGCGGCGACACGGCATTCGGACACGCCTTCTGAACGACAAAGTCCAGAGCTACGTTCCTATGTTGCTCGAAAACGGAAGATAGCCTGGAATCCAGAGGTATGCCTCGCATTTGAGCCACCGATGTTGAAATGGTGAGGAACGCCTTGTTGAACTGTCGGCGACGGAATCGCTCAACGGGCCGGAGCATAGCCGGAGCATCGAACGAGCGAATGGGCGCCTCGGCGGTTGCCCCCTGAAAATCCTGCTTTTCTTTTGGGTTTTAACGCATAAAGTTTGTGCATCCATGAACGATATTGATATTGAGAGCCTGAAGGGTATCGCCAACCAGTTGCGGATCCACTCCATCGCGGCGACGACGGCGGCGGGCAGCGGCCATCCCACATCGTGCTGCTCGGCGGCCGACCTGGTGGCGACCCTGTTTTTCGGACACATGCGCTACGACCCGAAGAATCCCCATTACTACAACAATGACCGTTTCATCCTTTCCAAGGGCCACGCCGCGCCCCTGCTCTACGCCGCCTGGGCGGAGACGGGGCTGTTTCCCGCGGAGGAACTGCTCAAGTTGCGCCAACTTGGCTCGGACCTCGAGGGGCACCCCACGCCGCGGTTGTCATTTGCCGACGTTGCCACCGGCTCGCTCGGCCAGGGCTTGAGCGTTGGGGTGGGCATGGCACTGTGCGCGCGGCTGGACGAGTTGGATTACCGGACCTACGTGCTCATGGGCGACGGAGAGTGCGCCGAGGGCTCGGTGTGGGAAGCGGCGGCCCTGGCCGGCGCCAAGCGGCTCAGCTCGCTCACGGCCATTGTGGATGTAAACCGGCTCGGCCAGAGTGAGGCGACTCTGCTGGGGCACAACCTGGAGGCCTACCGCAAACGGTTTGAGGCCTTTGGCTGGCGCACCGAGGAGATCGACGGGCATGATTTTGAGGAGATCCTGGAGGTGCTGGCGGCGGTCGGGTTGGGCAGCCAGCCCCTGGTGGTCCTGGCCAAGACGTTGAAAGGGGCGGGCGTCTCTTTCCTCCAGGACAAGGAGGGCTGGCACGGCAAACCTCTTTCCAAGGAGGAATCCGAGCGGGCGATTGCCGAGCTGCAGCCCACAGCCAGGAGCGGGATTGGACAGCCGATTGCTCCTCCCAGCCAACTAGCGCCGCCCAGGAACGAAGCGCCGGCATCGTACCCTCCACTCAACTATAATGTCGGGGATATGGTTGCCACGCGCCAGGCCTTCGGCAACGCCTTGGAACGGCTCGGCACAGTCGATGCGCGCGTGGTCGCCCTGGACGGCGACACCAAGAATTCGACCTATTCCGACAAATTCCAGAAGCGATTCCCCGACCGTTTCACCGAATGCTTTATCGCCGAACAAAACATGGTGGGCGTGGCCACGGGCTTCGCCACACGCGGCAAGGTGCCTTTCGCTTCAACCTTCGCCTGTTTCCTGACCCGTGCGCACGACCAGATTCGCATCGCCGGCATTTCCCGGTCAAACTTGAAGCTGGCCGGTTCGCATGTGGGGGTGAGCATTGGTGAGGACGGCCCATCCCAGATGGGGCTGGAGGACCTGGCGATGATGCGCGCCGTCCCGGGCAGCGTTGTCCTGTATCCGAGCGATGCGGTCTGCGCCGAGAAGCTGATGGACCAGATCGCCGCCCACAAGGGGATTTGTTTCCTGCGCACCTCGCGGCCAAAGACCGCCGTGATTTATGGCAATGACGAGTCTTTTACGATTGGCGGGGCCAAGGTGCTGCGGCAGGCGGAAGGCGACAAGGTTACAGTCGTTGCGGCGGGCGTTACGCTCTACGAAGCCCTCAAGGCGGCCGATGCCCTCAAGGGCGAGGGGATTGGCATCACGGTCATTGATGCTTATTCGGTCAAGCCGCTGGCGCGCGACATCATCAAGGCGGCGGCGCAAAAGACCGGCAACCTGGTTGTTACGGTCGAAGATCATTATCCGGAAGGCGGCCTGGGCGACGCCGTGGCGGGCGAGTTGAGCGGAGAAGGCATTAAGGTCCACAAGCTGGCGGTTTTCGAATTGCCGCACTCGGGGAAATCAGAGGAATTGCTCGCCAAGTACCGCATTGATTCCAATGCGGTTGCGGCAAAGGTCAAAGCGCTGATATAGTTTGCTGATGAAGGCAATTCTGGCGTTGGAGGATGGCTCCGTGTTTCACGGAGAAGGCTTTGGCGCGCGCGCCTCGGCCTGCGGGGAGGTTTGTTTTAACACATCGATGACGGGATACCAGGAGATCCTCACCGACCCCTCGTACAAGGGCCAGATTGTCGCCATGACCTATCCGCTCATCGGCAATTACGGCGTCAATCGCCAGGACGTGGAATCCTGGCGTCCGCACGTCGCAGGTTTTGTTGTCCGGGAGCTTTCGCCGGTGGTCAGCAGTTGGCGGGCGGATGACTCGCTGGGTGAGTACCTCAGCGAGAACGGCATCCCCGGTATCCAGGGCATTGACACCCGCTCTCTGACAAAGAAACTCCGGGTGCGCGGTGTCTTGAACGGATTCCTCTCCACCGAAGACGTTTCGGATGAGGAGGCCTTGAGGCACGCCGCGGACTGGCATGGCCTCGTCGGCATGGATTATGTGAAGGAAGTCACCCATCGAGAGAGTTTCTTGTGGGACGAGACAGACGAGCAGAGCGCCAGTTTTAATCTTGCCCGCAGCCTCGCGCCTTCCGATGCGCGGAATACTCAGGCGCCTTTGCCATCGGCCGATATCCCCATCGTGGCCTACGACTACGGGATCAAGTACAACATCTTGCGCCGACTCCGGCAGCATGGTTTCAAGGTGCAGGTCGTTCCGGCCAGCACCCCCGCCGTCGCGGCCTTGAAATACAAGCCCGCCGGGATTTTTCTTGCCAACGGCCCGGGCGACCCTTCCGCCCTGGATTACGCTATCAACTCGGTCCGGGAGTTGGTCGGGACCGGGCTGCCGATATTTGGCATCTGCCTTGGACATCAGGTTCTGGCCCTGGCGCTGGGAGGCAAGACCTTCAAGCTCAAATTTGGCCATCGGGGCGCCAATCAGCCGGTCAAGGACCTTGTTTCGGGCAAGGTGGAGATCACTTCCCAGAACCATGGCTTTGCCGTCGATCCGAAATCGTTGCCCTCGGAGGTTGTTGTGGACCGGATCAACCTCAACGACCAGACGGTTGAGGGACTGCGCCATAAATCCAAGCCGATCTTCTGCGTTCAGTATCACCCCGAAGCCTCACCTGGTCCGCACGATTCGACTCCTCTGTTTGCGGAGTTTCGATCCTTGATTGGGGTCGGTTCTTAGTATTGACAACTTTCCTCCTTTTCCCTATCACCTCGGCATGGCTCGAAAACTCCGCGTGCAATATGAGGATGCGGTTTATCATGTGATGAACCGTGGCGACCGCCGAGAGGAAATCTTCCGCAGCGCCCACGACCGCGAGCTCTTTCTTGAGACTCTTGGGGAAGCATGCGCCAAGACCGATTGGCAGGTTCACGCTTGGTGTCTGATGGACAACCACTTCCATTTGGTCGTCGAGACCCCCAAGGGAAATCTAGCGGACGGAATGAAGTGGTTGCTGGCCACCTATACCTCCCGGTTCAACCGGCGGTACGGCGTTGTCGGGCATCTGTTCAGCGGCCGCTACAAGAGTCTGATTGTGGACGGGAGCGGCAACGGCTATCTCAGGACGGTGTGCGACTATGTTCATTTGAATCCGGTGCGCGCGAGACTGATCCAGCCCGACCAACGGCTTTCCGATTTTCCCTGGAGCAGCTATAAGCTCTATCTCCTACCCAAAGGGTCCCGCCCCCCGTGGCTCCGGGTCGATCGCTTGCTGGGCGAACATGGGATTCCCAACGACAGCGCTGCCGGTCGCGCCGAATTTGAGAAGCGTATGGAACTGCGACGCGCGGCGGAGGATGGACAAGAGTTGAAGGGGTTGACACGAAACTGGTGCCTGGGCAGTGAAGCGTTCCGTAAAGAGCTCTTGACTCAGGTCAGCGAGCGGGCGGGTGCCGAGCACTATGGCGAAGAAATTCGCGCAGCGGCGGAGGAGAAGGCATCCCGCATCGTGGGCGAAGAGCTCCGACGCTTGGGGTGGAGCCAGAAATCATTGGAACAGACCCGCAAAGGGGACCCGAAAAAGGTGCAAATCGCTTTGCGATTGCGCCGGGAAACGACGATGACACTGGCGTGGGTGGCGGAGCGATTGAGAATGGGAACCCGGACGCACCTGGCGCATCTGCTGCACTGGCATGCCAAGAAGGAGAGTTAGCAATACTAAGAACCGACCCCTTCCGGTTCGGCAGATCATTCCTTACCTGCCTGGCGAGCAGCCGAAGATCAAGGGGCTCATCAAACTTAACACCAACGAGAATCCGTATCCGCCCTCTCCGCGCGTCATGGCGGCCATCAAGGCGGGCGCGGATGCGCGCCTGCGGTTGTATCCGAATCCAACGGCGGAGGCGCTCCGGGTAAAGCTCTCAGAATTCCACGGATGCCAGCCCGAGAACATTATTGTGGGAAACGGCTCCGACGAGCTGCTGGCGATGGCGGTGAGAGCCTTCGTCGAACCTGGAGCGTGCGCCCAGCGCAATCCCGCCGCATTGAGCCGCGCAAAAGTGCAGTTCTTTGAGCCGAGCTATTCGCTCTACCCGGCGCTGGCCAACATCCACGGGGCGCTGAAGAACCCGGTTGCGCTCCAGCCGGACTTTGCTCTGCCATCTCTCGCCGATTTGCGCCGGCAAGAGCGGTGGGACTTCCGCGCGGCATTGACGTTCATCACTACTCCCAATGCGCCGAGCGGACGGGGCTACAGTACGGCGAAGCTCCAGACCTTGTGCCGGGCGCAGCAAGGGCTCGTGGTCTTGGATGAGGCCTACGTCGATTTCGCCGAGGAGAACGCCGCGGGTTTGGCCTTGAGCGAGCCGAACGTGATTGTCTCCCGGACGTTTTCCAAGGCCTATTCGCTTTGCTTTCAGCGGGTGGGGTACTTTATTGGCGACGCGGAACTTATCGGCGCCCTGCAAAGGATCCGAGACAGCTACAACGTCAATGGCCTGGGCCAACTCGCCGCCCTGGCGACGTTGGGCGACCTGCCCTACTATCGGCGGAATTTCCGTAAAATCATCTCGACCAGGGACGAACTCGGCCGAGACCTGGCCGGGCTCGGCTTCAGAGTGTTGCCCAGCCAGACAAACTTCATCCTGGTTGAGCCTCCGCGACTTGCCGCCGCAGAGTGGCTTGCACAGCTCAGGCAGGAGCGGGTCCTCGTCCGGTGGTTCGATCTGCCGACGGTGCGGCAATACTTGCGGATAACCGTTGGAACGGCGCAGCAGGCGGAGGCGCTGGTCAAGGCGGCCAAAAAGATCCTGCGCGCGTCGTCCGGCGGGGTATATTAAAACCGGCCCAGGTTCGCGTGTATGAAACCGAAGCGATCGTGGACACCGGCGCCGTGCGTTCGGTTTTGCCTCGCCATGTATGCGATGAGTTGGGCGTGGCGGTGGTGGCGGAGCGCGTGGCGACATACGCCGGTGGGCGCAAGGATGGCGTGGGCCTCACCGGGCCAATCCGTTTTGAATCCTTCACCGCGACACGTTTGACGACGCGCTGGTCTTGGGCGACGAGCTGCTGATTGGCCAGACTGTCTTGGAGAAGACCGACCTCCCGGTGGACTGTCACGGTGGCAAGGTCATCTCCAACCCAGCCCATCCGGACTACCCTGTGAACCCGGTTCGCTAACCGTGCGCAGCCGCTTCGCCTGGGGATTACCCTCGATCGAGCTATTGAATTCTTGCGTGGGGCTTTTCTCCAACACTCCCGCCTTGTATTCTTAAATGGGTGTCGCGATTCGGGACAGGGCATGACACGGTGGCCTGGGGCCTGCCGATTCAGTACCGCAGGCCTCTCCAATCGCAAATCGCAAGTTGCAAATCATCAATACGTCCCCGGGTTTACCTCCCAGAGCATTAACTCGGCTTTCAGGCACTATTCTTGCTGTCTGCGTCATGTGTATTTGGATTTTTATGGGCTGAAGGAGCCGCCGTTTGACATTACGCCCAATCCGCGGTTCCTGTTCTATAGCGCCAAGCATCGCGAGGCCTACAACCATCTGCTCTACGGAATTCGCGAGCGAAAGGGCTTTGTCCAGGTGACGGGGGAGGTTGGGGCGGGAAAGACGACCCTATGCCGGGCATTGCTCGAGCAGCTCGATGAAACCTGCTTCGCGACCGCGCTCATCCTGAATCCGGCCCTCAACCCGGACGAACTGATGAAGGCCATTGCGGTCGAGTTCGGCCTTCGGACAACGGGTTTGGACCGCCTGGACACGCTGGCGGTCATCAACGAATTCCTGCTTCAACAGCTCGAGGCAAACAAAGAGAGCGTGTTGGTCATCGACGAGGCTCAGCAGCTAACCGACGACCTGCTCGAGCAGGTGCGGCTGCTGTCGAACCTGGAGACCGACGACCGCAAGCTGCTGCAAATTGTGCTCCTGGGCCAGCCCGAATTGCGTGACCGGCTCAACAACCCGCGGTTGCGCCAACTGCGCCAGCGCATCACGGTGCGCTATCACCTCTTTCCGTTGACTCAGTTTGAGGTCACTCAATATGTACAGCATCGCCTGGAGATTTCGGGGGCCAACGGCACGCCGCGGTTTACGCGCCCGGCCCTGTGGCGGGTGTACCATTACAGCAAGGGGATCCCGCGCCTGATCAACGCTATCTGCGACAAAGCGCTGCTGGCTGGCTTCGTGAGGCAGACCGAGAGAATCGATTACCGCACCATTGGCGCCGCTGTTCGGGAATTGGAAGGCTGTTTTGCCGCATGAGCCTCGTCAACGATGCGTTGAGAAGAGCCAGGCGAACCCAGGCACGCACCCTGGCCCCGGCCACGGCGGCCGCCGCGGCTCCCGCGTTCCGGCACGCCGCTCCGGGCCAGATGGCCCCGGTCGAAGCGCGCCGAGGGACTAAGGCGAGCCTGGCCGTCTTTTCATTGGCTCTGCTCCTGCTCCTTTGGCACTGGACACATCAAGAGCGGCAGACCGCTCTGCCCACCGGCGCCATCTCGCGGACGGCCGTGTCTGCACCCGCGACAGGAGGCCTGCCTGGGCCGAACACTCCGAGAACCGGTACGCCCCGTGCGGTAACAAAAGCCGGAGTTCCACCCGCGAATCCTAATCCTGAGCTTGCCGAAGCCCCGCGATTCTCACCTGTTCCTGAAGAAATGAAGGCGGGAACCGGACCCAGCGCACAGGCTCGCCCAAAAACGGTCATGCCCACGTCTCCCGTATCCGCCGGGGAGGCAGAGACCGGCACTTCGCCTCCTCCCGCGGGTCCGGCGAACTTTCCGCCAGTCCCTTTAAAGCTTCAGGGCATCATCCTCAACCCGAAGCATCCCGCCGTTCTCATTAACGGGCAGATGCTTTTCGTGGGCGATCAAGTGGGGAAATGGGAACTTACCGCAATCCATCCGGGAAGCGCGGTGTTGGTCGGCGCCGGCCAGACAAACACCCTCGTGTTCCTCAAGTAGATGCGCTGCGCTACCTTCACGGCACCGAATCCAAGGCGCATGAAGACGCCTTGACCTACGCGCCGGGATTGGACTTGCTGACCAACGCCGCAACCGGTGTGGAGTGAGGCGGCATCCTCGTTAACCGCTCGCGTACCACATGAATTCCAGACCGGTCCTTCTGCCCACGCCATAGACGTTCCGGAGCAATATTGCCACTACGGCGGTGATAAGCTCCTCAGAAAGCGGGAGCTGGCCGGCTATGGCTTGCCGGTTGCCGAGCCAGGGTGCCGGGTTTTGAGGGCAAATCAGATTATGAAGCCCTCGGCTGCGCAAAAAACCGCATACGGCCCGCTCGTGCTCCGCGTCCTGGACAAGCAGCGCGAGAAACACCCGGCGGTCCTTGCGGACAACGCAGACGGGAAAGCGATAGCCCGGGGCCGTGACCGACAGGATGAAGAACGAAGCTGGGGAGCGCACCATCCTCGAAACCAGTGGGCGAAGCTGCGCCAGGCCGTCGCTATCAAATCGCGCCTCGTAGAGGGCGCGGGGCGGGGCGGGCGAGCATGGGGCTGGCGGGGCGTGGGTCTTTCTGCGCCGTCGGCGAGCAACAGGGCCGCTGGCGCAACATCGGTGCCTAAGTCTGAAAAGGCCGTCCATGCGCGCATCGGGCAAGGCGCTAACCCTGCCTTCCAACAATCGCCGCGGCGGCATTTCCCTTTTGCTGATGCCGCCGCCCGGTCCCCGCAGGTTAGCCGCACTTGTTAAACATAACCCTACCGGTATGCCCTGATTCCAGTCAAGGCTTTTCGTCATTGAACCTGGAGTTGGTCGATGACATTTCCCGCGCCGGCCACGCGCCTGGCCACGGCCAGGATGGCCTCTTTGTCGGCTTCGCTTGCCACGGTGCCTGAAAGGGCGGCCTGTCCATTGTGGACCTGAATGCGGAGGCCGCGGGCATTGGCCGCGGCCATGGCCGCGCTGGTAATCAAGGCCCTGGTAAAGGCAAGCTTGATTTCAGAGTCCGAGCGGACGAGGGTCGTAGCCGCGTGACTGGACTGGCTCCCCAACAAGCCGTAATGCCGATAGACGGCCGAGGCGAAGGCCTCCGTGGCCAACTCGGTCCAGAAGGCCGGCTGCAACCGCGGACCGGATGTAAACTGGGGTTCATTGGCGTTCAGGGCGAGCGTCTCTGTGCCGGGGAGAACAGCCAGAGCCTGGGGCGGGACCGGTACCAGGAGTGGCGCGACGCCCTGAGCCGGAGAGGCCCGCACGACCACATAATCGACTCTCCCCCCCGGAACATCCAAAATGAGGTCCTGCACCTGCCCCACGACCGCGCCAGATTCGCCAACCACCGATTTGCCCAAAAGCCCTTCAGCCGGTTGAAGTCCACCCGGCGCATGGGTTAGCCAGGACGGGGCTGGCAATCCGAAATGCCGGAAAGCGGCAAGCACGCCGTCCGTTTCTTGCGCCGAAGCCCCCGGCCCGCCGGTGAAGCGCGGCGCGCCCAGGACCGCGTCACTGGCCTGGTTGAGCAGGATACGGCTGTCACTGGCGACGTCGAAGCAGCCCGCCGGCACCAGCGTTGGCGGATCGTTTCCCCGCCCGATCACCGCGCCAACGATCTCTCCCTCGAACAGATTCAACACGACGTCGCGCAACCTGCCGGCCCCTCGCTCTTTGGGGTCGCGCACCGTCTGGCCTGCCAGGGCGCTGAGATGAGCCAGCAGCCCGATGTGGCCCAGGCTAACCGGCGTTTGGCGGAACAGGAACTGAAAGGGCAAGAAGACGGCCTCATTGGCGCCGGCCAGCAGGTTCGTGCTCCAATTTGTCAAGCCAAACTCCGAGCCGAATTGCGAGGTGAACGTAAAGCTATGCGCTCCAGGGGGAAGGTAAAGGTTGGTCAGGGGCGTGAAGCCCAGGGCATCATCTCCTTCGGCAACCCGGAGGCCCCGCTGTCTGGTAGCCAAGGAAATCTCCGAGTAAGCCACGGACAGGGCCTGAGTTACTCCCTGTTCGTTCATGAGGAAGGTGTTGGTGGCGGAGCCCAGACGCGGATAGCTGGCAACCACGGTGTAACGCCCGGGACCCCACGGCAGCCGGTTCAGTCCCTCTGAAAGGGAGATGTCCGAAGCCAGAAGCCGCAGGTGAAGCCTGGGTGGAGTCGTGTTAAGAAACACATCGTAGAGAGCGGGCTGGAGGACGACATTCGTCATCTCGGTCTGTCCTTGCTCTATCGCCAGGGCTACGCGGGCTGGGTCGAAATGCGGCGCGGTGACGGTATAGGTCACGAGCTGCCCTGGGACTTGGTAGCGTCGAACAGGACGGGCTGAGAGTTGAATTCCGCCCACCGACACGCTCGAGCCTGGAGGCGGTTCCAGGAGGGCCGTGCCGTAGGCGGAGTCGAACCGATAGCGGTTCGTAAGCGTCAGGCTGGCGCGGGCATTGGTGACAACCATCGGCTCAAGTTCGCCCCGCTGGGGGTCGGCGAACCTCGCGACCAGCGTATTTGTGCCCCCCAGGGCGACGTTCGTTCCTTGGGGGCCGACCAACCAAGCGCCGACTTGGCCCAGTGTGTCATTTGTTGCGTAAATCAGAGTGCCCTCCAGGTTGGCGGCCAATTCCACCGGCTTGAGCAGTTGCCGCAGGGTCTCTCGGCGCCAAACCGTCGCCCCGTCGAGCAGATTGGTCTCGAAATGGTTGGTAGCGTAGAACGGGAGCCGCCACTCAAAACTGTAGTCGCCCGGTGGCCAGAGCCGGTGGATTGGCGTGATGCCCACCAGGTTCGTCCCCGCCCACACGACGGCTCCCGGCGGCGTGCTCTCCAACACCACCCGGCCCGCCGGGATACGTTCCAGCACGGTCTGCTCGGTGTTGGTGCCCACCGTCACTTCAACGCTCCGTTCCGGCCACGGCGCCGGCAACAACAGTTCAAACCGGCTTCGCCCCGGCTTGAGCTCAAACGCCGCCGGCGACCCCGTGCGCGATTGCCGCGTCGCCGGATTGGCGATCACTACGTCGTTCTCCAACTCGCGCGGGCCCACCTTGACAATTACACTCACGTTCGGCCCCGCCATCCGCCGCAGCGCCACCACCGGCGGACGGTTCGTCGTCCCGCCCGAACCAATCCTCACCGACAGCGTCTCGGCGTAACAATGAGCCAGCCGCACCACAAAGCGGTATCCCCCCGGCCTCAATCGCCGCGTCAGCAACGGCGTCGTCCCAATCCGGCCTTCGTCATCCTCCACCGTCGCCCCAGGGGGGTGACTGGTAATCAACGCCCGCCCGTAATCGAACTGGAACTTGTGCCGCGTGGTTTGGCCAACGCCCACGGCCAACTCGGCTTTGACCTCACCCAGCTCATTGCTGGCCAGAACGGAAACTTTGCCTGGGGCGAGAGCCGCTTTCCATGGCGTCATCCCCACGGCTCGGCCATCGATGAAAAGACTGGCGCCGGGCGGGTCGCTGCTGAGCACTAACCGGCCGACGTTGGCCGGGCGGCCCAGCCGCCAGAAGATGACTCCGGCCACTCCTCCCACCAGCAACAGCGCCGCCGCGGCTACCGGCATGGCCGCCGGCTTGGGCTTGAGGCTCTTGAGCGTGCTCTTCAGCCGCGCCAGGTCCAGGCTCGATAGGCCCAACTGGGGGTCGAGCAGCCGGTTGCACAGGGCCAGCCAGCGCGGGGCATCCTTTCCGAACATCTCCGTCCACTCCGCGCTCAACTCCAGCGGCAGGATCACGCTGGCCCAGTCCTGCGGCCCCATCTCCCTGCGCCGAACCAACTCGTATAACATCCGCCCAGTTGCCCGGAGGTCGGCCAACTCGAACGCTTCGGCCTGCTCGGGCCCCCCGGCCAAGGGGTCCGCCACCGCCACCTCCGCCTTTTGCAGCCGCCCTGCCCCGCTCAGCAGCACGTTGCCTGGCTTCAGATTCCCGTGCGAACGGCCGCACGCCTGCTTGAGCGCCAGCGCCCCTTCCACCGCGCCCAGGAGCAGGTGAACCACCTGTCCCCTGGCAACCCGCGTCCGTTCTCGCAGGATACGCTCCAAGCTCTGCGGGTAAAGCCGCGTCACATACCACACTGACGAAGCATCGCGCCCATGGTCAAAAACCGGGGCGACAAACGCCGACGATTCGGCGCCCCGCTTCTGAATCTCGATTCGGGCCTGGGCATCCTCCAGAAACGCCGCCCATTCCGGCGCCGGCGCCCGCTCGATTTCAGTCTGGATCGAGGTCAGGTGTGGGGCAAAGAGCTTGAGCGCGCGGCTTTCGGCGCCGGACGTCTCCTCCCGTGCCGCATAGACGGCGGTGCCGTGTCCGGCGCCGATCCGGCGTCCCGGCTCAAAGTTGCCATAAGTCTGCATCGACTCGGAATCTTCTGGCGCCGGCCCGAGCCGGCGGTGCGTTCAAATCTAAATCAAGACAACCAACGTTGGCACACGGGCGAAGGAGGTGATGGCGTGCTGGAGTATTGAGTTTCCCATCACTCCACCGCTCCCTTCCGACTGTCCCAGCTCCGTGCGCTTCGATCTAATTCCAGTTTGTTCTTAAGTTGACACCAAACCGTCCGCTGGTCATGTGAGACTCGAGGCAGAGTTAGCGTCATCTTGAGAGCGAAATAGAATAACCTGTGCGGCGGCAGGCTCAGCCTCATTCGCCTCCACGGCGCCCCTTACTGCACGCGCAAGGGCGTGACCACCGTAATCCCGCTCTGCTGCACCCGCACCTTCAATTCCTTGGTCCCGCCGGGCCACGCGGACTTGAACAGGGGCAGAATCTGACGGCGCGGGTCCTGGGCGCCCGGCTGATCGGCGAATTTGCCCGGCAGGTCGGCCAGGACAAACACATAAGCGTCCCCCTGCCATTGCTTCCAGATCGGGTCGGAGACCGCCAAGGTCCTGACCAGCGAGGGCTGCGAGATGAAATTGGCCGTCCATTTGGTGGCGTCGGCCCGCATCGGGTCGCCGTCACTCCAGTACTTGGTCATTGAGTAGGCCTTCCACCGCGCCGCGTTGGCCTCGTTCACCCCGACCAAATCGACCAAGACCGACTGGTTTTTCAACGCCGGGTCCAACTCAATATGGATGGCGCGCGCCCTCGTCGGGCCTGGCCCTTTGGTAGCGCAGCCGGCCAGGAGCAGCAGGGCGGACAAAATCCACAACCCGACCCCATTCAGGCGAAGGAGACCTCTCGCCGGGTGGCAAGTCTTTATCGAAGGGGAAACATTCATGCGACTTCTTTCGTAAATTCACATTGGGCTTACACCCGTCTTGATAGCCTTCTGCCCGCCTCCTGTCAACCCGTTTCGATTCGCGTTCCTTTGAAAAGAGAATACCGGACGGCAGGACGCGGCGAGACACTTCGCCGGAGTTAAAGCGGCAGCGGATGTGTCTGTTGGCGGCAGGCGTCCGGAACCTTTCGGTTCCCGAACGTCGCGATGTCGAAGCGGGCGGAGACGGCGAGGATGGCGCTGGTGAGGAGGGTGTCATACTAGATGTCGGTGTCCAGGATGGAGAGGCGGGATTTGAGGGTGGCAAGGGGGGTGAGCATGTTGGATCTTAGATTTTGGATTTGCGATTTCCGATTGTGCGGAATGTGTTACCTGGGATCGGGCACCCGCAGGGTGTGATTCGCCACTAGGAACCAGTGTCCCGGCGCGCATCAGGGGGCCAGTTCGGTAGGGTTGTGGGGGTGAGCTATTCGGGCTCGTTTTTGAACATGCGCTCGGTGACGGTTCGGCTGTTGCTGACGAGAAGCAAGCCAACGACCGCCATCCGAATGGACGAGAGGGGGTAGGCCTCGACACTCCCGACCGTTCCGGCGCGTCCGAAGTTGGCCAGGGCGGTGATGAGGCCGGGGATGCTGTGGATGAGGACCGAGAGGCCGAGGATTTTGATGAGGACGCTTGCCAATTGTGTAGGTTTCATGATTGGGTAGTGAGGCTGTCCTGCCGCTGGAGTCCCGCGAGCGAGGGTTTCAATCGGGTACCAGGGTTGGCCGGGGGATCTCGCGGGATTTCGTCACGATTCCTTTTGGAGTTCACTTTTGTGAGGCGGCGGAGTGGCGACGGGAAGAGCGCCGGCGTCGGACAGGGCTTGTGCGATTGCCCTGAGCTGGGCGTCTGTGGCATCGAGCCAGGTGTCGTAGAAGATCGCGCCGAGCGGGCGCCATGATGCCCACGAGGCTGTGAATTTCCGGCCGTTCAGGGTTCCCTCGGCATACCCGACGGTGCTGGAGGTATCTGACGAATGTTTAGTGATGTGAACTTTTGCAGTGCTCATAGGCTGGGAGGCGG
>JAJYHY010000143.1 GCA_021784555.1 bacterium
GCGAGCAATGGGATGGAGAGCAACTGAATGAAGTATCCGAACAATGTGATGGGCCAAAACCTTTGGGTTCTCTCACTGAGTGTTCCCGAAACGAGCCGCAGGCCATAGCCAAGCAATTCCCCGAGGCCGGCGACCACGCCGACGATGGCGCCGCTCGCGCCCAGGATTCCCAGGAACGGCCCCGTAATGCTCCGCGATCCTTCGTAAGTGAAATCGGCGAAGAAGCTGACCACTCCGATCACAAGCACGAACTTAAGTGCCGGTGTCATCGCCCGTCTGGAGTTGGTGACCCCTTGCGCTTCGTTCATTCTCCTGGCTCCTTTAAGTCGAGCTCCCTTTAATAGGGCGAGTTTCTGGGCCAGATGTCTCAGTTCCAGTCGCGGAATTGTTCTTTAATTTCTAAGTGTTCATCCCTGCTTGTTCACCTCACTGCCCTTACGGAATATGCGCTGAAGAATGGCCAGCGTCGTTTCTCTCGGCTGGAGGTTTTCCGCAGGTTCGCCCATGATTCGCCGGCGTTGGATTTCTTTGTGGATCAGGTCGCGCCCCGAGCGGAAATGCGAAAGCAAGAGATCCTCGCACTCCGCGCGCAGCAAATTATCAGAGGAATCAAGAAACTTCATGCCCACACGGAAAGCTCGGCGCTGTTGGGCGATGGAGCCTTTATCGAAAAATAGGCGGACGGCATTCCAGCGCACCCTATCAACAGCATCATCGGGGAGGTCTTCCAGGCCGTCCAGGCACGCCGGTTTCGCCAAATCGCAAATAATTTCAAGAAGTCGTGCCCGGCGGCGCTGGCTCGCCCCGGTTTCGGAACCGTTCCGTATTTGCTTGTACCTCAACGAATCGAGCAACACAGGCACGGCGGTGTCGCCGTAAGCGACAATCGCTTGCCGGACAGCTTCGGCGACAAAATCTTCTTCCAGCCAAGAGACGAGCCCCGGAATGGCCCGAGGGTCTTTCAATTTTGTGAAGGCTTCTGCCACTCCGATCAGGGGCTTTCCCTTGAGGAGCTCCAGGAGCGTATCAACCACCCGAGGTTCGTCTGAGAATTCTGCCAAGGCGCGAGCTGACCGGCTGGCAACAGTTTCTTCTCCCAGCCGAATGAGCGGATCGGGAATGCTGGCCAGCCGCTGCCTAGCCACGCCGATTAAAGCATCCAGAGCCTCTGGCCCTTTCAGAATGCTCAGTCCCTCGACTGCCAGTAATCGTGCTTCGGGCAGACTGGACGGCTTCGAGGAGTTGAGAAACCTGGCCATGGCGGGTACGGCGCTTTCCCCTTTCACCAACAGTCCCAGGAGCGCTTGGTTGCAGCGACTTGGATCGCCAAGCTGCTCGATTAGCATTTCGATCCCCTTACGACCTGACATGACTGGCATGGCCTTTTGATGATGTGTTTTGATTGCTGTCACCTTCGTCGATCTCGCGGCCTGTCACTTTGTTTAGCGGCGAGGGCTCAACGAACTTGGGCATCACTCCCCGATTGACGGCTTCAATCCATCGCAGCGCATAAGGTCGCAAGCCAGCAAACACGCGCCAAGAAACCATTGAATGCGTTTCCCTCCCTTGCAAGCAAATTTGGAGAACTGCACTGCCATCATTTGGCGATTCGATCCACTCCGCGGACCGCACGCTGCTGATCCGCAAATAGGTCATCTCAATCCCGAATTCCGAACGTTCGTGGCGGTACTGGTCCCCTAGAGCAACAATCCACTCTGAGGCTACCGTGAGCAGCAAGTTTGCAGACGATTTTTGGTGGCGGTTTCGAGGTTCGATAGCTGGCTGAAAAAAGAATTCTGAAATTGCGCCAAATTCGGGATGTGACTGTAGAAAGCTCGAAAACTTCGCCGGAAGCCCTCGCATCTCAATTGAGGGTTGAGACGCGTTCCAATTCGTCGCACCTTTCCTATCCCACCACTTCAAAAGAAAACGACCGAGTTCCTCGAAGTGCTCGGATGCCCTAGACGGAAACCTAACCAGCATCCTTCCGTCTGCAGAATCCCCAGGGTATAAAGTGAGCCAGCAGTTCAGTAAATGTTCCGCAAGCCCGAATCCCAGGAAATCATCTCGGGCCAGTTCGAAGGTACGGACTTGGTTCGAACGGCAGTCCAGAGAGAGTAGGGCGAGGCTTTCCTGGAAGGCCAGGATGAGTTTAGGAGGAACCCAATCGGAAACCAGGAAAGCGTGCTCTTTGATGGACGGCGTGAACAAGCCGAAAACCGGGCGTCCGTTGGAACTTGCAAGCCGGTCATACACATTCCGAAATTCTGGGGGTACGTCAATTCGATCTTCTGCTCGGAAGGCAAACCTATAGTCCCAAGTATTGGTCTTCGTCATATCGGCATCATTTTTGGCCCGTCGCTGTAGGCTAAGCCCGGTCCGGAGATTTCAGGCGTGCGGGCGACTGCCCTTACAGCAAGTACTCGACATGCCAAGGCGCCTGCAATCGCTTATCGCCGACCAACTGGCTGAGCCCGCGATGGTAGGCAATGCGCTCATCCTCACTGTTGAGACCGCGGCGCAGCGCATCGTGCTTCAAGGCGTAACGCTCCATGTTCTCAGCCAATCTCTCAAAAAGCGCCGCTTCAAAATCTAGCAGAGAGCGCGCCAATCTTTCATCTGAAACCTTCCGCAAGAGCGCGCTCAGATGCGATAAGCAAAGGACCGGCAACTTCGTCCATTCCTGACCGTTCGAGGCTATTAATTGGTCCAAAATCTCCTTGGTTACATTCTCCTCCGCGGCGGCCTGTTCCCGGCAGGCACGGCAACTTTTGCCCCGCGGCACCAACCTTCTTGTTTGGTCGGACAAGTTGCCGGGTGCTTCAGAACTGGCGAGAGCGTTCAGCCGGCCGCTCAGTTTGAAGAGGACTCGCGGATACGAAGCAGATATGCCTTGTGGTGAAGCCATTTCCGCGTATTGCCATGTGTGAAGCGGACACAAGCCGCCACGGCCAGCCAGAGTCGAGCGCGCATCTTCGCTGACGACAATCTGATATTGAAACTTAGCCATGAATTTCATCATGGCATCGGCGACGCGTGCGCAGACCTGGCACTGCCGCAGCGCGGCCTCCATTAGCTCCGCCTCTGGTCGCGATTTCGCCGGGGAACGGCGAACACCTCGTCGTCCTTCTACGGCATCTGGCTCTCCCGACAATTCCGCACGCAGTTTCATCAGGCGAGCGAATAAGTTCTCGTTCGAGACGGGTCGCTCTCCCTTGATAGCCTCAGGGTCGTGGCCCGCCTCTCTTGCCATGAACTGATCGTAGGTGCTCACCCAAGCTCCCCCAGGCTCCTCCCTTTCGACCGTTACTCGGTCGAGCTCACCCAGGAGCGACAAAGCGCGATCGCAGGTGCGTACCAGAAACTCTCCGGTCTTTTCAGTTGTCAAGAACTGAACCAGGCTTTCCTCAAGGGCCGGCAATCCGCTCTCGGCAAGTCTTTCGCCTGAGCCCGAAAGTTTTGCTTCGAGGCCAAGCAACGCCGACACCGCAAAAAGTCGCGGCTGAGCAAGGCCAGCTTCCTGTTCAAGCTGCTGGTGGACGAACTTCAGCACCTGATCGCGTTGCGCTGGCGCGATCAAGTCGAGCTTGTTGACAACGAAAAAGACTTTTCGGACGTGTTCCCTTACTTTCGCAAGGAATTCGAGTTCTTCCCGGCTGAGTGGAGAGTCGAAGCTGGTGACGAAAATAACCGCGTCGGCTTGTGGCAGAAACTTCTCTGTGGTTGTGGTATTAGCCGCGATCACGGAGCCTACTCCGGGCGTGTCCACGAAAAACAATCCGCGCCGCAGGAACTCCGAAGGGAGTTGGACGTCGACCGCCGCGATTTGTTTCTGGTTTCCGGGATTCCCGATTTCGGTGACGTACTCTGGCAGGCACTCAAGCGGAATCTCATCCTTCAAGGAAGATCTCTGGAACTCGATCAGCACCCGCTCAGGATTTCCGTAGGATACCTTGGTGATTACGGAGGTCAGAGGCACGACACCGACCGGCAGACGTTCGAGCCCGAGCAGCGCGTTCATTAAAGAACTCTTCCCATGGTTGAACTGGCCCACAACCGCCAGGGTGAAGCGATCTTCGGCAAGGTCTGCGAGCAGTTCGCGGAATTTTCGTTGTGAATCAGAATCGGTCTGCTCGTTGATAAGACGCAACGCGCCCTGGACGAGCGACGCAAGATCGAGCTTCAGCCGGTCGTAATCGCGTAGACATTCGCCCGCCTCACGCGACTGAGTCTGAGACTTTGCTTCGTCGTCATTCATTGTTTCACCGTGGCGCCATCCCGGCCGTTGCAACGGGATGCCAGCGCTCGTAGGCTCTTCGTCCCGCGTACTGGCCGCTTGTGCCCAGCTCCTTCTCGATTTCAAGAAGGCGGTTGTACTTCGCAACCCTTTCTCCTCGGCACACCGACCCGGACTTAATCTGGCCGGTTCCGGCTGCGACCGTCAGGTCGGCAATCGTCGTGTCATCTGTTTCCCCCGACCGGTGGGATACGACGGCCGTGTACCCGTTACGGCGCGCAAGCTCGATGCAAGCAAGTGTCTCTGTCACAGTCCCGATCTGATATAGCTTGATAAGAATTGAATTGGCGATACCTTCTTGAATTCCTTTTTTGAAGATTTCGGTGTTCGTAACGAAGATGTCGTCTCCGACGAGCTGAACTCTGTGGCCGAGCCGCTTGGTCGCTTCGCGCCAGCCGCCCCAGTCGTCCTCGGCTAATCCATCCTCCAGCGAGTAAATTGCGGGATACCGATTGAGCCAGTCTTCCCAAATAGAAATCAGGGCCTCCGGGGTATGCTTTGAGCGGTCGGACTTTCGAAAGACGTACGCCCCGCCTTCATAGAATTCACTCGCGGCAGGATCCAAATTGATTCCGATATCCTCTCCGGGTTTGTAACCCGCCTTTTGAATGGCGGAAAGGAGAAGTTCCATCGCCTCCTCATTGGACTTCAATCGGGGCGCAAACCCGCCTTCGTCGCCGACGCTTGTTTCGTATCCTTTTTCGTGGAGAATCGCTTTGAGCGATTGAAAGGTCTCAGAAGCTGCGCGAAGCGCCTCGGCAAAGCTCGGCGCCCCCACGGGGGCAAGCATGAATTCCTGGAAGTCCACATTGTTGTCCGCGTGCCGCCCGCCGTTCAGCACGTTGAACATAGGCACAGGCAGGAGGTACGTCTCCTGCTCGGAAAGGTGCCGGTAAAGCGGCACATTGTTCTCTGCGGCGCACGCCTTGGCAAAGCCCAGTGACACTCCAAGAATGGCGTTCGCGCCAAGCCCGGCTTTATTGGACGTGCCGTCCAGAGCGATCAGCTTTTTATCCAGGCTTTCCTGGTTACCTTCAAAACCAGCGACGGCTTTTTGAATTTCTCCCAACACGTTGGCGATGGCTTTCTGGACGCCCTTGCCTCCGTATCGCTTCTTGTCGCCGTCGCGGAGCTCGATGGCCTCGCGCTTTCCCGTCGAGGCGCCCGACGGAACTTTGGCGGTTCCACATGCTCCGCTTTCAAGGTAGACCGAAACCTGAATGGTTGGATTACCTCTTGAATCCAAAATCTCCATTGCTTCAAGCTTCTTGATTTTTGACATGGCTTATTTTCTCTCCTGTAGGTTCTTGGTCGGCGGAATGCGTCCGGTCCTCAAGATCGTGCTCAACTCATCGCGCAAAGAGCCGTCGATCGGTAAGGCCTGAATTTTCAAGACGGCTGCTTCGACTGCATACGGAAATGACTTCAGTTCGCTTTTTCCGTCTTCCCAAACGGCGTATCGGGCTTCAGGACTCCCGGTTTTGGGCTGCCCAAGACTTCCGGGGTTAACCACCACGCACGAACCAATGGTCCGCATGACAGGCACGTGAGTATGGCCCACCAGAATCACATCGGCGGCGGTGTCGCGGGCTTCCTTGACCCATCGAGCAGATTCAGCATCGCAATAGCCAAAGAGGGGATCGGAGGGAATCGCGTGGCATAGATAAAAACGAGTTTCGTCCCGGCGCGCTTCGAGCGATAAGGGCAGATTTCGGAGAAAGTGTTTGTGGCCGAATTTCAAAACTGAATCCGTATAACGCCGCGTGGCCCCCGCCATTTCTCGAAACCGGGGCGAACATCTCGGATCCTCGTTAAACCCAATCGAGTGGTCATGATTGCCACGAACAACGATCGCCGCCTTGCTCTTCACATATTCGATAACCGGCTCGGGTTCAGGGCCGTAATTCACCAGATCACCCAAAACCCAAAGCTCGTCATAAGTCTCCTGAAGCGCCGAGAGCGCGTCAAAATTGCCGTGAATGTCGGAAACGATCACGATTTTCATCTACAGGACCCAACAGGCAGAATTATCATCTTCGACTTTCGCACACCGGTCAGTGCGATTCTTTACTCTTTCCATTTTTTGCCCGGTAAAGAATGACATGGGCCTTCTCCAAAGTGATCAGGCCTCCATCTATCATTTCGTCGAGCTGGGGGAGAATCCGGTCGATCCGCTCCGAATACTCGACGACCTCGATAACCACAGGCAAATCTTGCGAAAGGCGCAAGAACTTCCCGGTGTGAAACCGGCTGGAGGAGCCGTAACCGCCTACTCCCCGCAAAACCGTGGCCCCGTAAAGCCCCTCCTGACGAAGAAGCTCCACGATGGCTTGGTACAGCGACTCGCCATGCCATTTGTCGGATTGCCCGATATGAATCCTCATCAGGGTCCGGTCACCCTCTAAGCGCTGGTGCTCCACTTTGCCTCCTCAAAACCATCGGCACATCGCTACCTGAAAGACCTGCAGGATTTGCGAACCAATGCCGCCCCGCAAACTTGACCGAATCCTCGTAAGGGTCGGCGCAACGAACCAACATACGCCCCAAAAATAAAAAACTCCTGAGCGCCCATTGGCGGTCAGGAGTTATCACCCTGCCTTTGCAGGGAATTAGGCGGCGAACTCCATCACCTATGACTTCTTATACCATAAACCCTTACGTGTTGCGACTGCCCTTCAAGCCATTTCGCGCGCAGCCATGAGTCATTTTTTTAGCGCGAGATGCATTCCTCAAAAGTATCTTCCGAGCAAAAGTACAGCGAGCAAGGTCAACAAAACATAGGCCACATAGGCGTTGAGCCTTCCATGATGCATTCTCGCCAAGCCGGCAGCCACTTTGGTTGCGCCGAGCCGAATCGGCCGGTAGAAAATGCGGTCAAGAACGTGAACTTCTTCCACAACCCTTCGTATGGCTGTCCGAAAATGCTGTGCAACCATTTCGCTGCTGTCCTCAACTTCCGATGGATGAAAGATGGCATTGAACGTTACCCGCACAGGGTTGGAGAAGCCGGTAGCGGTGTACGTCAATGCGGGAAGCAAAGGGCGTAACCCACCCGCCCACACCGGCTTTCGAACAGTGCGGGTCCTCCGGGCGACCCACCTTCGAACTAAGAAGAAGGTTGACCCCAAAAGGAGAATTAGTACCACGATCATATAGCTCGTGGACATAGCGAAAACGACGGGATTTGCTGCGCCGCCGCGGTGCAACACTACGAGCCCCGGCCCAGGCAAAACGCTGTGGCCGACTTGCGCCCCGATTTCGTGAAAATCGGCGACAAATGCCGGAGGCAAAGGACCGTGAGCGGCGCTCGTGGTGAAAAATGGCGGGACCAGCGCATCAGCGGTCTGTGCGTGGACCAAGCTGCTCACCGGCTTATCCAAAACTGGGATGACGTACGTGGGCAGGATTCCTAATAGCAGACAAAGCGCCGCGAGAAATCCCATGGCCACTCGCATCGAGCGATGCACGCGGCCCTTCTGCTGCAGGCCATTGGACCGCGATATGCCCAGAAAGCTCATTGCATAAGCCTTGACGAAGCACGTGACCGCAAGCGCGGCCGTCAAAGCCAAAAGGGCGCCGCAGAGCGCGAAGACTACCTTCACGCCCGCTGACTGCAGGGCGGCACTTTGTAGGAGAGTCTGCAAGGTCAACCACTCGCTCACAAACCCGCTAAACGGCGGAAGGGCCGCAATCGAAAGGACGCCGACCAGGAAGAATCCCGCGATCCAGGGTTGCAATCTGATCAGACCGCCCAGGCGGTCCATATCCCTCGTCCCGACCGTTGAGTCAACCGCGCCCGCTCCATGAAACAGGAGAGACTTGTAAACGGCGTGGTTCATCATGTGATACAGGGCAGCGATAAAGGCAATGCCGGCAAGCACCGGGGCTTGCTCTGCGAGAAAAACGAGTCCGGCGCCAAGGGCTGCAACGACAATGCCCATGTTTTCCATCGAACTTTCGGCGAGCATCGTTTTCAAATCGTTCTCGCGGTTCGCGTAAAGGATTCCCACGAGCGCGGAGACTGTGCCAATCGCCAGGACAATCAGGCCAGGGCCAGCACTGCGAACCGGCAAGAGATCCCCATTGAAACGCACAATCGCGTAGATGCCGAGATTCAACAGGACTCCCGATAGCAGCGCGCAGGCGTTGGCCGGCGCTACCGCATAGACATCACGCATCCAGCGGTTGAAAGGAAGCAATCCGGCCTTAACGCCAAAGCCGAAGAACGAAAGAAGGAACACGGCCCATCGAAGATTGCCGCCGAGGCCCACGCCTGCTGCGCGAAGCGATGCGAAGTCGAGGCCGGCAGCGCCTCTTCCAAGAATGAGGAACGCCAAGGCGGCTGCCAGGAAACCCGCCTCGCCCATGCCCAGCATCAGGTATCCTGCTTCTTCATCTTCTTCTTTTCGTTTCTGGAAATTCACCAGCAGGTACGCGAGGATGGACATCGCTTCCCAACTGATGAGAAACACCACGGCATCGCCAGCCAAGAAAATGACCGCCACGGCTGCCCACAAGGCGTGATAAATGACAGCGAACCAGCGGAGGCTGAAATCGCCGGCGTATTGCTCCAGGTAACGCGCGGAAAAGACAGAAGTGGCGAAGAAGACAACTCCGGAAACAAGCAGGAACAGCGCGGAAAGATGATCCATCGTAAGAGTGAGCGTTCCGAGTTCCGGAATTGCCCACAGGCTCAGAGAAAAACCGGACCTGCCAACCAGCCCTTCCGCGCCTGCGGCGCAAGCAACAAGCGACGCGGCGGCTCCTGCCCATAGAATCACGCGAGGCGCGGCGTTCTCCGGAAGAATCGCTGAGAGGACGATTCCCAGGCCGCAGAGAACGAAAAATCCGGTAACCAGAAGTTGCATATTCGTTATGAAACTTTCTCCTCGGCAAGATGCGTGCCGGCCATGCCCTCCTGCGCCGGAACTTTCCGGCCCGCCGCCACAAGCAATCCGTGGAGAATAGCGAGCGGCGGGGGCGGCGTGCCCGGCACCTCGATATCCACAGGAAGCACGCTGCCGACGCCCGCGCCCGAGAAAATGCTGGGTCCAAAAACTCCACCTGAAAGCGCGCATGCGCCAACGGCCATGACGATCTTAGGCGTGGGCATTGCTTCATAGGCTTCTTGCAATGGCTTGCGCATCGGGTCAGTTACCGGCCCGACGACCAGAAGGATGTCCGCGCTGCGTGGCGTGGGCGTGAAAAAGAATCCCAGCCGATGCATGTTGTAATAAGGATTGTTGAGTTGCTTGACCTCCGACAAACAAGCGCCGCAGTCGCCTGCGTCAACCACGCGGATGTGCAGGGATTTCGAAAAACCTTTCGGCCAAGCGGTTGGACCTGCATTTGCGGCAAAGCGGGCCCATTCGTAGCCCATTTCCCATCGGAGGGGCGGATCAATTTGCCGGGCGCAACGAAAGCAATGAACGCAACGCCGCAAATCCACTCGCGCCGCGCCATTTTCGAACTCAATGGCTCCCGTTGGGCAGATCTCGACCAGCCGGCGTCCTTGTTCTTCGCTCAAATCACTTGTCGAGGCAGGCGAGCCCGGAGATATTCCGGGAGCTCGCTCATCCGCACGTGGATAATGAGTCGTCTTTACTCCAGTCCGAAATCCCTGGAACACCCACTGTCTTATCCGCAAGACCTTCTCCTACCGATCATTTTCGGCGACTGAAAGCCCAAAGGTCGCCAGGATTATTGGGAAGTCCTGAAACGCGAACTTCTCCGCCGCAAGATGGAAACCGTGCCAGGTGACGAAGGAAGGCGTGATCAGGCGAAATCGCTCGACGAGGCCGCCAGTCCCGAGACGCAGCCAATGGAATGCGGCGCCGCGTGGGGCCTCGCACCAGCCAAGCGCCACCCCTGGCTGAATCGTGGCGGGTTCGAAGACTTTGCCCGCCTCAAGAATACTTGGTATCTGCTTCATGATTTCAACTGATTGGACGGCTTCACCCATGAAGATTCCCAGGCGTTCGAGGCCGTCGCCCTCGATTCCAACCGGAACTGAAAACCAGAACTTTTCGTAGCCGCCGTAAGGCTGCGCCTTCCGCAGATCGTCACTCAAGCCTGAAGCTCTGGCTACGGGTCCCACCAGGCCGTGTTCCCGCGCATTCTGGGGCGAGACAATTCCAACGCCCTCGAGACGATCCAAAAAGCTGCTCGAATATCGCAGCATTTGGTCCAATTCAAGGAGGCGTTGCAGAATACGTTTGCATTCTTCAATCGCGGCCACGCAGGCAGAGTCGCTCAAATCCCGGCTTAATCCTCCCGGAATCGCAAGGCCAAAGAGGTAGCGATGTCCGGCGAGCGATCCGCAAACTCGCAGCAATTCTTCTTCGAGAATGGCGGCTTGGCTGGCCGCAACGGCGAGCCCTGTTGACTCGCAAATTTCATGGACAACGCCCACGTGATGCCGGAATCTTTCAAGTTCCGCAAGGAAAACGCGAAGCGCCTGCGCCCGGTTCGGAACATGGACGCGGCAAATGGCTTCGACCGCCTGGCAGAAGGCCCAAGCATGGGCAAACGCCGTCGTCGCGGCAAATCTTTCCGCGAGCAGGAGGCAATTATCAACGCTCCTTCCTTCAGCAAATTTCTCTATGCCGCGGAATTTGTAGAAGAGCCGTGGAAAAGCGCGGACCACGTCTTCACCAACGGTCTCGAGAAAGAACTGGACCGATTCAGCCATACCAGAAAAGATGGGGCCGACCGGCATCGCGAACGCTCCGGGATCTTGCACAATCCTCCTGGGCCGCCATTCTGTGTCCGGTTTCCGTTCCGCGAGCGCCGCTGCAGGGTCGAAGGCCCTGCGCATGGGAGCAAGGGCTTCCTGCCAAAGTTCGTTGTGCAGAATGAAGTCCCCGAGCAGCGGATGCCCTTCGAAAGTGATTCCAAAAAGGTCTTCGATTTCGCGCTCATGCCAGTCCGCCGCGTGGACGGCGGGCGTAATACTGGGCAGAGACTTTTTCTCGAGCGGCAAGCGAACGATGGTATGAATCCAGCCGGCTTGCCCTTCCAAGTAAAACAGATAACGAAATTCCCATTCGGAGTGCTGCTCTTCGACGATCAGTCCAGCCAGCCGATGATCCAAATCGCCCACGAGCCATTTTGCAATCTGCGGAAGAGCCTCCGGCTCGACGCACTTCAGCTCCGCAACGGGCTTCCTTCGGTCCACCCAGCCTTGGACTTGTCCCGGCCAGTTCCGTTCAGCCTGCGCCGTGGTCTCGCCTAAAGTCGCCAACTTCTTAACCTCCAATGATCGCCGCCGCGCGAATCAGCAATTGGTGCAACGTATTGGGCACATAAAGGCCGAAAATAATGACCGGGACTGCGGCCACGAATAGCGTGAGAGAACAAGTCCAGGGAATGCGCGGCGTCAATTCGACTGTCGGGTCCGTGCGTCCCAGCACCATTCGATTCACGTGCAAGAGAATGCCGAAGAAAGCGACGGACAGAAACACGGCGAGCAGACCGATTGCGAAGTAGTGACCTTGATTGATTCCTGCCCGCAGGATCGAAAACTCTCCGAGGAAAACTGCAAAAGGCGGAGCCCCCGCGATGGCAAGGCCGCCCAAGAGTAACGCCGAACCCGCCAAAGGCGAAGCTCGCATCAAGCCTTTGACCGATGCAATGTTTCGTGTCCCCGTTATCATCAGGACGGAGCCTGCGGCGAAGAAGCAAAGTGATTTTGTGAGTGCGTGAGACAGGATTTGATACATCGCTCCATAATGGGCCGCAGCGCCGCCAAGCCCCACTGCCGTCATGATGATTCCCATGTGCTCGACCGTTGAATAAGCAAAGAGGCGCTTGTAGTCGTGGACCTGGAGCAAAAGGAAAGCCGCTACGCCGACGGAAAGCAACCCAAAGACCAGCGCCCACCTTTCCGCGCTGGCCCCGAGAGAATTATGCGCAATCGGCATGAGGCGCAGAATCACGTACAGCACGGCCGTTGTTTCGACACCCGAGAGCAGAGCGCACACCGGAGTTGGCGCTTGGCTGTGAGCGTCCGGCAGCCAAGTGTGGAGAGGAACAAAGCCGACCTTTGCCCCGAATCCAACCAGAATCGAGAGAAATGCCATTCTCATCAGCACCGGAGACATATGGCTGGAAACGGATACAAGCCCTGCCCACGTATAGTCGTCGCTTCCGGCCTGCCGCATCGCCCAGAACAAAACCAGGAAGCCGAAAAGCGCGATTGCAGCGCCCATGAGAGTCAAGATGGCGTATTTCCATGCCGCCTCCAGGGCTTCGCGGCTGTTCTCAAAACCGACAAGCAGCACCGAGAGAAGCGTCGTGAATTCCACCGCCAGCCACGTGATGCTTGGGACGACGACAACCGGAACGGCGAGCATGGAGAAGATAAAAAGATTCAAATTGGCGTAATAGTGGAAGAGGAGCGACTTGTCGTGCGTCGTCCTGGCCATGTATCCAAGGGAATACAGGCAAGCCATAACGCCGACAGCCGTAACCAGCAGCAAGATCAGAGCTCCGAAGGCATCCACTTCGATCCAGCCGGGCGCAGCCACATATGTCCCGAGAGCGATCACTCGCAAAGCGACCCGAATCGAAAGCGCGAATAGGATGATGAACGTCGCCATTGTGATCTGCGCGGCCACGCGCCGGCCGATCGTGGGTATCGCGCACAACCCTGCCGCAAGCAAGGGGAGGACGAGAATGGCGATGACGATCAACGGACTGATTCCTCCTTGAGAGCTGCCAATGAGCCGACCTCGGTCGTGCCGATGCGCCGCTGAATCGCCCGCGTCAGAACCGCAATAACAAAGACAGCGACAAGCAAGTCGAAAGCAATGACGAGCTCGATAAATAAGTGGAGTTCGGGAGCAATCGCGAGGCTCGCGAAAAACGCGCCGTTTTCCATCGAGAGGATGCCCAGCAGTTGCGGCACCGCTTCACGTCGCACGGTCAGTGTGTACGCGCCGAGCAAAAGTGTCGCAAGTCCGATGGGCAGATTCGCCAGCGCCGGAAGTCCTGCCCCGACCTTCAGCATTGGCGACGCAAGGTAATAGGCGCCAACCGTCAAACCGAGGGCAACAAGCAGAGAGATCGGGATGTTCAGAACCTGAGAAATTTCTCGCTTGGTGTACACTTCCTCGCTCACTGTCTTCTTGAAAAGCCACGGAATCAAAATGGCTTTGTTGACCAGGTTGATGACCCCGACTGCAATCAGGTGCCACGAGCGCAGCTCGAGTCCAAGCAAAACCGCCGACGAAGCCAGAAACACCGATTGCAAAATGAAGAACCTCATGCACCCTTGGACCTGGCGCGTCGCGACCATGCCAAAGGCGCTCAGCAGGAAGAGGCCACCAGCAAGGGCGTTGAGCTGAACCACAATACTCTCCGGTTGCGCCACGTGGGGCATTGCTCCTCTTTTGTAGCGCGGGTCTATGACCCGCGACGTCGTCCCTTCAGACCGCGAACAGCCATGTAATCATCGCGGCAACGGAAATGACGAAAGCCGCGCCGAGAAATTCGCTAATGCGAAACAAACGTAATTTCGCGAGAGAAGATTCGACGGTGACCAGCGCCAACACAAAGATGAATATCTTAAGAAGCACCAGCGGCACGGCCAGAAGAAGCTCGCCAACTCCAACGCCGCTCGCCAGGCCCCAGGGTGTTACCAGTACGTTGAGAAAAATACAGATCAGGACAAAGAGCTTCATCTGGCCGCCCCACTTCATCAGAGCCGCCCCTGGCCCGGAGTATTCCAGGCCCTTCGACTCGTCAATCATGACCAGCTCGAAATGTCCTGAAGGATTGTCAACCGGGATTCGCCCGCCTTCCGCGAGGATCAGCATGAAAAAGGCGAGCATGACCAAAATGTGTGTTGGCTCGAAAAAATTGGCGATAGGATGAACCCATTTTTGTTGAACGATATATGGAATGGTCGAGCCCGCCACGAAAGAAACAGTGAAAAAGACGATCATGAATACAGGTTCGGCAAGGAAACCTACTAATCGTGTTCGGCTCGCTCCCATCGGACCATATGGATTCCCTGTATCAACCGCAGCCAAGGTTGCAAAGAATCCGCCTAGCGCCAGCACAAAACCACCGCCGAGCATGTCGCCCATGAACGCAAAGAACAGCGGATAGCTGGTGAGCACTGGGATCAGTAAAGTGACAAAGATGGGCGTCACAAAGACTAGGTAAGGCGTAAAGCGAAATATCCAGGAACTTTCCTCCGAAATAACCTCGTCCTTATGAAACAGTTTCCAGATGTCGAAGTAAGGCTGGAAGATGCTCGGCCCGCGCTTCGACTGCACCATTTCCTTGAGCCGGTTGATCACTCCCGCGACAAGCGGTGCAAACAACATCACCACGACAACCTGCGCCAAGTTGTAAGCGATCTTGATGCCCATTCTCTGTCCAAAAACAAAAAAGGCCCCTACCTCAAACAGGTAGGAGCCATCAATCCCGTTCAAGCCGGGATTCTTAAAGGTGGTGCTCCATCACCGCAAACAGTCTGTTAATGTACTCCAGTTCCGCCTCGCAACGCAAGGCAAATCAGCGGGAAACGACGTCTGCTCCCCGCTAGGAGCGGAACTCCACAGGGTCTCGCCGGAAATCCTGCCAACAGCCCAGCATACTGCGGGCCGTATAAGTGGGAGAAAGCTCCAATTGGAAGAGAATTACGCTTCTGACCTACGCTCTTGGCAATATCATTCATAAAATTGGCCGGTTAATTACCGGCATTCGGTCGCGCGGCGTCGGCTAAGGGCTCGCATTCCTCCTGAGAGGGCGTGCATGCAGATGTGGGCTTACATCTTGCTGTTCCTCCATTGAATGATGGCGAGAAAGCTGCGGGAGAAAAAATCAAACAAGCTATGAAAAAGTTATTGCAACACTTTGCCCCTCTGGGACGGGCGTTATGTGCTCCGCCCAAGGTGGTTGCTCCGCGAAGTTGGCCCATTCAAATCGATTGGAATTGGACCTTTGCTGCATAGTCTGAAAAAGTAACGTTAGTGGAAAGGCTTTAGCGCGCGAAGATCAGGAATTTTGACAGACTGCGCGTCCGGCATAAGACTGGGCGTGTGGAAACGCTTCTTAATCGCCTTCACGCTTCCCTTCGCACTCGCAGGCTGCCGAGCGGTGGCTGGCCCTTCCTTCGGGGCTCAGTCGAGATGGCTCTTGAGCCCACCTGCCTGGTGTTGATGGCCTTGCGCCAGGAGCGCTGTGCTGACGTGCAGGTCTTACTCAATGCGCAGCAATCCGATGGAAGCTGGGGCTCCTTTGCGAGCGATGACGAAGCTTCAGGTCTTACCGGCCTGGCGTTATTGACTCTCAACACGTTGGGCGTGGTTCCGCGTGCGGCGACTCAAGCGGCCAACTGGCTACTCGAAACGAAAGGCCGGGAAGCGAACTGGCCTTGGAGATGGAAGTTTCGTACCACAGACACGCGGGTAAACCTCGACCCTGATAAGTTCGGCTGGCCTTGGGAAGCGGGCACCTGCAGTTGGGTCGTGCCGACGGCCTTTGCCTTGCTCGCGCTCAAGCATAGCTTCCCCAGTTGTCGCAATGGGAAAATCGCCCACCGCATCGAGCGCGGTGTGGAGATGTTACAGGATCGGGCTTGTCCCCAAGGAGGCTGGAACGCCGGCAATGGCGTTGTGTACGGCACGCCCATGGCGCCGCACATTGATGCAACCGCCATTGCCTTGCTTGCCCTTCGCGGTCGGCCGAAGAACAGATTGATTCATCGCAGCCTTCGGTGGCTTGAACATCAAGCCGGTTTATGCCGCGCTGCGTGGAGCCTGGCTTGGTCAATTCTTGCGCTCGACGCTTACGAACTTCCGGTAGTTACATTGCAGCAACGCCTGGCGACGGTCGTCGAGCCCCACGAAACATGCGACACGGCGACTCTGGCTGCGGTTGCCCTGGCCCTTGATTGCAAGGTCGCCGGCAACTCGTTCAAGGTGGCCGAATGATCCGCATTGCTGCCCATGCCGGGTCGCTTGGGTTTGCCGCCCGCGCCGCGAATTCCTTGCCATTTCTGTTACCGCGCTATGACCAAGACCGCAGGCCGGCGCGCTCGCGCGTAGCAATTCTTCCGGCGACTGAATACTCCGGGATGCTCTCGGACGTGCTGTCGGAAGGTCTCAAATTGTTCGACCTGAATGTCGCCGGCAAATCCGTCCTTCTCAAGCCCAACCTTGTTGATTACATCCCGGGAGCCGCAATCAACACGCACCTACTTCTTATCGTCGCAGCGGCCGAATGCTTCCGGCGTTTTGGAGCCAAACAAGTCATAGTGGCCGAGGGTCCGGGACACCAACGGGACACTCGGCTTGTGCTTCGAGCTACCGGCCTGGAGCAGCATCTCAACGAACAGCGGATTCCGTTTGTGGATCTCAACCGCGACGACGTGGCGAAGGTTCCACTTCGGGCTGATTATTCACGTCTCAAGCATCTTTGGCTACCGCGCACCGTGCTCGAAGCAGATTTCATCGTATCCATGCCCAAAGTGAAAACACATCACTGGAGCGGAGTCACTCTCAGCATGAAGAACATGTTTGGCGTGGTCCCCGGCGTGAAGTACGGATGGCCGAAAAACTTGTTACACTGGCGCGGCATTCAGCAAAGCATCGTGGATCTCGTAGCAACGGTGCCGATTCATTTCATCATCGCCGATGCCATCGTATGCATGGAAGGCAATGGCCCGCTCGCGGGAACCGCTCGACGGCTCGATCGAATTGTCCTTTCTGACGATCCGGTAGCCGCCGACGCAACCTGCGCCAGGTTGATGGGCCTTGCCCCAGAACGCATCCCTCATATTTCTGCTACCGCCACGTTTATGGGAAATTCCTCACGCGACCTTATTGACTATCTCGCAGAAGCACCGCACGTTCCCGATCGACGCTTCGACCTCGTCCCTGGATTTCATTACCTGTACGCTGACTGACAGGTGCCCTCATCGAGTAGGACGCCAGAAACTGTCTGGTGACCTTTAGACTACGTTCGAGGCGCTGACAGCTCGAAACACAGTTGACAAGGCGAAAGCAATAGGTGACTATAGTCAGATATGACCGTAGTCATGCATGCTAAGAGATCAAGGCGAGAGCGCAAGAAAGCGGCGATCCGTGCTCGGGTCATCGCCGAGGGAATTCGGCTATTTTCCAGGCATGGAATCGCCAAGGTGACGGTGGAGCAGGTTGCGGAAGCCGCCGATATCGGCAAAGGGACAATCTACAATTACTTTCAAACGAAGGAAGACATCGTTGTCGCCTACATGGTGGACGTGGAACGGCGAGTTCAGGCTCGGCATAGCCGTTTAACACGATCGAAAAAGCCGCTGCATTCGCTTCTGGCTGACTTCATCCTCCTTCAATTCCGGCATAAGGAATCTCTCCGGGAGTTCGTCCGCGTGTTCCTCGGCCACATGTTCCTCCACACCGAGCAGTTCTTTCCTTACATGGTCGAGATGCAGAAGGTCATTGATCCTCCCTTGGAAACTCTTTTCCGCAGCCTGCAAGAGCGGGGAGCGATCCGGCCTGATGTGAGCCTTCCGGATCTCATTATGGTTTTCAAAACAATTCACATTGGCCTCACGGCGCTATGGGCAGTTGAAGGCCCGCCTTTTCGGGGAACAGAAAGGGTCCTTCGGCAGGAAATGAAACTGTTTTCTCAAGGGCTGGAGGCAAGAAGTGACCATTAGAATTGCCTTACTCTTCACCATGCTTGGCCTTGCGGGAACGCTTACGCGAGGCGCGCAGCCGAACGCCGGGCTCTTTGCCGGACGTCCCAAAGTGGGCGAGAGGATGACCTACCTTATGACGGGCGTCAATGAAAACTGGAAATATCAGGTTGAAGCTTCGGGTGTAGTAAGGAAGGATTCCAAAGGAAATCTGGTCGAGGAATACACTTGGTCCCATTTGGTCTCCAATGGCGTTGCTGTTACCCTCCCTGTATCGGGCAGCCAATTTCGCCAAATACTTTCGCTTGATCCCAGCAAGCCTCCCTTGCTGCCGCCCAATCTCGGCGTCGTTCCGCCTGCGTTGATCGGCCCCATCCTGGACTTCGCCACTTTCAATGTTGACCTGTGGTTGGCAGGCCGGCTGGCTGGGTGACAAGCTGGAACGCCCCGGAGACCATGACTACTTGAAGGTTGGGATGCCTGCATCCTTCGCAGACGGCAAACGGGTTGTGCTCGGCGTAAGCGCCGTTGATTTTGATCTTACTCTCTTGACAGTGGATCAGGCCGCTCAAACGGCCACGCTCCTGGTCAAGCACGTCCCGCCGGCACAACTCCGAGTGCCGCTCCGCGCGGCATGGATACGCATGCCAGACGCGGGAACGCCCAATAACTGGGTTCAGGTGACGAAGAAGGGCGGCGGGTTTGTCACAGCGGTTGGCCAGGAAACGTTTGACGTCCGAATGAAAGTCAGCCTCGCGGACGGCGGGATTTTGTCCGCCACCATGAAAAATCTGGTCAAAGGCCAGGTAAGAGACTGTCGGGACGCCGCGCTTACGAGCTGCGGGAAGCCCCGCCCGCTTGACATTTCCAGACACATCAAGATCTCACTGCAGAATTAAACGGAAGGACTTACCGCGATGGAACATCCCCAAATTCGATTTCCCGCTCTTGCTGCCAAAACAATGGTCAGCCACACTCTGACGTATTTCCTCATGGGAGCATTGGCCTATCACTTTTTCAACTACGCCGCGACGATGAACCAGTCGGGATCGGGAATGCACCCAACCACAAGCGTATGGGTGATGCTTGGACCTTTGCTCCAGCCAATTCGGGGAATGGTCTTCGCGCTCGTATTCTGGCCGTTTCGAGAGAGCCTGTTCGGAAAGAAGAACGGCTGGCTGCTGATGGGCTGGATGCTCGTCGGGCTCGGCATTCTGGGCACCTTTGGCGCGCCGGGCGGATCGCTGGAAGGCCTGATCTACACGACCACTCCCGTTCTGATTCAGCTTCGAGGTTTGCTCGAAGTCGTGCCGCAGGCGCTCCTGCTCTCGGCGTTGCTGTGCTTCTGGATGAAGCATCCCGAGAAAAAGTGGCTGAATGTGTTGTTGGGAATTGTGTTTTTCATCGTGATGGCGCTTCCCGTTATAGGTTTACTGGCCCGGCGCGCAAGGTGAAGCGCGGCAGAGGATCTTCCGGCACGCTTTGCATATAGCCTATGTTGCCGCCAGTGTGGCACTCCCCGAGGCCACCAAGCATAGGGGCGGACAGACGGCAACCAGCCGCCGAGACGGAAGTCTCTTCCCGCATCCAGCAAAGAATCGCCGGTCTCATTGCGACGCCGCCAATCCATTTCGTTGTCGGGGAGGTGAACACGCTTGCGCCAGCGACAGCCATTGTGCAATTCTCTGAAACTGTCAGTAAGATTTCTTTGAAGGACTCTCTCGGAATGGCGCAAGTCAAGACCAAGCGAATGTGGCGCCCAAGCCGACTCGAGGTACGGGTCTCAGAAATGGCGCGCCGGACCGCGGAAAGACAAGCCGCGCGAATCCCTTGGCCGAGGTTATACGAGGCGCGCGAAGAATACTTGAAGTGGGAAGCCTTCGTTTTGTGGGCACGATCCATTGAGGAAGCAGAGGGCGGCACCCCCGAATGGCTCGCCAAGGTCGTTGATAAACGCTGCCCGGATTTCTCGAAATTTGTCTCGGAAAAAAGCGAACATCATCGCCAAGGT
>JAJYHY010000144.1 GCA_021784555.1 bacterium
AAAATCCCCGCGGCATCTTGCCACCTTAATTTCCTACCGCCGCCTAAGCTAACGAGCGGCGTCTCAGCGCCAGCAATTTCTCCAGACCGTGTTTAAGTTCCAACAGATGAGCCGGGCGCTGGATGACAAGGTCCAGGCAAGACCTGTCCTCGGGCGGTTGTCCGGTGTACATGAGGATCGGCGTTGCCGGAGAGCGCAGCTTGATGACATGAGCCAGTTCCAGGCCGCTCATTCCGGGCATGGAGTTGTCGGTGACAACAATATCGTGGACCCTGGGGTCAAAAACGGCCAAAGCACTCTCCACGTCTCGGACCGAATCGACGGTGTAACCGAAGTTGCCCAGAAACCATTTCGTCGTCAGGCGGCAATCGTCCCGGTCATCGACCAGAAGGACGGTAGTTACAGGTGAGGGAGGCGCACTCTCCACAATACAAGCTTGCTTATTTGCGATTCCGCCGCGTCATCTCTTCGCGGCTGTTTGATGTGTTTTCATTCGTTCAACAAGCCGGCAACCCCGGTCTTGCGACCGCACCCCGGCTCTCATAGTTCCCGCATAACCAATGCATTGAGCGTTCTTACCGCTGGTTCAAGATGCCCTGAAGCCGGGCGCGCGCCCGGCAAATGAACTGGGTATGTCAATCCCAAGACGCAACCACAGCCCGATTGGTACTCTCGCATTGTGTAACACATCTTTAGCCCGAATGTCCATCCATCTTCGGGACATCCGAAGACATAAAACGGACATGATACCATTCCCTGTGCAATCAATGGCGCTGGCCGCTTCGCTATCACCTTTTATCTGACTGTGCATTAGCCGGAGCAGGGCCTTCCCCCCAAAGCATGGCCATTGACAAAGTCCGCATCCCGTGGCGCAGACTTCCAAGTCTGCCGTGTCACGGGCTTCCAAGCCCGCCGACCGCGACCATTCCAGCGGCCTGCTGGCTGGGAAGCCGGCGATACAGCAGGTTCGGAGACCTGCGCTACGATCTTGTCAACCGCCGTGCCCCGCAACACGCCCTCCCTCGGCGGCCAGCCCAACAACTCAGCCCACGCTCGAAGTCCTGGACCGCCTCTCGACGCTCCGCGCGCCGCCGAAAAACAAAAAGGGATAATTCGTTCCACAATCTAGACTATAAACAGGTCACCCCTACGGGGTTTGCGCCCCCGGTCCAGCTTCTTGGGGCATTCCACAGTTGCCGAGGAAGTTGCCCCGACTGATTTCTTTAGGCTCAGATTCTGTGGGTGAAATTGGGACCAGGCTGGCGCATCTTACACCTTGCCGTCCACGCCGGTCTCCCCCGCGCCGCGCCTCGTCATGTTGCCGAGCGGCGGTTTCATCATCCTCCAAGTCGAATCCTCGCGGCTAATCCGCGCGGGCGCCAGACTGCGAACCCAGGAGATGGGTTCATCGGCTCCCCAAACCGTTGTTCGCCGCAAAGGGGATGCAGTTGCTGCCAGAAGGCCGCCGCGCCAGGGCTCGAAACTCAGGACCGTTCGCCGTTCTACCCACGAAGCGGCCCCTCGGTCCCGTGGCGGGCGCTGATCTCAGGTTTCAGATCTTATCCGCCATCCCTTCCTTCAATGTCCCAAAAGTGTACAAGTATGTCCCGCCATGGCATAGATTCATACGCCCATTGTGCTAAGCTGGTCTCGCCGTAAAAAAGGCTCGATAGGCAGGTGGTCCATGGACAGGCCGGTCTGGCTGAGTTGCGGCAAGCAAAACAGAGAAACAAAGCTAGAATAAACCGGCAGAACGCAGAAAGAGGAGTTCAAATAGAATTGGAGGGACATTATGAGGATTTATGGCATCAGAAAAATTGGGGTGGTGCTAGCGGCGGTGGGGATGCTAGCCGCATGCCCGCGAGCGGGGGCCAGTTTGACGGCGGTGTTTGATCTTGGGAGCGGCGACACGGGCATCTCGGATTACCTTGCGCCTTACGCCCACGTTGAGGTGGACCTTACCAGCTCAACGACCGCGACGATAACCTTTACGTCCCTGGTCGAGGACGGGAATATTTATCTTTTCGGGGATTCCTCCTCGGTCGACATAAACGTCAACGCCACCTCGTGGACAGTGAGCGGCATTTCAGCAGCTAATCAGGGGACCGGTTTTTCTCCCGGTCCAGTGACAGCGGACGTCAAGGATGGTAAACCCAGCGGTGGTCAGGTGGACGGATTCGGCAATTTTAATCAGACGTTCACCAGCTGTGACGGCTTCAAGTCTTCTTCAGACAGCATAAGCTTCACAATTACAGATAAAGACACAGGCGGCAGTTGGGCGAGTGCCACTGATGTCCTGATGGCAAACCCCTCGGGCAACTACGCGGCAGCCCATATATTCGTTACGTCAAGCCCAGCGAATGCCAATAATCTTAACCCGGCGACGGGGTACGCGTCAGGCGGTGTCCCCACCTTGCCCTCGCCCCAGGTGCCAGAGCCGACGACCCTGCTCGCAGGCGCACTGCTGCTCCTGCCCTTTGGCGCGAGCACGATGCGCATCTTCCGCAAGAACCGAGCGGCATAACTCCTGACGAAACCACGCCCAACTCCGATCGGGCCGGTCGCCAGGCCGGCCTGATTTTTTGTACGGAGTCGCCGCAGCCCGGATTGAACGGGGATTCAGTCAGGGCGAAGCTCCTCAATCCTCGCCAGGCCGCCGCCTGTCGGCATTACGGACGCTGCCGTGATAGGCGCGCACCGGGGTAGGAGGCGGTGACGTCGTGACGACCCGCATTTTGACGGGGGCTTTTTTGCAAGCGAGCCGTGACCAAGGGCGTGACGGGGCGTGACAAATGGGCAAGCACAGCCGGGCGGCGGTCAGGATGGCAGATGACTGCGGCATTGACGGTTTGAAGACAATGGAGAGTGCGTCACATGGCCTTTGAATCCCTGACCGACGCCTCGGCTGAAACTTCCGCAGGTTTCACTGGGCTTCAGCAAGTTTCCGGAGCCTACATTTTGCGGGCAGGAGGCAGCCTGAGAGCGGCAAAACCACCAGCCTCCAGCATCCAGCGTGGAACAGCAGACGGCCAGGAGGGGGGAGGGAGTATATGTGCCCCCCTGGAAACGTTACACCGTAACAAACGTTGATAGTCAGCGACTTAGAGAGATTTAAACCGTTACAAAAGGGTTACAAAAAGGTTACAAGGGGTTACAAATTCGGGAGGAACCCAAAGGACGGCATTGAGCGTGCGCGTGGGGGGCGGCGGGATGTTCAGCGTGATTCTAGCGCGCGGCAATGCTGTCGCCGGTTGGACGAGCCCCGCCCAATTCGGACGGGCCCTTTGAACTCCCGCCAGGTCTTGGAGTGCGGTGGCAAGGCGAAGCCGCGACACCGCTTTCCACTCCAAACGCTGGCGCCCAATTCGGACGGGCCATTGACCGCCCCGTTGCCCTCGCAAGGCAAATCGAGCTCACCAATCGGGCGCTACGTCATACTCATCAGGAACCTGTAGCCTGTCCGTCTTGAACGAGTAAATGGCCTTTACCTGCGCCGCGCTGGCTGTGCGCTCGAACCAGGCGGCGGAGCACCAGGGGTACTGGTTCGCCACTGCCACCAACCCGTGTTTCACAGCGTTCTGATGCGTGTATCGCAGCCGGGCCAGGTAGCTCCTCCGATAGGTCAGCCGCGTTTCCCGGAAGTTGAACCAGACTCTTCGTCGCGGGGTGTTGTCAAGACGGTTGATCCATTTGGCAAGTCTCTCGTGCAGCACGCCCAGCCTCCGCGAAAGGGTTTCGGCACCCTCGGTGGGCGAGTGGGCGACGAAGTGATAGTGATTGGAGAATACCGCCCAGGCCTCAAAGTGCCAGCCGAAGTCGAGTGCAACCCTCAACAGGCCGCGGTGAAGCACCCGCAGCCGCTGCCGACCGCGGAAGTGATGCTGCCTGAGATAAGTCGCCGCGGTGACGAAGTAGGTGCCATTTTGCGAGAGTCGGTGCAACGGGGCGTGCGGCCACGGTGTCTTGTGAGGCGGGCCTGTCTCCGCGCGCCCGGCGTCGCCATTGCAGGTTGACACGGAGGAGGAGTCTGGCGGCATGGGTGGTTCGCTCTTGGAGGTTTCGGGCTGCATGCCGAGAGACTACTACGTGGTCAGTGGCCCATGTCAAGCCAAAGAGGCGCGGCGCTCCGCCTCCCGCCGCAAAAGCCGGCGCCCAATCAGGAGGCGGGTTGAAACCACCGCTGAGGCCGGAGGCGCGGCTGCCGCGTCCTTTGCTTTCGATGTCCCAAAAGTGTATCGTTATGTCCCAGACATGTATGGAGCCATGCCCCGTTCTTGGTATCTTACAAGTAGAGCAAAATCCGCCCGGCCGAAGCAGGGCTTAACAGCTTGCCGATTCGGCGGGCGAGACAAGATGAACGTGAACGAAGCAGCAGAAACATTGCAGGACGGCAGAACGCCGAACACACGCTTGAACAAGATAAGGAGGCGGGATATTAGAATCCAGGACATCAGGAAAATCGGGGTACTGCGCATGGCCTTGGCGGCATGGGTCGGCGTGGCCATCAGCGCGCACGCGAGCATCACCTTTGCGGGCAAATCGGGGGACTTTTCCGCCAGTGCCACCTTTGACACCTATTCCTCCGGTGGAAGCACCTATCTAACGCTGCTGCTGGCCAACACCTCAATGGCGGACGTGATGGAGCCATCCCAGGTCTTGACCGCCGTGTTCTGGGATTCAACGGCCGGCCTCACCCCGGTCTCAGCAATCCTCGGTCCACAAAGCACCGTCCTTTTCGCCGGAACCGGCTTTGGTGACGGCGTAGGCGGTGAGTGCGCTTCCAACTCCGACCTGTGGAGCGCCCGCCCAAAGTTGAGCGCGAGAAGCGCCGTCGTAGGCGGCGAGTGGGCCTTTAAGTCCGGCCTGAGCGGCGCCCCCGGGTCGGCAGCCCTCGGTGTTTCCAGTTCGGGCCTGGGACTTTTTGGGCCGGGAGATCTCTTCCCGGGCGCCAACCTGCAGGGGCCGCTCTCTCCCGGCGGGCTTCAATACGGGATCACGTCGGCGGGTGACAATCCGCTAACCGGCAACAAGGCCGTTACGGGGGACAACGCCCTCATCCAAAACTCCGTCCTGTTCACGTTCCGGATAGCTGGGGCCGGCGATCTTGCCTCGGTAAGCGATGTCCAGTTCCAATATGGCACCGACCTGGGCGAGGCCCATTTCCCCGCAACCCTTGAGGTCGAGTCTGCCTCGCCAGTCCCGGAGCCGGGCACCTTCCTCGCGGGCGCGTTGCTGCTGCTCCCTATCGGCCTCAGCATCCTCCGGCGGTTCCGCAAGCCCTCGCCGTCCCAAGCCAGATTTGCCAGGCTCGCTCGGTTTTGCCTTGGAAGCTTTTGCCGCCTGCAATCCGCGGCACACCCTATGCTGACAGAAACCCAGGAATTGGCTCCCTGAGGCTCAGGCCGGCCGTTCGATTGATTGACCTAATCCTATTTGCCTGGCATAGTTTATCACACCATGGGAGTTTGGTCCATACGCCGTCCTCCTGGAAGGCCGAGAGGTCTGGCCGCGCTGTGGCTGGTCGCCTGGCTCTGCGCCCTGATGGCCGCCTCGGAGGCGGCGGGCGCTGGCGCACCCGCGCCGCCCAATCCCGCTCATCTCCCCGCCAGTGACGCCTTTGCGCGATGGGTCGCCCAGCAGGGCGGCCCAACGCGTCTCTCCGCGGCCAGCGCCCAATCTCTCGCTACTGGTCTCAACCTCGGCCAGGCCCGCGCCCGCGAGATGCGCGCGCTCATGCAGACGGACCCGGAACAATTCGTCCAAAGGTCAATGCCCGAATCCGAGCGGTCTCAATTGCCGGCCTCGCTCCAGCCGTACATCGAGCACCGGCTCAAGGCGCGCGGGTCTTACGCCATTTATTGCGTTCTGCCGCGCCCGGGCCAGCCTCAGCCCATAGTTGAGCCGGGCCAGCGCGGCGGCTACGCTTACGAGGCGCATATCAACGGCCTTCGTTATTGGGCCTATCCCTACGGCAAATGGCGAAACCAGAAGACCGTGGCCGACGCCTCCATCGACGGTGTCGTTCTCGGCGATGGTATCGCCCTCGGCGACGCGCCGACTCCCAAAGACCAGCAGACTTCCGGCCAGCCAGTCAGCGCCTACTCCCCCACGACCACCGGCCCGAACACCCTGCTCTATATGGTCGCCCGGTTTTCTGACCAATCCTCCGACCCGATTTCAGATTCCACGGTGCTGAGCCAGATGGCGGTGGTGAGCAATTTTTGGCTGAATTGCTCCGAAGGAACCGTCTATATCCACGGCTTGGTGAATCCCTCCCAGGTGGTCGATATTGTCCACATTACCCTGCCGGAGCCGTCGAGCTACGCCTCTACTTACAACAACAATTTCGCCCAACTGCTCAGCGACGCCCGCACCGCCGCCGCAGCTCTAGGCTACAACTACGCCAATTACAACCTGGACGTAGTCGTCACCACCAGTGCCGGATTCAGCTACGCCGGCCTTTCGTATGTCGGCGCGCAGGGTTCGCATTGGGTGGCCGGCTACACCAGCCTGCGCACCGCCGGCCACGAGCTGGGCCATAATCTCGGTCTTTACCATGCCAATTATTGGCGCACCGACTCCACCCAGCCCTTCGGCGAAGATTCCAACCCCGGTGGCTATGTCGCGGACCGCTCCAATGGCGAGTGGGTCGAATACGGCCATTATTTCAGCGTCATGAGCGGCCAGTATGGCAGCGAATGGGACGATGCCACCAAGCCGATCTACAACCCAGTTGAGAAGGTGCAACTCGGCTGGCTCTCCGGCAGCCAGGTGCAGTATGTGAGCGCCAGCGGGACCTACCGCCTCTTCCGCAACGACGCCCGCACCACCGTCGGCGCGCCCCGCGGCATCCGCATCGAAACCCCCGCCACCGATTACACCGGCTACGGACGCCGTTACTGGCTGGAGTACCGCTACGCCCCTTGGAACACCGCCCAGAATTGGTTCCAGAACGGCCTCGAAATCGACGTTGCCGCCATCAGCTACGGCGCGGATGGCTCGACCCTGCTCGACATGACCCCCTACAGCAAAGACCAGTCCTCCCCCTTCTACGACGCCAACAGCCCGCCCAGCCAGTGGTGGACGATTGACAACAGCGACAAGCTCGACGGGGCGCTGCTCATCGGCCGCACCTACAGTGACACCCCGGCCGGCATCCATATCACACCCATAGACCGGGGCAGCAATGGCGCCGGGGAGGAATACATCGATGTCGCCATCGATCTCGGCACGTTTCCAGATGACCGCGCCCCGGTCATCTCCTCCTTCACCGCCACCGCAAACCAGGCCGCTCCCGGCCAGGCGGTCAGCTTCGCCGTTTCCGCCTCCGACCCCGACAATGACGCCCTCGCCTATTCCTGGGATTTCGGCGACGTCCAGGTCTGGACGGCAAGCGGACTCAACAGCCCCTCGGCTTCCAAGAGTTGGTCCAGCGCCGGCCAGTACCGTGTCCAGGTCACGGTGTCGGACATGAAGGGGGGCGTCGCCACGGCATCCCAGATTATCACCGTGGGAACCCCGTCCGCCACCAACGAGATCTGGGGCCGGGTCGTCTGGGCGGGGCAACCGGTTTATGGCGCGCGCGTCTCGACCACCACCGGCATCCAGGCCTGGACCGACAGCGACGGCTCCTACGAACTGGCCGGCCTTGCCTCCAGTTCTTACACCCTCAACTGCCAGGCAAACGGGCTCACCTTTACGCCCCAGTTCTCCGAGCCGGTCGCTCTGGCTGGCACGAGCGTGTATGGCGCCGATTTCTACGCTAACGAACCTCCGCCCAACACCGGCGCCAATACCTACACCATCTCCGGCGAGGTGACCGATCCCGTCAATGGCGTCTCGGGCGCGGAGGTGCGCGGGGCCGGTATGCTGGCCATAACCGATGCCTCGGGCAATTATCAACTGACCAACCTCGTGAACGGCGCCTACACCGTGACTGCTGAAAACGGCTCATGGAGCTTTTCCCCTTCCAGCCGTAGCGTGGCGATCAGCTCGGCCAATTCAACCGGGAACAACTTCTCCCGCGTCGCCCCTTACTCGCTCTCCGGCTCGTTCAGTGGCATTCCCACCGGCAATCACAGCGCGGCACCGACTGTCTATCTCAGCAACGGACGTTCTGTGCAGGCGAGCCAAACGGGCACGGGCGGAAGCAAGTATTGGGCCTACACGTTCAACAGTGTCCCCCCCGGCCAGTATAGCCTCAGCGCCGAATTATCCGGCTACAGCCTGGTCCCGTCCGGCTTCAGCAATCCGCTCACGATCTCCGGCAACCAGAGCGGGCTGAACTTCAGCGGCGCCGCGGCCTCCGTGGCGGGCGCGATTAGCGGCCGCATCATTCAACTCGGCTTGCCCGTGGCCGGCGTGCTCGTCCAGGCCAACCAGGGAGCTTCGACTATCGGCTCTGCCTCCAGCGATGTTGATGGCGATTACCGCATCGAGAACCTGGCCGGTGGCTCCTACACGGTCGTTCCCAGCAAGACCGGTTGGGCGTTCTCGCCCTCTTCCCTGGCCGTGAGCGGCGTGCCCGCCGGCGGAGAGAATTTCACGGCTACAGGCCCCAATGCTCCACCGTCAATCAGTTCAGTCACCGCCAACCCGGCTGTTGTGCCAAACTCTTCCTCCACCACGAGCCTGTCGGTGGCGGCAAGCGGCTCCGGCCCGCTGACCTACAGTTGGGATGCAACCAGCGCCGCGGGCCCGGTCACCTTCACCCCCAACGATTCGATCGCCGCGGCTTCGACCACCGTCGCGTTTCAGGCCCCCGGCACTTACACCTTCAGGGCGCGCGTCACCGATGCCAACGGCCTGCCCGCCATTGGCGCGGTGAACGTGACCGTCAGCGCCGGCCCCGGCTCGATGGTCGTTGCGCCCTACCAAGTCCAGGTAGTGGCCGGGAACACGGCCACATTCCATGCCGATGCCTGGGACCGGTTGGGCAACACAATCAGTGTAAGCCCGGCGTGGTCGGCAACGGGAGGCGGCGCCATCACCGGCGCCGGCCTGTTTACCGCCACTACTCCCGGCGGCCCCTACGAAGTCATCGCCACCGGGGACACGTTGTCCGCCACCGGCTATGTGTGGGTCACATCCCCGCCCGAGACGCCGCCAGTGGCGGGGGCCGACACGATTGAGCGTGATCCGTCGAGCGGGGTCAAAGTCTCGATTGCCGACCTGCTCAGCAACGATTCGGACGCCGATGGCGACTCCATCAGCTTTGCCGGAATCGGCGCCGCAAGCGCCAACGGTGGCACCCTCGCTACCAATGAAGGCTGGGTCTTCTACACGCCCGCGCCCGATTTCACTAACACGGACACCTTTACCTATACCATCAGCGATGGTTTCAACGCGCCGGCGACCGGCACGGTGGCAGTCAACATCAGGACCAACAACGCCGCCTCGCCCAACCTGACCAGCACCGATTTGGGCAACGGCGTTTATCACGTGCAAGGGGACGGCATTCCGGGGCGCACCTACCGCATCCAGTACACCAGCGACCTCCAGAACCCGGCGTGGCAAACCCTGGGCTCGACTACCACCGATGGACTCGGCGTCTTCGTGTTCGAGGATACCGCAGGCCACTCCGGAGGGTACTATCGGTCGGTCTATCCTTAGGTAGAAGCCGGCCTGAACTGTGTCCGGGTGCGTTCTTCTCCAAATAGGGGCCGAAGTAATATCGCGGCTTCTCTCCCCTGGAATGGGTCTTCGTATCCGCGAGTTCAGGAGGCCGGTCCGGCCTTGTCACTCGCGGGGAGCGCGGAGAGCGCAAAGGAAGAACTCAGATCAGTTCGAGTTCAGTGGCGTCCAGCTTGACGGCGGCGGCTTGGCCGATGAAATCGAGCCGGAGCAGGACGGTGCTCATTCCGTACCGCTCCTCAACCCAGCCCTCGATCCCGCGCAACGGTCCTTGCTTGATCTTCACGCGCATGCCCTTGCCGATGCTTGGCGCCAGGCGTATCTCCAGGCTGGTTTCCAGGGCGCGCAGGATGTCCTCCAACTGGCGCACGAAGAGTTCCTGATCAAAGACGGTGAGGAGGTTGGCCACGTAATCGCTTTTGTGCGCCGTCTGGCGCTCGCCGGGGGTGAGCTGGAGGAAGACGTAGCCTGGAAAGAGTGGCTTGTCGAATACCACTGTCTTGCCGCGGTATTTATGTGCCGCTTTATAGCACGGTAGCGTCACAGGCAGACGCTCTCGGAGGCAATGCTGGGCGAGCTTCTTCTCGCAACGCGGGCGCGTGTGAGCCACATACCAGAGCCGGCCACTCATGTCCAGACCTCGCTAAAAGCGCCCCTTCGGCCAGGGGGAAAGCCAAATCGACCTCCCGGAACAATCGCAGATGGTCTTCCGCACTTTTGAAAATGGCCCTTGATTTCCAGGACCTTACGGATGGAGAGAGGGAGATCCCTTGCGATCGTTGGGGAACTGCCTCTGGGGTTCTCGGTTGGCTTTAGTGAGGTCTGCATGTCATTGGCGAAGTCAACACCCAAAAGCATGGCCGAATCAAGCATAACTGCCAGGAGAGCGCCATGGACGAGAACCGAAGGGAATCAGGCACGCAAAGGCCAGCGCCCCGATCGATTTCGGCGAAGTAGTCGATGAACAGTTCGGTGGACGCGGCCCGGCAATCCATGACCACCAGGCTGGACTTCTCCAGCGCGGTGAAGAGGCCGTCGAGTTGACACCGATTCTCCAGGTCCAGGAACCGGGCGTCGGGATGAAATCGTTTCAGGGTCGAGTTCTCGTTGTCGCTGTCGATGGGGACGTGGGCGATGGCCTTGTCTTTGAGAAACTGGACGAAGTTGACGCAAAAGAAGCTTTTGCCGACGCCTCCTTTGCCATTGAGAATGAGGTCGAGACGTTTCATGGGACTTGGGGTTTGAGCATCCGCACCTGGGCAATGCGCGGGCCTCGGGCGCGCCCTGGCGGGATTCATCGGAAAGGACGAGCGGATTCTGCAAGCATATAGGCGGGCGGTGAGGTTGGCCATGCGGGAATTGGAGGCCTTTGCCGCGACCCGGATTCGGGCGGGCGGCGCACAAGCCGATCGTCTCACCGGCAACTATGTCGCCGCCATCTTTACCCATGATACTTCTCGCGCCCTTGACCCGCATTTGCACACTCACGGCATCGTTTTCAACGCCACCTTCGACCAAGTGGAGAACCGCTGGAAGGCCCTCCAGTACTCCGGGTTTATACGCGCAAAGAAATTTGCCGAGAACGCCTATTATCACGAACTGGCGCGCGAATTGCGGAACTGTGGCTACCGGATTCACAACCGCCCGCGCGGCGACTTCCAGGTCCAAGGAATATCGGAGGAACTGTGCCAACGGTTTTCCAAACGGCACGCTCAAATTGACGAAGCACTCCGCAGGCTGTTGGCCGAAAAGCCGGAGCTGGCGCAAGGAGATATAATGGCCACGCGCCGTTTGCTGGCGACTGCCGAACGGGAACGCAAGCAACCCGAGCTGGACCGGGACCAATTGCAGACGACATGGGAGTCGCAATTGACGTTGGACGAACGCATCATGTTTGGTCAACTCCGCAAACAGTCTGAAACATCCGGGCTAAACGGCGTCGGACCTCGCCCTGCCCGGTGGCTGCACTGGCCCCTGGCACGGCGCTTTGGCTGGTTTCTTGCGGAGGCTCGGAGTCCTCGCCGGCTCGGCGCTGCTCCGTTGAACGGGAAGGCGTTCGAGGCCCCAATCCGCAGCCGCAGCGCCCAGGATGGCCGCGAGCCGCCGGTGGAGGCGCTTTGCCCTTCGTTGCAGGAACCAGGCAAATAAAGGCAAGCTCAGCAGCGCCAGCCAGACCCACGGTTGCCAGTCGTCCAGCACGCTCAGGACGACAAACTCAAAACCGCCAAGCAGCCAGAAGACCGCCGCCGCCCGAAGCGACCAGCGTCTGCGAAGCCGGCATCGGAGCAGCGTCGTGCCGCGCGAATGCGCCTCGGCTGCGGTGGTGATCTGCACCTTGCTCCACCGCGTGTCGTGGACCTCAAGATCGAAATCCGACCAGCCGGCGTCGGCCTTGTAAGGCCAGTGTTGAGCATCGAGCCGATGTAACAGATCGGCCACGAACGACAGCCGGTCCAGGTGAGTCTCCGCCCAATACGCAAGTTCGCCCGCGGGTGGTCCAGGATGTGCTGGCGGCAAACGTATCGCCTCCATCGCGGCCGAAGGGGCGGGGCGTGAAGCCAGGCGGCTTTGAAACCGAGCCCAACCACGCACAATCGGCTGCAGGAAGAAAAGCAGGCTCACCAACGGCCGCGACCACCAGCGGGTTTTGGCCTTTGGCAGCGGCGCCTGGACCCCCGCCGCGACGCAGACTCCGACCGAGAGAGCGAGGCTGGTGGCAGCCAGCGGCCAGAGCGGAGGAAACACCGCGCTAAGCACCCAAAGCGGGAGGGTCACCAACCCATGATACTCCAGGGAGGCGCAGAGCAGCAGGTTGAGCGGGGGCGTCGTGCTGTAAATGAACTGGTAGCCCGCGCTGGCAAAACGGCCCCGGTAAATCATCGACCGCACCGGCAGCAGACCGGAGTTGAAGCCGGCATAAATTCGGCCACGCCAAACACTGCCTCCGAACAGGTTGAAGTTCTCGGGATGCTTGCGCACCAGCAATCCCTCCGCTTCGCCATATCCCTGTTGCTGCTTCAGATAAGCGCCGATGGTCGAGCGCCGGTAGTGCCAGACAAATCCCGCCGGACTGAACCCGATGTTCCAGCCGGCTTGTTGCAGGCGCCAACAGAGGTCCACGTCGTCCCCCGCCCGGCGAAAGATAGGGTCGAATCCCCCCACCTCCACCAGGGCGCTCCGGTAGAAAGCCATGTTGCAGCCGGGGATGTGTTCCGCCTGACGATCGGTCAGCATGACATGCGCCGGCCCCCCGGGGGCCGCCATGACGGCCGCGGCGAGCGTGGGATCTTCCGGGGGAGGGAGGTTGGGGCCGCCAATGCCCACAAACTCGCTGCGCAGCAGGTCGCTCACGAGGTAATGCAGCCAGTCCGGGTCGGCGCGGCAGTCCGAGTCGGTGAAGGCGATGATCGCGCCGGTCGCCGCGGCGATGCCGGTGTTGCGAGCGGCGGAGAGGCCACGGTTGGTTTCATGGCGAACGAGGCGGACCTTGGGGTGAGACTGGGCGATTTGCGGGGTGGAGTCGGTCGAGCCGTCATCCACCAGGATCACTTCGTAGTCCGGGTAAGTCAACTTCTCCAGGGAGCTCAGGCAGGCCTCCAGCGTCTGCCCTCCGTTGTAACTGGCCACCACGACCGTTACTCTGGGATACCGCGCCAGCGTTTTGGGGGACGCGGTCTCGAAGCTCTCTCGGACAACCCCAAAAGACGGCTTCGGTTGTCGATTGCGCGTCGTCAGGCCAAATTCCCAATCCTCAATCGCTTGCCCGCCGCACCACCAATCGTCCGTGTAGCTGAACTCCACCGTGCCCGCCAGTCCCCCCGCAAAGGTCTCCGCTATCTGCCATCTGAGGATCTCGCACTTGCGGCCTTCTCCTTCCCGGAGCGAATCGATGCCGAACTCGCCTAACACCAGCGGTTTGGATTCCGCCAGCAATTGAAGCCGCGCAAGGTAATTGGAAAAAGAGGCCCTTTGATGAAGATAAACATTGAAGCAGACAAAATCCACGAGCCGCGGTCCGAGGAACTCAGTCGGCGGGAAATTCGAATAGGTGCAGAGACATCGCGCATCGACCGCTTTCACCTCCTCGATAAGCTCGTCGATGAAGCGCGTTACCGCGCGCGCGCCGCTCCAGCGCACGATATCCGCCGGGATTTCATTGGCCACACTCAGGGCAAATACCGCCGGATGGCCGGCGCAGGCCCGGGCGGCCCGGCGCACTGTTTCCAGCGCCTCCCGGCGGCTCCGCACCGAGTTCAGGAAGCAGAGGTGCTTGCCCCAGGGGACGTCGATGAACACCTTTAGCTCGTGCTCGAAGGCCAGGTCCAGCAACCACTGCGGCGGAGCCTCATAGACCCGCACCGCATTGGCCGCCAACTGCCGGATTTGGGCAAAATCCCGCTTTGTCCGCTCAATCGAAGGAAAACCCAGCCCCCCGCAGCCGGCGTTAGGTGCAAAGGTGCCATACGCGACGGCCTTGAGGTAAAACCTCCTTTCACCCAGCCGGAAAAGCTTGCCATCCACGCTCAGGCGTGGCGCGTCAGACACCGCACAAACCATGGCCCTTAGACGGGATGACCGCCGCTTTTAATCATCATCGCTATGATGGGGTAGCACACTCCGCTCGATCCCGCAAGCGACGGCACCAAGAGCACGAGCAAGAACAGGAGCAAGGGCAAACCGAGGGCAACAGCGACCCGGAATCCTCATTCTACCCAGGCCACCTTGTCCCCCACCTTATCCCCCACTTCATCTCCCACTTTCTCGGCCACTTCATCCCCTTCTTCCCGGCGAAGAAAAGGGGCACAGCAGTCTGTGGCAAGGCGGCCGTATGCCAAAATGAGAACCGCCAGCAGCGGGACGCGATTGCGCATGTCACGTCCTTCTGGCCTTCCACCCGCTTCCGCTCTGTGACCGCAACGGGTGGCCCGCAACATCTGGCATGACAAAATAAATCGAACAAATGGCAACCGATGGTTAGATCCCCGCCCGTCCTCCGGGCAAAAATCGGCGCGAAAGGAATAACCTTAACTCGAAAGGGACATTTCTATGAAGCGCGCTTCTAAAGACCACCCGGCCACCCGGCCACGCCACAGTCACTCACCCGGTTCTCTTCCGGGAACCTGCCACGGGGGGGGTACAACACTCTCCGCGCTCGAATCCTGACTAAAACAGCAGTCTGCGGCTGCTTGCTTTCTTTTTCGCTCATCTTGCCCACTCTCGCCCAGGATCACTTTGCCCTGGGCTCCCTGGAGGACCCCAGCACGTGGACAAACCCCCCGGCAGTCCCGCAACCGCCTCCGCTCCCGACTCTCCAGTCCTGGACGGTGACCGCCATGGACGGAGACTCAACCACCCGTGAATACCAGGAGCCGGTCACCAACGCCACCACCGGCGCCGTCACCACCAAGCTCCACCGCGTGGTTGAGGTCGCCTCGGGATTAAATTACCTGGATGATTCGGGCCACTGGGAGCCGTCGGTTTCCAGCATCAGCCTGCTGCCCGGTGGAGGCGCCGCCGGGCTTCTGGGCCAGATGAAAGTCTATTTCAGCCCTGCGCTCTCGGACACACTGCTGGTGACCAAGAGCGGCCGTGTCTTTCAGACCCATCCCACCGGTCTCTATTATTTCGATCCGGACACCGGGCAGGAACTGGAACTGGCCGCCACGCAGCCCGTCCAGGGCGAATTGATTCCGCCGAACCAAATCCTTTACCCCTCGGCGTTCTCGTCAAAGCTCATTGACGCCGACCTGCTCCTCACCTATACCAAGCTCGGTTTTGAGTCCGATGTGGTCATCACGCGCAAACCGAAGGCCACGCCGGCCGACTGCGGCATGGGGCCAAACACGTTGCTTCAGGTCCGCCATGTGTGGGTGGATGCGCCGGTGCCCTCCATCCAGACCAACATCGTGACGACCGGCGGCGAACCGCGCGCCGACGAAATACTCGATTTCGGCGACATCCTCTTCCCGACCGGCAAGGCCTTCTCCTGGCCGGATGCGGAGGCACGCGAGCCGGGCGTTCCGGCCCAGATCAGCATTGCCCAGCCGCAAGACGGCGCCGTGCCGGTGACCAAGGAATGGCTGGACGGCTCGCCCTCGACCCTAATCGAGTCCGTTCCCTGGAGCAGCATCGCCACCAACCTCGCCGCTTTGCCCCAAATGAGCCAGGCCAGCCCCACAAACAAGGACACCGAACTGGCCCTGGGCGGGAGCGGTTCGGCGCCGAGGCCTGGGGCGCAACACATCCTGCTGGCCAGCCTAACTCGCAGGGCGGCGGGCGTGGTCATCGACTATACGACGGTCAACGGCGGCACCGACTATACGTTCAAACCGGCCGGCACTGTCGGTACGTATTTCGTGGACGGGACCGCCGAATTCTCAGGGACTGTGCAGTTTGCGCAGAACTGTATCGTGAAATACGCACCGGGAGGCCAGATAGCGATCGCGGGAAGCCTCAACTGCCTGGGCACGGCCACCTCAAGGTCCATCCTCACCTCAAGGGATGACCCATCCTTCGGCGAGACCACCACCCTGCCGGGCTACACCGGCTGTCCCGCCGCGAATGGCTTCGGCACCGCCCTCTACTTCTACAGGCGGGCATCCTTCACCGCCAGCGCGCTCCGCATTCGATGGGCGAGCATCGCCATTTCGTTCGGCTCCGGCGCCTCGTGCTCTACCTACCCTCAGACGATCTCTGACTGCTTGTTCGTGGACTGCGGGACCGCGATCTACGCGCGGTACTATCCAGTCACCATCAGCGGGGCGCCGGACACTTCATACGCCCGGGACGTCGATACGCCGACCGACTGCAACTGCTTCGTCTCCGGCAGCCTCCAAAGCCAAACGCCCCTGCTGAGCAAGGTCGCCTCCGACACAGTGGCTCTGGCCGCAAACGACACCTACGCTTACCCGGACAATCAGCTTTTGTACACCGACAACAATTTCACCGCGTACAACCCCAAGTGCTGGATTTACGGCATCCCGGGCTTCAGCGCATGCTCACCGTCGAACTGGCTTGCTACGGGTGACGGGGACTGGCGGCAGGGCGCGGGCACCATGATCGGAAACAGGTACGCGATTTCCGCCTGGCACATGTGCCACAGCATGTCGAACGCTACGGTGCTCTTCCTCGCAGACGACAACGTCCGGCAGATCGTCACCTGCAAGGGCGTGATAGAGGTCACTAACGCCAGCGATGAAACAACGACCGACGTTGGCGTCCTGGTCTTTGACCAGAATGTCACCAACACGGTTGATCGCGTGAAGCTCCTACCCGCCTCCTGGACAAACAAGGCACCGTTCCTGCTGCTCTCCGACCCTAACACCAATTGCCCCGCGGCGAGCCTGCCATGCATCGTGATGAGCCAATACGACTACATCTCCCCGGTGGATATCACAAACGTCGTGAACCCATCCGATTGGCCTGGCTACCACGAGCTCGCGTATCGCACCGCGCTCGCAGATTACTGGACTAATTGGTCGGTGTGGCTGCCGGGCGACAAGTGGCTGGGCTACATCCACGCGGGGGACTGCGGACACCCGATTTGGGCCGTCATCAATGGCGAGCTTGTGGCGGCGGGCACTTGGTACAACCCCACCGGTCCATGCTGGGGCTTCCACACTGAGGATATAAACACCGCCATTACGAATCTCGCGAACGCCTTCAATCCGCCGCTGCCGACTTGCGCGGTCACGAACGCCGACTTGAGCGGCTTTCCCGACTTCTGACGTAATCCATCATCAACCCAGGCGTTATGAATGCATCCAAAGGAATCTCACGCGGGTGCGGGCTCGTTGCGGCCCTAGCCTCTTTGCTTGCGTTGGCGTGCGCTCACGCGGACAGCTCCACCCCGCTCGTCCAGCCTTCGCCGTCGGCGTCCTTTACGCCGGAGGGCGCGCTTGGGACCAATACCGGCATGTATGGTTGGAATTTCTGGCTGCTTGAGCCGGTGGTCGTGACCGGGGTCGGCTGGTACGACGTGGGCCGGGACGGACTACTCAACTCCCATGAGATTGGGCTTTGGCAAGGCTCCCTCTACGACTACACTGGCTTGGTCTTTTCGGCAACCGTCCCGGCCGGCACGGTGGCGCCGCTGGAGGGCGACTGGAGGAAAGTGGACTTCAATGTCTCCCTGACGCTGAAGCCGGGCTTCTATGTAGTCGGAGGGACCTTCCATGGTCCGGGCGACGACACTGTCGACTATGTGTCCGGTTTTACGGGAGAGCTTACGGTCGATCCGAGGGTGTTCACCAGTCCGAGCGACATCCACACTATAGAGCCGTTCTTCGCCGTCGGAGGGGGCTTCCGGCCGCCCGACCAGGGCGCCCTCCTCTACGGGGCCGAGTTTGGTCCGACGCTTTTCGTCGAGCCGGTCCCCGAGGCGCCTCCGTCCACGTTCATCGCGCTGGGCCTATGCTCGTGGCTGGCCCTGCGGGCGGGTCGGCGGCGTTTTGCAAGAGCCAGGCCACGGAGTTCGCCTGGGCGGGGACCAAGTGCCCGCACGGCTCGGTGCGGGGCCTGCGGCGTCACGGCCGCCGACCTGAGCGGCTTGCCCGACTTCTGACGCCGATTCACCATCAGCCCAGACGTTATGAATGCATCGAAAGGAATCTCACGCGGGTGCTGGCTCGTTGCGGCCCTAGCCTCCTCCTTCGCGTTGGCGTGCGCTCACGCAGACAGCTCCACCCCGCTCGTCCAGCCTTCGCCGTCGGCGTTCCTTGCGCCGGAGGGCGCCCTCGGGACCAACACCGGCATGTATGGTTGGAATTTCTGGCTGCTCGAGCCGGTGGTCGTGACCGGGGTTGGCTGGTACGACGAGGGGCGAGACGGGCTGCTCAACTCGCATGAGATTGGGCTGTGGCAAGGCTCCTCCTTCAACTACACGAGCCTGGTGTTTTCCGCCACCGTTCCGGCTGGCACGGCGGCGCCGCTGGAGGGCGACTGGAGGAAGGTGGACTTCAACGTGTCCCTGACGCTGGAGCCGGGCTTCTATGTGGTCGGAGGGACCTTTCATGGTCCGGGCGACGACACTGTGGAGTACGCGGCCGGCTTTGCGGGAGAGCTTACAGTCGATCCAAGGGTGTTCACCAGCCCGACGGACGCGCGTACCATAGCGCCGTTCTTCGCCGTGGGGGGAGGATTCCGGGCTCCCAACGCGGGTGCCCTCGTATACGGGGCCGAGTTCGGCCCGACCCTCTTCGTCGAGCCGATTCCGGAGGCGCCTCCGTCGGCGCTCTTTGCACTCGGGCTCTGCTCCTGGCTGACCGTGCGGGGCGGCCGGCGGCGTTTTGCAAGAGCCAGGGCACGGGGTTCGGTTGGGGGCGTGGACCAGGTGTCTGCACGGCTCGGTGCAGGGCCCGCGCCGTCACGACCGCCGGGCTGAGCGGCTTTCCCGGCCTGTAGAGGGCGCGCGAGCTATTCGGAGGTTCATATGAGGACACAGACCCAGGCCCATCTCGTGCCCGCGCTCGCTACGGCGATACTTTGCCTGCTCATGTGCGCGGGGGCCCGCGCCGGGGGGTCCGTTCCCCTGGTGGACATGCGGCACCCCTTGTTCCCCGAGGACTTCCCTCCAGGCACCAACGCCATGTATGGCTGGACCTTCCAACTCCTCCAGCCCGTCGTTGTGACCGGCGTCGGATGGTACGACCAGGGCCGCGACGGCCTGATGAACCCGCATGAGATCGGCTTATGGGAGGGCTCCTACTACGACTACACAGGTTTGGTCTTTTCCGCGACGGTTCCGGCGGGAGCGGCGGCGCCGCTGAACGGCGACTGGCGGGAGGTGAACTTCACCGTATCGCTCACGCTGCAGCCGGGGTACTACGCAGTGGCCGGCACGCGCCGGGGCCCCTCAGACGACGAGGTGGAGTTCACCGACGAGGTGTCCATCGACCCGCGAATAGTTCCCGATTCGGTGCTTCCGATGGTCTCGTCAGGCGGCTTCGGGCCACCGACCGGCGGCCCCTTCCTCTATGGCGCCGAGATCGGCCCCACGCTGTTCGTAGAGCCGATCTCCGAGCCACTTCCGTCCATGTTCATCGCGCTGGGCCTATGCTCGTGGCTGGCCGTGCGGACGGGTCGGCGTCGTTTTGCGGGAGCCAGGTCGCGTTTCCCATCGTCCCCAACTCAGACCGCTGAAACAACCTGAGACGCAAACCCCTGTGCGCATCTCACAATCTTTGGAGGGGGTGGCTCTTGGTGATGATTTCACATTTGAGCTGGCGTGGGGAACTGGGTTAGTGGGGCATCAGTTTAGGGTGTTGGGG
>JAJYHY010000541.1 GCA_021784555.1 bacterium
CACCCTTAGGTCGAAAGCTCCTTCCGCGTCTGTGTAAGCGAACCGAAAGCCGTCGGCTGCCGTCCAGATGTCAATGCCAGCCGAGACGATGTCGTATCCGCCGAGGCCAACCGGTGTTGTGGAGCTTACTCCGGTCCTCATCCAGGGAATTGTCTGGCCGTTATTGTCCCAGAGCAGGTCCGTACCGATGTCGATAGATTGGAGCGGGGTGGCCAGGTCAAAGTCAGCTCCCCACACATTGCCGCATGGGCCATAGTCACTCGACTTGCCAGTGGAGATTGTCTCGCCTGCGGAGGCGAATCCCGCTTTTGTCACCGTGAGAGTGAACGCTGTTTCGGAGGGCAGCCTCGTCAGCGCGAAAACACCACGGCCGTCTGTCAGCGCGACGTGGTTTGTGCCAGCGCCAGAGGCGGTAACGGTGGCATCAGCTACGGGTAGATCCCCTGAAGTCACTCGACCGCTGATGATTTCACCCGCGCCGTGCGGATAGACGTCGTATGTACATGAGTCCACGTTGGTGAAGAGGTAGCCCGAGTTGAAGGCGGGGGCGACGTTGGGCAGGCTGTACCAGACATCGTCCTCTCCACCCCAGCCCATGTTCAGGTGGTGGTACAGCGTCCCCAGGTTGTAGCCGTAGCCGTCGCAGAGAACTTCGTGACCGGCCTTTGATCCCCACACGCTCAGGATCACGGGCAGGCGTGCGTCTAGGCTCGGGTTTATCATCGAAAGCAGGGTCGGGCAGCCCAGCCCGGGTCGGCTCCACCCGAAGATGGCGTTCCCGTACCGAAAGGTGGCCAGCAGGGATTGTTGGGCAAGGTACTCGTTCCCGCTGGATGCTTCGGCGGTGTAGTTCATGTTCACCACTAGGCCACAGTCATGCGTCAATGCGCCTATGGCTTGGCGTTGCGCGGTAGAGGGGTTGGCCGGATCCAGGGGCATGTGCTCCCAATTGTAGGGCCCGCCCAGACCGTCGCCGCCAAGCAAGGTCATCTCGGCATTCGAGCCGTTTACAGTGACGGGAAACGATGCCGCGCCAACCGCATCGGTTGGATATTGGAAGTATCGCAGCAACTGGGCCAAGGCGGTCGCCACGCACCCGCACGGGTAGTTTCCGGTGGTCCCGGGCTCGTATGGAGGTGTGTAGTAGTTATAGCAGGCCGCCCCTGAATTGGCGGTCCCCTGATTCCAGAGAGTCTGGACGAAAGGGGTGACTCGCACCTCGGAAATCGACGACAAACCGGAGGACGGCCCCGCTGGACCAGGCCCGCCCGCCGAAAGCCGCTCAAGCTGCTCCCATCTGTCGCGGGCCTCCAGGCAGCGCCCGGTCATCGTCTTGGCTCGGAGGGCCCGGACATAAGCGACCCTGGTCGGCACGTCGCCCATCACCAAGTCTGCTAGGGGGCTCAGTCGCGACAGAGGGTACTGGGCGCGGCTCGCGAAGGCGAGGATGGGCTGCACCCGATCGTCTCCGGGCAGGACGACCAGGCCGCTCGGATGGAGATAAACGACATAGCAAGCGGGGTTCCCCGATCCGTCCCTGAAGGTGTCCACCTTCCAAACCGCCGCGCCTAAGTGGGCTCCCAGTGGTGTGCTGTACGATCGCAGCCAGCCCGCGACGGCCTCCCTCGCGGCTTTAGAGGTGACGGGGCTCGCCTTCGCGAGGGGCGCGGAGAAAACTGACAGCAGGAGCAATAGCGGAACGGCGCGCTCGCCGCTCCAGCCTCTTGTTCTGTTGTGGGGCATCATGTGTCTCCTGTCTAGCTGCGCTCAGGGCAGTTTGACCGCTCGGTAAAACTGTTGTCCTGCGCCTGCTGGAATCGGTTCCGAAACGTCAGCCGCTCCGGCAATGTTCTGGACCGTGCAGACGGGCGTCCAATTAATGAGATCGTTTGAGGATTCGATGAGGTAGGCGTGCCCGGCCTCGCCGGACAGTTGAAAATGCGCGACGCCATTCTCCACCCGGACCGCCGGGGCGAACCGCGCCTGGGGCGCGTCGAAGAACAGGCCGCTCAGAACCGCGTTGGCGGCCGGGGCAAGATTGACGAACCTAATCCGCACCCGCCCGCTGATGTCCCAGAGGGCATAGTCCCCGCCGACGAAGCCGCTGAGTGTCTCGCTGCTCAGGACACCGCCGCTCTCAGGATCGAGGATGTCAATTTCCTGTGTTCGGCCTCCGTGATACGAGTCATAGTCGAGGCAATAGAGCGCCACGCGCGTGTCGCCGTTCGGCCCGGTGTCCAGATCGAGGCTAAATTCGTTCGTCGAGGCCCAGCAGGCGGCCGTCCGCTCATCCGGCGAGGCGGGCTTTTGCAGCGCCCGCACGTCGTTGGTCGGGTTCACCCAAGTCCAGAAACCCGCCCCGCTGACGGGCCCGATGGTATAGCCGGGGGCGTTCGTCCCGTCCCCGATGACGAGATAGCCCTCCGAGCCGTAGGCTCCGACCCAGCTTCCCTGGGTCGCGGTGTCCACCCCGACAAATTGCGCGTTGGACCGGCCGGAGCCGACGAACACGCCGCTGAGGACGGCGTTGCCGGCCAGTGCCGTAATTCTGATTCGGACCTGGCCGCTGATGTCCCAGACCAGGTACTTGCCCCCAACAAAGTTGGACACCACCTCGCTGCTCAGCGTCGCCCCGGTGTTGGGGTCGAGAATATCCGCCTGCTCGGCGCGCCCGCCTCCCATGGCGTCGTAGTCCAGGCAGTACAGCGCTACCCGGGCAGGGCCGTTCGTGCCAACATTCAGGTTGAGGCTGAAGTTGGTGCCCGAGACCCAGCAGGCGGCGATGCGCTCATCGGCTGAGTCGGGCTTGAGCAGAGCCCGCGTTTCATTTGTCGGGTTGGCCCAGGCCCAGACAAATTGGTCGCCGCCAGGGGTAATGGAATATGGCGCCGGAAAGTTGGTCGCTTCACCGAAGATGATATACCCCTGCCCACCATAAGCCTGCTTCCAGTTCCCCTGCGTCTGGGCATCCTCTCGCACGAACTCGGCGTCGTTGCCTCCCGGGCCGAAGAAAATGCCGCTAAGCACCGCGTTGGCCGTCAAGGCCGTAATGTCGATCCGGACCGTTCCGCTCATGTTCCAAACCAGATACTTGCCGCCCACGAAGTTGGACACGCTCTGGCTGTCCAGGGTCTGTCCGCTCGCGCGATCGACGATGTCCACGCGCTCGGCACGGCCGCCCTCGAATCGGTCGTAATCGAGGAAATACAGCGCGACCTGCTCCGGCCCGCTGGAACCTAGGTCGAGCGAAACGCTGAAATTCGTGGCCGCTGCCCAGCACGCCGCAACCCGCTCGCCGCTCGCGCCAGGCTTCCGCAGGGCGCGGACGTCAGTTGTCGGATCCGCCCAGGAATAGAAGAACTGGCTGCCGTCCGGCGTGACGGACACGCTGGGTGTGTTCGTCGCCCCGCCGATGATCACGTACCCGTCGGCACCGTAAGCCATCCTCCAGTTGCCACTCGTTCGAGGATCTTCGCCAACGAACACAACTCGCGGTGCAATTGGGGTTATGGTGAGGACGCCGCTGTTCTTCATGACTGTGTAATTCGAAAGCCGCCCGTCTGGATCATTCAGGTGCGGGACAATCGGGTAGGTCCCGGGCGGGCTGCTGGCTGTCGCGGCGCAGTCGTAGCTGGCGGTGATGCCGTCGCCCGTCTGCACCCCGGTGAGCGTGCCGGTGAAGAGCGGGTTAGCGGCCCGATAGGCTCGACTCGCGTTGTTCGCGGTCACGGTGAGGGGCGCGGGCGTGATACTGGCGCTGAATGTCGGCGGGCTGAGGCTGTAGTTGGCAGCATCCGCACCAGCTAGGGACAAACCGGCAAGGGCGACCGTCTTGGCGGTTCCCGCATTGCTATCGGTGAAAGCCCCCGTCGGTGTGCCGGTGATGCTGACGACATCGCTTCCCAATACGCCCTCCAGCGTCGGTGTGCCGGTGACGTCCGCGCGCACGGTGGCGTCGTAAACCTTGTTGGCCGCCGCCAAGCCGACGACCGTCAGCCCG
>JAJYHY010000542.1 GCA_021784555.1 bacterium
TGCAGGCCAGCACGAATATGAACGGAACTGAACAGACCTAACGCCACCGCCCTTTTTCGCCCTGAGGGCTCTCGGAAAAATCACAAACTAACCCTCCGGGACCTGCGGAATGTGGGTGGGATAGATAACCAATAACGCCACCCTTTCTACTAAGACATACGGAGCCGTCTTGTATCCCTGGGCCGAAAAGTGTTACTATTAAATAAAGAATAGCCCCTATACCTCCAAAAAACATTAGTGTTCCCGGGTTAGACCACCACGGAGAACTCGCCAACGTGCTAATTGCTGAAGGAGCAACACTTTGGATACTTACCGCAGGCATTTCAAATACCATAACAAAAACTAGCACTGCTGCTACCGCCCCCACAAAATCCCCCAAGAGAAATTCAGCCTTTATCTTTTTCTTTAGCTTTTCATTATTACCTTTCTTTGCCCACCACATAACACAAAAGTCCCACATCAAATATAATCCTTGCGCTACCAATAACCATATCATTGCATTAGATGCATACGCTTTGCCAGTCGGCGGTGACGGGTTTCCCATGAACAATCCTGTAGAAACCATAACTACCAATAAGATTAAACAACGGCCAATAAACTCGCTTTTAATTGGAAACCCTGAAGTTCCGTGAAGTTGAGGAGATAAAGTGTCTTCAATATTTAGGGAACCAACAAAAAAATATAAAATTGCTGCAAGGTATGTTAATCCTATGAAAATGAGCGTGAGCGCGGCAATTGATGGCGCTGGGCGCGAGGTAATTGAGGGAATGAGCTCTGGGCCTGCCTGCGCGGGGGGGGGTGACTTGGGCGGAGGGATGCTTGTTGTGCGTTCGGTCAGAAGGTTTTTTGAGGCATAAGGGGTCAGTCAATGAGGTTGTCATTTTTCCTTTACGCGCGCTCAGCGGTCTGGCTCAAGATGGGCACCCGAGGTCACTTGGCTCGACTGCTGCAGCAGAAGCCGTCTGGCTCCCAGGCCTCATCCGGCCAAAGTTTGTTGAACTTATGACAACCTCATTAACTGACCCCTGCTCGGCGACGGATGGAATGCGATTCTATCGAGCAGTCATCCCCTCGCAGTGAGGTGATGCACGGGCGCGTCGCTATAAGGCCGCGCGTTTCGCCGCGATCACCTCCTACCAGCCATGCCACTCCAACACACCGAGGGCCGGCATCCTCAAACCGGCAGGCCGCCTGGGCCAACCGGCGCGGCCATCGCGCTGATCTGCATGATGCTCGCTGCGGCAGGCACGGCCAATCCAGGCACTTCGGGCGCACGGGTTTCCATTTCGTGGCCCCCCGACGGGTACTTGCTCCCAGCGGAAACACTTGTCAGGATTCAGGCGGAGGTGACGCCAGGCGGGCGGGCGATCGCCTATGTGCGCTTCTTTGCGGACACGAATCTCCTCGCGACCGCCACAAACGCGCCGTACAGCACCGTTTGGGAGATGCAGCCCAACCCTCGCGTCCCCCCCACATGGAAGGGGGCTGGACCCTACGCGCCACGGCCGTTGAGGACGACGGGCTCGAGGCAACATCGGCGCCGGTTACAATCTATTACTCCCTGTCCATCCCCGCCATGTCGGTGGTGCGGCTGGTTGCCCCGCGCCCGGAGAGCCTGTTCGCGGCGCCGGCCACCTTTGTTGCCAGTGCGGAACTGATGGCCAGCCCCGGAGCGGCCGCGCCCGTGGGATTCGAGTTGGGCACGAACCACTTGGGCATCGTCAGCCAAAGCGATCCGCATTTCACGACGCAAACGCCCCCCTACTCGCTGACCGTGAGTAACGTCGCCGAGGGGAGCTACACGCTCAGCGTCGTGTACTTCGACCTGGGGTACTGCCAGTGCGGCTCAACCAGCATCCGCGTGACCAAGCTTGGCGTCCAGTCGCCGAAGCTGACGGCGGACGGCCACGTGGAGTTTGGCGTCGTGACCTCGTTTCCAGGCGAGTCCACTGTCATCGAATCTTCGCCGGACCTCGCCGACTGGTCCCCCATCGCGACGAACGTGCCGGCGGGGAACGCATTTACCTTCGTCTATCCATCGCCGGCGACGAGTGGGACACGGTTCTATCGGGCGGTGATTCCGTCGCAGTGACCTTTTCGTTCTTGAATATCCCAGCCGGCGGCCTCAGACCTCAAACCGCTAATCCACGCTAATTCCCAGCGCGGCAAAGCCGCAACCAAACATCGGAAAGGTCCCTGGCAAAAGAATGGGGGCAAAAAAATCCTTCAAAAAGAAAAGAAATTGTCAGAGAGTGATACAGTGTATTCCGTGGTTTGCTCCATCTCGCCAACGTTGCTGTCCAAAGTTGTCCAAAGCCTGACCCGTCTGGACCATGTTTCGAGACTCAAGCACTCGATATTCGAGGACTCCCGATAGCTCCGAGCCACGGCCAAATGGGGATTGCCCGGTCCGGAACATGATGAGCGAGATTCGCAATGGCCATTTCGAAAAACCGCGCTATACTAGCTTCCAATAACCGGCCTGAACAGATTGGGGCGCGCCATAGGCCCAGGCCTCTGGAGCGCCAATTTGGGGCCGGGCAAGCTCGCCGACCTGTCTCGGCGCAACAGGATGAATCATGTCAGGAAGTCAAACTGAAGTTTTAATTGTCGGGGCCGGCCCAGTGGGCCTCATCACGGGTCTGCTCTTGACCGAGGCCGGCATCCGGGTCCAGATTATCGACTCCGAAGACCGCACCGCCGCCCGCAGCTATGCCTGCGCCCTCCACCCCGGCACGCTGCGGCTGCTCGACGGGCTGGGGCTCACCTCGAAACTCCTCGACCACGGCCGCGCGGTCCAAACGGTTGCATTCTACGAAGGCGAGACCCGTCGCGGTGAGCTCCAGTTGAGCGAAATCGGCGGCAGGTTCCCGATGATGCTGGTTCTGCCTCAGGCCGTCTTGGAGCGCGCGCTGGAGGAGCGGTTGCGGGACGGAGCGGGGGTTGCGGTTGAGTGGCGGCATCGGTTCGATGATTTCCGGGAAGAGGGCGATATGCTCTCTGTGAGCGTGGAAAAGCTGGGAGGCACCTCGCTGGGTTATATTGTGCCGCACTGGGAAACCATCGTACAGAAGAGGCTCTCGATAAACACCCGCTTTCTGGTTGGCGCCGACGGTCAGAATTCCGTGGTCCGCAGGCGGCTGCAGAGCGAATACAAGCGGTTGGCGGCCCCCCAGTTCTTTGCGGCTTACGAGTTCGAGGCCGAATCCTCCAACGTGGAGGAGGTGCGAATCGTCCTCACGGAAGGCACGACGAATATCCTCTGGCCCTTGCCCGGAAACAGGCGGCGCTGGACCTTTCAGTTGCTCAAGACCGATTTGCCAGAGGAATTTCCAAGAAAGGAAAGGCGGGCGGTGCATCTGGAACAACAGGCCGTGGACGAGAGCATCCGGCAGTATGTGCAAGAGGTGGCGGCACGCCGCGCGCCATGGTTCCAGGAACCGGTTAAGGAAATCACGTGGTGTACACACGTTGCCTTCGAACACCGATTGGCGGAACACTTTGGGCAGAATCGATGTTGGCTTGCCGGCGACGCGGCGCACCAGACCGGGCCCGCCGCCGCACAGAGCATGAACGTGGGAATGGCGGAGGCCTCCGCGCTGGCGGAGCGATTGCACAGGATCCTCCGCCAAGGCGCGCCTCTCCAAATACTCGAATCCTACAACCAGGAACGCCAGGCCGAATGGAGCCGGCTACTTGGTCTGAATGGCGGATTCAGGCTTGGGGACTCGGCCAGCGCCTGGGTTCGCCTGCACTCGCCAGACTTGGTGTCGTGCATTCCGGCATCGGGCGAGGACTTGCCCCGGTTGGCCGCCCAATTGGGACTGGAGTTTCAAGAATGATCTTTTCTCCGCGTGCGAAGTCCAAGAGACTGTAGCATAATAGAGACCTTGGTTTATGGATAAGACGATGAGATATCTGCTTGGAAGCTTTTTCACCTTCGCGGTTGCCGGCAACT
>JAJYHY010000145.1 GCA_021784555.1 bacterium
GATCTTGGCTGCCTCATGTTATTGCATTCATTCATATCTTCATTTCGCAGCCGGGTGAAAATCCTTACAAAATCTTTTGCCAGGAATCTCATCCCCGAAAATCGCGTTGCAAGGTGGGGCCATTGGCTGGGTGGCTCTTACCGCCGGGCTGGGTCCGCGGGTCGGGCGAGGTAATGACCTGGTGAATCGTGGTAAAAACCTGAGGCCAGTCGAACGACTTGGTGAGAAAGGCGGTGGCGCCTAGCTGTTGCGCTCGTCCCCTGTCCTGCCAGAGGGACGACGAACTGAGCACGACTACTGGCAACCGTTTGAATTGCACCTGAGCGCGAAGCCATTCCAGGACTTCAAAGCCGTCCTTCACCGGCATTTTGAGGTCGAGCAGCAGGACCGAAGGCAAGGGGTATTTTTGCCGGTCACTGAACCCGTTCGAACCGGTCAGGTAAGAAATCACGAGGTCGCCGTTCCGCACGTGCTGAATTGGGTCCTGAAACCCGAGCTTCCTTAAAGCGCGCATGAGCAGGAAGGCGTCATTGGAATCGTCTTCGGCGTAAAGAATCGTGTGCGTAGCCGTGGGGGCCATAAGTTATTGCCGGTGCAACTGGCGATTATTCATTGATCCCCCACCTGGGAATGCCGCGTGGCGGATCAAAGTCTTCCGCTACGAGGACGGGGGACAGGAAAGCATCAGAAGGCGAAATGTCTCCTCCTTCGGCGGGCAGGGTCTCTTTCGGCGCAAAGAAATCCAATGCCCCCAGGCTCGCGACCCTGCGCAAGTCGGCACCGAGGCAGCCTGCGCCGCGGGTTGCGCAATGCAGCACCAGGGCACCGGGCCGGCGTTCTCTTTGGCTAATGGAACATTCAAGCCAGGCTCTCACTGGAGGCGGCAGTTCCGCGTCGTCGGGAGTCGAGATCCAGATGATGTCGGCCTCGGCTCCGTTCCGGGCGGCCTCCTCGCGCAGTGGTTGCGCTTCCAATATCGTGAAGCTCCAAAACCATGTAAGAGCCCGGAAACCGGGTTCCAGGTTTTCAACCACCCCGTCTAACGCACGCCTTGCGCGCAGAGCGCAATCGACGTCTTGATACGCGACCAGCACCTTGACCGTCGCCTCGTTGCAAAAGCCACGCCCTTTGCCTTTGGATTGCAGGAGATTCATGGTAGCAACCCTTCCACTCAACTGACTCCCTGTAAACGAGGGCAAAGCCGGGTTCTTTTACCCGGATTATTGCCGGGAGGCTTACCGGTGAACTCCCCGGTGCGGGGGAATGGCGGGGCGTGAACGAGCGAAGACGAGGCGAGAAGTTAGCGGTGTCCGGCCGAGCGTCTTCGGCGTGCCTCGTGCGCCTCGCGCGCCGTATTCGCGGAGGAAGCAAGCTCGGCCTGCGAGAATTGGATCGCCCGCTGGACGAGTTGGTCGGCGCTCTTCAACTGCAGCTTGCGCTTGATGTTCGCGCAATGGTACTCGACGGTTTTCACGCTCAAATGCAGTTCCTGGGCCACGGCATGCGGGCGAAAGCCGCGTCCGAGCAAGCCGATGACCTCCAATTCCCGGTCGCTGAGCCGTTGCAGGGGCGGGAGGGATCTGCCCGCGCTGCTCCCGGCGACCGTTCGCACCATCTGATGGGCCACCGCCTCACTCACATAGATTTCGCCGTCCAGGACCTGCCGGACCGCGCCCACCAGCGTTCGAGAGGGCGCTTGTTTCATGACATAGCCCTTGGCCCCGGCGTGGAGGCAGCGCTCGGCGTAAACCGACTCGTCATGCATCGAGAGCACCAGGACCGGCAAGCGCGGGTGCCGAAGCCTGATGTCCTTGAGCAGTTGTAGCCCGCTCGCATGCTCCAGGGTGACATCCACAATGGCGATGTCCGGCTTCAGGCTGGCCACCGCCTGCAGGGCCTGGTGAGGCGTTGCCACCTCGCCGCAAACAACAAGGTCCGCTTCCTCCGCGATGACCCGTCTCAGGCCCTCCCGCAAAATCGCGTGATCATCCACAATCAGGACTTTTCGTCTCCCGGAGCGTTGAAGCGAACTGGACACTTTGTTCTGCATGGCCAACGCAATCGTTATGCGACTTGGCGGGCCAGGTGGCAAGTTACGATTGTCCCTCCGCCTTGGGCGCGCCGAATCTCCAGAGCTCCGCCCGAGGCGTGGGCGCGGTGCTTCATGATTTGAATTCCCATGCCTCCGTTGCGCGGCAGCTTGCTGGGGAAATCCCGGCCATTGCTCTTTACGGTCAGTTGAATGGCGCCGTCTTGCCGCTGCAAACTCATCACGACGCTGGATGCTTTCCCGTGCTGGATGGCGTTGCGGACAGCCTCCTGAGCAATGCGGAAGAGGTGAGTCGCAGTCGCATTGTTCTGCAGGAATACGGGATCGCCGCACACAAAACCGCAGGAAATCTTGTAGGTGTCCCGCACCGCGCGGGCGAACTCCAACAGGGCGGTCATCAGTCCGTCGGCTTCCAGTTTCACCGGGAAAAGCCCTTGGGCCAGGGAGCGAGCGTCCCGGATGCTTTGGTTCAGCAGATCACCAATCCGCGCGGCATCCGCTGCTTCCGGCAGATCTAGGCGCGCCAGCCTTTGGCCCAAAACATCATTCAGATAGGCGATGCCCGCCAGTTGTTGATTCAAGTGATCGTGGAGGTCCTGGCCGATGCGGCGCCTTTCCTGCTCCCCGCTCTCCAGAACTGCCTTTTCCAACTGCTTGCGTTCGGTGATGTCCAACCCGTAGATGTTGACGTAGCCAGATTCGCGGATGGGGGCGAGCGTGAGCGAGAAAATCTGCTTGCGGCACTCGACCTCTTCCTGTTGTGGCAGTCCCGAATCATAAGTCGCGCGCACCGTGCGGAGCCATTTCCCTGAGAGGCGCCGGTCCTTCCCGCAACCCCAGGCGCGAAGCAGCAGCGCGCTGGGTTTGTTATGATAAATGACCGCGCCGTCCCGTGACACGCGAAGCGCTGGGTTGGGATTCTCGTCCGGGAACTTGGCGAGGCTTTCGGCCCGAAGTTCGGCCTCCCTCCGCTCCGTGATGTTGAGGGCGGCGGCCAGCCGGAGTGGCCTGCCGGAAAGTGTCAGCGGTTCCGCATGCACTTCCACCTCGATCAGCTTCCCATTTTTCTTGAGGTGCCGGCTCAGGAAGGAGGCGTGGCTTGGTTCCCATCCCCGAGACAGGGTCCGGCGCAGCCGGGAGCGTTCTTCGGCGGGATGCAGGTCCAGCACGGTCATTTTTTTGAACTCCGCTTTGGAATAGCCGTAGTGCCGGACCGCCGCCCGGTTCGCGGCAAGAAAAGAAAGGGTCTTCCGGTCAATGACCCACATCGGGAGCGGGTTGTTTTCAAACAGCGCGCAATACTGGACTGCGAATTCAAACTTGGCCCGGTGACGGCCATGAGATGCGCGTGGCGGCGCTGGATTTCGCCCTCGGCCGCCATCGCCGCGCGTTTTCGCATTTCGTTGTGTGCTCATCTGAATCTCGGGCGCGATTCTCGTCAGTTTGGTATGTGGTGTCAAATTGTCGGTTGTCGTCCTCAACTAGTTGGTGGTTCCCCGAGTGGTGGCGCGGCCGTTGATGAGGGGGCGATTTCGGCGTTGCTAGACAGTTGAAACGGGACCAGCGGCAAACCTTGATTGGTCCAAGCCTCGAAACCGCCAGCCAGCGGCCGAACTCGTGTGATGCCATAACGCCTGAGCAGCAGCGCCACCCGCGCGCTGGTGTGCTCGTTCGGACAGGTGCAATACAAAATGATGTCGCGATCTCTGGGGATTTCTTGATGACGTTGATCGAGTTCTTCTGGCGCCAGCCGAACCGCGCCGGGAAGTGTCATGGGTGCCGCTGCAAAGTCAAAACGATGGCGCAAATCAATGATCGAAACCTTTTCCTTGCCTTCAATTTTCGACTTCAGTTCCTCGACGCTGATTCGGGCTATCCGAAGTAAACGGATGAGGCGCGTTCGTCGGGCATATTTGACGCCGGCGTAGGCAGCAAAGGCAGCGAGGAAAAGCGCCAACAACCAGGTTGTCGAGCCCGCAGCCAAGCCAAGAATCCGTTCAATCTGCGAACTGAAGAGATAACCCAGGCCCACCCAGCCGATTCCGAACGCGACGGCTCCCAGCGCATTCAACACCAGGAAGCGCACACGGGACATGCCGCTCATCGCCCCCACCGGGGATGAAACCACGTTCATCCCGGGCACGAATTTCGCCATCAGCAGCACCCAGGATGCGCGACGACTGAACATATCCTTGGTCCGCCGCACGCAACTGTCCGGTTCCAGCGAGGCGCGGCAGGCGAATTTCAAGACCGACCCGCCGTGGCGACGTCCGATCTCGAACCAAATCACGTCGCTCAAAAATGCCGCGAGCGCAACGAGAAAGATGACCGTCGCGAGATTCAATTCTCCCGCTCCGGCCGCGACTCCCGCCACCAGCAGAGCCGGCAGCGAAGGCAAGGGCAGACCCAATTGATTGGCCAGCACCGCGCCGAAAACAATCATGTAACCGTGCCGGGCGAGAAATTCAACTTGATCGGTCACAATCACAGGTAAGATGCCTCCGAGCGACGAAAATTCCCTTCCCTATCGTGCTTCCGCCAGGAAAATGTGGAGTTTTTAGCCGCACCGCGGCGTCCTGCGGATGTGATTGACGCCCTGGTTAAGCTTCCCAGTCATATCAGAATGAATTGGGGCGTGAATTTGCTCCCGCCGACGCGTTCAGAGAGATTCCGGCTCACTTACCGCGCTTAATCTCCTGACTTTGCCTCCACATCCATTCGAGGGCTCGCTGTGTTCGCGCTCCCGCTCAACAACCAACCGCGCTCATGAATCCAACGGTGGCATAGCCAGCCGAGAATGCCGCCATAGACCAGGTGGGCCAACCAGACAGTAATCTGCATGGAGCGCATCTTCGAAGCGAAAGAGCCAACGCCCAGCGCCGTCACCGCCGGACTGAGCAGAAAACCAGTGCCGATCACTTCGCCGTAGAGCAGCCCCCAATAAAAGCGACTCCGCCCGAAGATGACGGCAAAGATGATGCCGAAGCAGGCGCCATTCCAGAAATGATAAAGATAGCCCAGGACATTGGACCACGCCGAGGGGCCGAGCATGAAGCGGTTCAGCAGCAACACGCCGAGCAGTTTAGGCAAATCGCCCGGCATCCCGTGAAAGACGCGAAAACTGGTGATGCGCACCGCTTCAAGACCGACGGTGGCCAGCGTTCCCGCCGCGAGGCCGACACAGACGCGATTGACCAGCCGACGGTGGCCCCGCCACACGGCAATCGCCACCGTAATGGCCATCACCACAACGGAAGGGATCAAGGCCCAGACTGCCAGCGTCGCCATGTTGGCGTACTGGGCTTGGGCGGCCGGAAAGATGTTGGGCGCCACCGCCGCGCACAGCAGGATCAGACCGGAGAGAAGGATTTCCTCAACGAAGCGCCACATATACAAAGAAGGTTGCGCCGGGCGGCGGCGGCCCATGGAGGACCGCCGCCAAGGCGCGGGTGAACGCTCAAGGATTACTCGAGCATCGAGACCATGCTCTTCAACTTCTGATCCAACATCTGGGCGATGTGGGTTATTTGGACATTGTGAAACTGGCCCAGTTCCTGGGACGGCGGCGTGTAGCGCACCACGGTCTGGCCGTTGGCGTTCTGATAGATGTTGATCCGAATCGGGACCACCAGCCCCACCCCGGGGTCGGCGGAGAAGAGCTGCTTGCCGATCTGCGGATTGCCGACGAACAAGGTTTGGGACTTCACCTGGATGCCGGTCATCGACAGCACCCGGCCTTGGTTCAGTTGGCCCATGACCATCATGCCGTTGTGGGCGATCATCTTTTTCAGCTTGCGGACGGTCTGGCTCACCGAACCGCGGGTGGTGACGGCGACGCCAGGCCCTGCCGCAGTCGTGGCGTTTTCCATTTTCGTGCCGGAACTGTCCTGTCCTATTGCCGCGGGAACGAATAGCCCGCCGGCGAGCATGCCGGTAATGGCGGTTAATGCGAATGCATATTTCACTCTTGTCATAATCTTCTCCGTTTATTGTTTGTTTTGCTTCTTGCACACCTCCATGCTCCCGCGGGCGACATGCCCGAGGGGAAGATGTTGCTGAAAATGAGAAGGTTCAGACCTGTATTCTATTCCCGGGAATTTGATAAAGTTTCTTCCCGGTTCCTTCCGGGTTCACGTTCATTGACGGGGTGACGTGGCCAAATCAAGATTCAGAAGAACCACGTCACTCCGATCAAGCCAGCAATGGTGTTCAAACCCAGATTGGGAGTGTAAAGGCCGGCGCTGGAAATGTGCAGGTAGCGCGCCTCCACCGTCACGGCCCAGTGGTTCCGGACAAACCAATGGACGCCAGCAGCGCCTTGAAGATTGAATTCAAAGGTGCCGCCCAAATCCGGCGAACGCTCGCCCGTGGCCGTGACTCCAGCGCCAATGTCGCCAAAGGGTACCCAGCGCGTGCCTGTGGCAAAATTGTAACGTAAGTGCGGCGTCAGCCCGACAGCCCAAGCACTGTCGGGAGAAAACTCCGCGCCGGTAAAAAGCTCACCGCGCAATTCCCAGTTGCCGCGATACCAGTGGCCTTCGCCCCGTATCAGCCCCAAGATATGGCCGTAGGAAAGGCTCACCAGGGCCAGATCGTGCCTCATTCGGCTGCCGAACGCCGCGATACCGGCGCTGGCCCCGCTTTCAAAACTGAATGACCGGGTGGCCGAGCTGAATCCATTCCCCACACCGTTCGGCCAAAGTTTCCGGGATGATGATTCGAGAGCCAGCCTCGATCCAAAAGAGCCATCGCCCACTGAATTCGTGGGGGAGGCATCGCCTGCCCGCAAAATAGTCGGCGTTGCCGCACACGCAAGTGAGGCGCAAACAACGCCGGCGGGAATCACCGAACGGACGCGGGTTAAGATTCTCACGGTTCTTCGCCCGTCACATTATTTAAAGTTTTGAACAAGCGGGGGCAGCACATGGTTATTGACAGAGTTATCCATTGCGCGGGATTGTCGAAAAACCGTTCCCGGCAGTTCCCATGTTTTCTTATCAGAGACTTCAGATGAGAAATTATTCCGCGGTTGGGAAATTTTTCCCCGCGCGGTTATTCGTTCTGGGCCCGGAATAGAGCAGGCCGTCGCGCTTCAGATACGAAACCAACGCCTCCAGTGCCGTGGGTGCGCTCACGCGGTCGCCATGCGAGTGACTGATATGCGCGAAACGCACTAGGCCGTTCGTGGCGAGGATAAACGTGGAGGGATACGAGGTTTCATGGGGCGCATTCCAGCGCAAGCCATAGGCGTTCACCATGCTGAAATCGGGGTCGGTGACGAACAGGAATTCCCTGGGCCGCTGCTTGTCTTGCAGAAAATCCTGCGCATGCGCCTTGAGATTCCTTGCCGGGCCGGGATACACCATTAGCACGCGCGCCTTCCGCGCCGCGAACTCGCGGGCATGCGCGACGAAATCATGCACCTGCCTGGTGCAAATGGGGCATTGATAACCGGGCCAGCCCCGCAGCACGACAAGCACCACCGGAGTGCTGGCCGTGAGTTGCCTCAGCTCAACCGGTTTGTCGTCCAGCGTTTTCAATGTGAAGTCCGGAGCGGCGTCGCCGACCCGCGGCGGTTGAACGGCAAGCGCGGTGAACAAACCCGCAATAAATACCAACGGGATCGCCAGCCTTTTCCACGTCTCGAAACTAATCATCATCTTCGCCGTGTTTTTCATAGCTCTTCATGGTTTGAACGCCTCGGCAATCATGGCCTCGAACACGGGCAGGCTGCGCGGCCCGATAAACCGCCGCCGAATCCGGCCTTGGGCGTCGATGATGACGGTGGTGGGCAGCTCGCCGCCATTGAAGCGCCCTCCGACAGAATCCTTTTCGTCCAGCAACACCGGGTAATTGATCCCGCGCTCTCTTATGGTGCGGGCGACCTTGCGACGAACCGCTTCCGGCGAAGGTGTCCCCTGGCGGCTGTCCTCGTCGGGGATGGAATCCAATGATACCCCCAGAATGACCAAGTGCTTGAGATGGTGGTTCTGCAGCGCGATGAGTTCCGGTATCTCGCCCACGCAGGCCGTACACCAGGTCGTCCAGAAATTGAGCAGCACCACCTTGCCCCGATAATCCGAGAGCCGCACCCGGCGGCCATTGAGCGCCGGCAGGCCGAAATCGGCCGCATACAACGGCCTCCGGCCGGTGCGGGCCGCGGCGGGGATCCGGAGCCGAACAGGGGGAAACCCGGCCTTGTGTTTGGTGTACCAGACCTTGGCCAGCTCGGCCCCGGCCCGGGTCTTGGCGTAGCTTGCCGGACGGAATTCCTGGATCCCCGTCTTCTTATCTGGGATCGGCACCGCGTCCGCCATTTTGACCCCAAAGCTCTGGCCGGACCAGCGTTGGAGCTGGCTCAGCGTCCAGGCAACGACCTGTGGGTTGCGGTCCTCCAGGAGCGGCACGACCAGCGGGACACCCACCGTGGCCGGAAGGTGTTGCACGTGCATCAAGCCCAGCAACCGCACTTGGGGGTCCACGTCGCGCAACTGGGCCGCCACCAACGCAGGCAGGGCCGGGTCATGCCGATAGTCGAGGTTGTCCAGGGCCTGCTCGCGCACGTCCAGGTCGGGGTCCAAGGCCGCTGCCAGAACTAAGGCGCGCAACGCCGGTGGGAGCGGTTGACCATAGGGGACGATCTGGGCCAACTCTTGAATGGCCACTTGGCGCTGGACGATCTTGCCCGTGTTCCAGGCGGCCAAAAGGGCGGCGCGCGGGTCCGGCGCGTTGTGGATCATGGCCTGCACCGCGTCGGGAGCCGGGGCGTCATTGGCCAGAACACCTTCGGCAAAAATGTGCTGGCGCAACGGTTGGCGGAAAAGCCAGACCCCGCCGAGGAGAGTAAGTCCCAATACAAGCAGGAGCAGCCGCGGCAACCGGCGGCTACGGACATGTGCCGCACACGAGCAACCGCTATTTGCGGGCGGATTTTGGCTGCCGGAAATTTCACCGTTCATAGTTTCGCGTCATGGTTCTTGTTTTTGATAGGAGGCGTCACCCGCTGGTTTTATTCCGTTTGAACTGGAGATTCTCTTCGCCTCTCCAAACGTACCGCCTTCAAAGAAGCAGGAGCAGGGCGGTGAGACCACCAAGCTGCGGCCACCAGCAGCAAGACGGGCAGATGCTCGAACCAGACGACGACCTCGTCGAAAAACCGCGGCCCGGTCAGTCCAGCAGGCAAAGTCGGCTGAGCAAGCTCATGCACAAACCAGAACCGCAGATAGTAAATCATCGCGAATCCCGACGCCAACAGCCACGGGCGCGAAGCAAAGACCACCAGGGGCATTGCCCATGTCCAATACCACGGATCCTGGACCGCGCTCACATACCAGAGCCAGGCCAGGCACAGAAACGCGCGCCGTAGCAAGGCCTCGCGCGGGTCCTCCGGCCAGCGCCGCCAGGCCAATGCGCAAGCCAAGATGAACAACGCGCCGGCGGCCAGCGTTTGTGTGAAGAGAAACGCAAGCCGGGATCTCGGCAAACCCAAGCCGAGCGTGTCGTTCAACGACGCCAACGCCCGGTGCAGATGTTCCCGTGCGGAGATCGGCAACACCGAATACCACGGCGCGCCGTTATGACCCGCATTATCCAGCCGGACGTTCTCATACACGATGGAGAACAGCAGATCGTTCATCTCCCAACGGCGCAGAAATGTCTCCAGGCCGGAAAAACCGGAGTGTTCGGCGATTTCCGCTGCTTTGGCCCCGGTCACTTTGGGGCGGGACGGCATGGCGGCGTATCCTCCGAAAAGCACCAGGCAGAACACACAGATTGGTCCGGCGGTGCGCCAACGGAATCGTTGCCACCAATGCGCCAGCAATACCGGCGCGAGCACCAGCGGATAGAGCTTGGCCAGCACCGCGCCCGACCACAGACCCGCCGCCAGCCAGTCACGGCCGCCTGGGCGAGATGGGGACCGAATCGCTGTTCCTTCCCGCACTTTGCATTGAGGAGGCCGCGTCAACAGCCAGAGCGTCGCCGTTGTGAGGCAGACGGCGATACTGTCCAGATGCCCGCTGTTGGCGAATTCCTTTAACACCAGCGGACACCAGGCGTAAGCCAGCGCCCGCGCCGGGGATTGGCCAAGATTTCGCAGGAGCCCCATGACCAGGCCGATGGTCGCCAAGTCGAATAGCAACAATGCTCCCTTGAGAATCCGCACCTGCGTGGAAACCGAAGCGTGTTCCGGAGTCATGAGGGCGGTGGTCGCAAACACCGCCTCGCTCAACGGCGGATATAGGGTTGGAACCTCGCGATGATTGATCCGGGAAAGAATCGTTGAGACTTCCGGTGACCGATGCAGCCATTGCGCCAAGCGGTTCAATGACGGCACCGTCGTTCCCTGATCCCGCGCCTCGGCGATTTCTTGGGGGCTGTAAGCGTATGGATTGACTCCCGCCGCCAAGACCCGCCCATCCCACAGATAGCGATAGAAATCGGTTTCCTCAATCGGTTGCGACCACCAGAGCAGCAGCCGGAAGAGGACGGCAAAAATCCATACCGTCCGCACTTGAGCGCGGGCCACCTTGGAATTGACCTCCGTCCGCCAGACCAACGCGAGATTGCCCAAGTAAAGGACAAAGCTAACCCCCCACAAACCCAGGACCGGCAACAGATGGCGGCGTTGAAACGGGCTGCCATAGGAGAACCGCCCCGACAAGGCCGCTACGGTTGCCCAGAGGCAAAGCTGCGTGGCGCCCATAAGCGCCAGCCAAGCCGCCCGGTCTGGTCGAAGGTATACCGGGGCGCGAAAGGATTGAAAGGCTTCCGTCACATTGGGCGGACCTTACTTGAAAACTTGTTCATAGGCTGAGAACCGATGCAGGGTTACTGGCCTGCAGACGTGGTTATAGGTTCAAGAATGTGAGGCCCGACATACGGTCTTTATTCCAGGTTCAGCGGGAATAAGCCGGTGGGTGCCTGCATCACACCTTTGATGAACGACGAACGGCCCAACTCCCTGGCCAGGCCAGTCTTCCTGACCAGGACCGTGGTGGTGGTTCCGGCTCTCAACGAGGAGTTGAGCGTCGCGGACGTCGCAGGGTATTGGCGGGGGCGCGGCGCGGGCTTGGTGCGGGTGGTGGACAATGGCAGCACCGACGGCACCGCTGAGCAGGCCCGGAGCGCCGGTGCCGAAGTCCTGTTTGAGCCCCGGAGGGGCTACGGCGCCGCCGCCTGGCGCGGCACGCTGAATCTGCCGGCGCACATTGAATGGATGCTTTTCAGCGCCGCCGATGGCAGCGACCGGCTTGACGGGCCGGAAGCTGCGGCATTTCAATCCGCCATGGATGGCGGCGCGGACCTGGTGCTCGGAGAACGGACGTCCCTGGCCGCCTCTCAAAAAAGCCTCGGCGCGGCCCAACGGCTTGGAAACCGGTTGGGTTGCCGGTTGCTGGCGCTGGGGTGGAAGCATTCTTTCCGGGACATGGCCTCGCTGCGGCTCATCCGCAGAACCGCGTTTGACCGGCTGCGCCTTGCCGACAGGGGGTTTGGTTGGAACGTGGAGATGCAGGTTCGCGCCGTTGAAGAAGGGCTGCGCGTGGTGGAATTGCCGGTGCGGTGTTACCCGCGCGTTGCGGGCCGGCCGAAAATTTCCGGTCATCCACTGGGGATTGTGCGCGCCAGTTGGGGCATTCTCTCAACGCTGGCCAAACTGTGGTGTTCGCGCGGACAGCGTCTGCAAAATCGCCAAGCCGACGAGGAGAGCGACCGAGGGTCTGGCCACCGTTCGGGCGTATCTCATTCCCGCTAAATAAACGAAATCCGTCGCGCTCGCCGTGGCCGCAATAAAGGTGACGTAAAGGAGCGACACTGCCTCGGCACCAGGCCTGTTTTGAACTGAGCGGGACGGCAACGATTCGCGCGAAGGCGGTTCGACCAACAGTGTCTGTCATACGTCCGGTTGCTACAGGTGCCCACGCCGAATTCGGACGGCTATCGCTCCTCACGGTCTAGAACCGCCCGGAGCCGCTCCTTTGCCTCCGGGGAGAGGCACGCCTCGACCTGGTTCTGTTCCGCGTCGCCATAACGCCGCGCTCCTTCGCGCAACAGGCGCAATTGCTTCTCGTAGCGCCGACACAAGGAGCACATCGCCACGTGCAGCCGGATGGAAAGGCCCTTTCTCAGCGGGAGCGCCGTGTCCATGCCCTGAGAGATCAGAGCGGTGATGTCCTGGCACGAGGGCATCACCCGCGCCATCAGGCGCATCATCCGGTACTTGGCTCTTTGGAAGAGATTCAGCGGCATGGGCAACGTTCCTCCAGGTCAGAGCTTGAGCCAGTTCCGCTCCAGGCATAGGCGCAGTTGCATCCGCGCCCGGTGCAACAGCACCCAGAAATTCGAGGCGCTGACGCCCAGCAACTCCTGAATCCGGCTAGACTCCTCGCCTTCCATCTCGCGCAGGACGAAGGCGTCGGCGCTTCGGGCCGGGAGCCTTTCCAGGCATTGCTTCAAGGCGGCCATGAATTCCTGGCGCTGGATGAGCGTCGGGGCGTCCTCGCCCCAGTCCTGAGGACCAAGGGCCGGTTCGTGTTTCCAAACCCCCACGTCGTCAAAGCGATCTTCCAATTCCGGCGGCAGCAACTCCGCGGGCGAAAGGGTCTCCTCGCGTTTGAGTTGACGGAAGTGGTCGAGGATCTTGTGCCTCAGAATGCCCGTCAGCCAGCCGCGTTCGGAGCATTCGCCGCAGAAGCGGTCCCTGGCCTGGAAGGCCGCCAGGAGCGTTTCTTGCACGAGGTCTTCGGCCACAGTGGAGTTGCGCACGCGAATCAAGCCGTAGCGGAACAGGTAGTCGCCGTGCAGGTCCACCCACTGCTTCGGGTCCGATAGGCCGACGGGCGCGCCCGCGGTGGCGCCGGTCTTCGTGGCGGTTGGTAGGACATCGTCAGCCATGCCCGACAAGAATAGCGCCATCCATTCCGCACAGAAAGTTGATTCTGCGCTGGCCCAACCGGCCCCAAGCCTTCTTTGAGCGACCACTTGCATCAAAGTTGAGATGCCCGACGCGCCGGAATATTGCGCCAGTCTTCCTCGGCCATGACGGCGGAAATGAGAACCACTCCAAATTCAGCGCGCCGCCCGAGATCCCGCTTGACTCTGGACCTGGCTCCAAGCTGTAGAATTTTGACATGAAAACGAAACGAACAATCGAAGTCTTCAGCGCCGGCTGTCCGCTTTGCGAGGACACACTCCGACTCGTCCGCGACGCCGTCTCGGCGTGTGGATGCGAGGTGGTGGAACGGCGTTGCTCGGGGAGCGAATGCTGTGAGGAAGCCAAACGCGATGGCATCCGCGCGATGCCCACGGTGGTAGTGGACGGGCATATCGTCTTCGAAGGTCGCATCACCCCGGCGCAAGGCAAACTGCTCACACGGCAATAACTGGCGGTCCGTTCGGGTCTCGGCCTCAGAGACCTCCCCAGCGCTTGAAAAACGCCGGTCCTCAAGCCGCGCCACCGCAGTGAGAACGCTCACTGGGAATGCTGGTTGCGTGATCCCGACGGCTACACCGTTGTGCTCGCCAGCCCTCCTGGTTCAGCAGGCCGCTCCAATCCGGCGCAGCCGATGTCAACGATTGCTAACCCGACTCAATCAGGGAGCAGAACTTCCAGGGTCGAGACCCGAACAGACTTCGCAAGGACTCAAAAATTCACCCGGAAACCAGCGGTGAGTATAAAATCATTCCTAAGCGCGTTTCCATTCAGGGTCTGGACGACCGGCAACTGAATTGCCGTTTCGAGGACATACCGTTTGGTCACGTATTGCAGGCCGGGCGCCAAATACCACGTCGTCCCTCCCGTGTCGGGCACATTTTGGCCCGACGCCCGGTCCTGCCACGCCCACAGCAGGTTGCTTTCCAACACGGCGTAGAGGAATCCAGGAACGCCGGCACCAAGCTTTCCCGGCCAAAGGCGGTATTGGTAGGACAAGTCCCACTCGGCCTGATCGCCAAATCGGTAACCGTCGGCTTCCGTGTTCACCTGGTAGGAAATGGAAGAATCGAATTCCCCAGCGAAGGTCTGCCACGTGAAGATGGTTCCGAACAAGGGGTCCCAGGAACCGGCCCCCAGTTGCAGCGGGCGCGGCAAGACTCCCAGCGCGTCCTGGGCGTCGTCGTCGCCGCTGGGAACCTTCAGCCCGGCGAACGGAGCCAGGCGCAGCGTGGCGCCGGTTTTGTTGGCCTCCCAGATCGTGTAGCGCGCCAGAAACGTCGCGTCGCCCAGACCGGCGTCGCCCCGCCCCACGCGGCCCAGCGGTGTATTGACCTCCAAATGCTTGTCAAGATAGGGCACAATTCCGAACAGCGCCAATCTTTCATTGACGCCGTAGGCCAAAACCGTCGGCGCTGCCCAAACCGTCAGGTCGCGATTCATCGCAGTTGGGTCGTCGCTGGAACGGAGCCACTTTAACTGTCCGCGCAGGAGGAATTCGCCGCTCGACACCGGCAGAGCGGTGTTGAAGGTGATCGGGGCAGCCCATGCCAGGCTGCCGGTTGCCAACCCAAACGACACAAGGATCGGGAAGAAGAATTGGCTGCCGGTGTTACGCATGGGAATAGTCTTTTTCATTTTACCACCGCGTAATGCGCGAGTGCTAAACGGGCAAGGCCTTGTTGGCGTGCTTGCACTTTGCCGGTCACTTGTATCGCGGCCTCTTCTTTCAGCAATTTGGTCAATGCTTTTTCGTTTTCCGGCGAGGTCAACAGGAACTTTTGTTTGGCGCCGCGCACCGTGAGCACGAGTGAACCATTTTCTTCCGTAAGGAAACCGACCGCAGTGACGGTGACCGCGCCCATGGTGAAGCCCGCCTTGGTGACTGCCCTATGAATGGCCTTCGCGTCCAGGCTCGCGCCTTTGGCAAACCGGAGATTGGCGGTGTCCGTCTTCAGGTCCACCGTCACATCGGTCACGCCGTGGACGCGCCCGAGCCACTTTTCCACGCCATAGGCGCAAAAGGGACAAGCCATTCCTGTGGCCACGACCTTGGCCTCGACGATCTGGCCCGAGGCGCGGGGCGCGTTGATGCCGAGCATTGCAATTCCCGCCGCCAAAACAGCGGCCAGCCAACGATGATTGACTAATTTTGTTGCGTTCATCTTTCTTTCTGCTTTCGCTAAATTTTCTATTGGACCTATGCAGGTGACTCTTGTTCGCGCGGAAAATACGGTGCCAAATGCGCGAAAAACCGAGGAAATCCGAGTGCAACAAGAGCAAACTGCATAGGCCAATTCTATTAGTTTTTGCCTCGTGTTGAGGCCAGTCCGGCACGGTCCACAACCTTCAGCACAATAATTCGATTGGCCGCCAGGTCGGTGGCGTAAACTGTCGTGCCATCGGGCGACGCAGCCACCTGTTCCGGCGAATCCACCCCGGAAGCGGCATTGGGGATTTTCCACGCCGCCATGAATTTTCGATCCGGCGAGAGCATCACCACCCGATGATTGCCGCCGTCGGCGACATAAATGCCGCCATTGGAACCCGCCGCCACGCCCGTCGGCGTGTTAAATCCCCCGTCCGACGACGTTGGGCGCGGCCACAACCAAAAGAGATGGTAACCCCGCCGGCCTCGCGGCTGTCCGCTCGCCGTGAACCATTGGAGTTCGTAATTGTAGGCATCGGCCACCAATAATCCGCCTCCGGGGAGGATGCTCACGCCGGTGGGGTAATGCAGTGCGCCTTCACCCAAACGCCCCGGTTTACCAATAACTTTCTGGAATGCGTCGACGGAGTTGAATTTCTCGGTTCGATCATTGTAAAAGTCCGCCACACACACGTATCCTGCCGCATCCACGGCGAGGCCCGCCGGCGCGTCAAACTCACCCGGACCCGACCCGGACTTGCCAAACGCCAGCAGGAACCGGCCATCCGCAGTGAATTTCTGCACGCGATCCAACTCATAATCTGACACATAGACCGAGCGGTCCGGAGCCACCGCGATGCCCATGGGAATTTCGAAATCTCCCGGCCCGCGGCCTTCCCGGCCCCATCCGCCCAAGAAGCGACCCCGGCGGTTGAGGTGCAGCACCCGTTTGCGCGAGTCGGTGATATAAACGTCCCCGCTGGGCGCGACCGCAATGCCGATGGGACGTTCGAACCTTCCGCCGGGAATGTTCGCGCCGTCCCAATACGCGACAAACCGGAAGCCGGCGCCACGGTCGTCCGCGGATGAAATCCCCCGCCGAGCGCCCCCATGCTCCCACGCGCCGCTCGCCATGCCCGCCGCCGCGAGCGCGAACCCGGCGAAGGCTCTGGCCCAAAACCGCTTGACGTTTCGATTGCTTTTCGTTTTCACGACCACGCACCCTACACCTTGGAGTTGAGTCCAAGGTCAAGGGGCAATTTTTATCGTTCGTGAATCCGCTTCCTAATTGGTCCGTTCCCCTTCAGTGACCAAATACGTGTCGTGTTTGACGCAGCGGGTAGTAAGGCAAGTTGCGGCCTGTGCCAACGCCGGCTTCCAGCACACTTCCACGCACGTCCCCCACCAGTGCAGGCCGCCAGCGGCGATACTGCAGTTCCCAAGGGAAATCCAGAATGTCGTAGAACCAAGCGGTTGCATCGTATTTTGCTGGGAGTCGTCCGATTTCTCCAGAGACGAACTCCGTTTCAGCAGAACTCCGGTCGGCGTGCGGGGCGTTGGTTGTAAGATTCATGCGGCGCAGCAGCTTAACTTGCCCATGTCTTTGTAAAACGTCAGCGCCGCCAGCTTAACTCCCTCGCTCAAAGTCAGGTAAGGATGAAAGCAAGAGGCCAAGTCCTTCGCGGTGATGCCGAATCGGATGGCCAGGCTGATCTCCATCAACAACTCCGAGCCTTCCGGCGCGAGGATGCGCGCGCCAACCAGCCGGTCCGTGGCGCGGTTGCGAATAAGCTTGATGAAGCCGCGCGTGTCTCGTGCGACCAGCGACCGCGGCACATGTGACAACGAAAGTGTAGCGACATCGGTTTCGATTCTTTGCGCCTTCGCCTGGTTTTCGTCCAAGCCAACCCCCGCGAGTTGCGGGTCGCTGAAAATTACCCATGGCAACGCGGTGTAATCGCGTTTGCGCCGCGCGTCGGTCAGCGCGTTTTCCGCCGCCAACCCGCCTTCGTAAGCGGCGGCATAGACAAACATGTTTTCGCCGAGCACATCGCCGGCGGCATAGATGCCAGGCACGCTGGTCTGGAGCGTGTCATCCACGGCAATCGCGCCGCGCGCGGCGGTTTTGACGCCCGCTGTTTCCAGCCCCGCATTTTCAACGTTCGGAGCGCGCCCGGTCGCCACCAGCAAGTGCGTGGCGCGAAATGTGCGCGGTTGGCCGTGGACTTCGGCTTCGACGCAGAGGCCGTCTTTGTGCTCGGTTACCCGTCGGGCGCGGACACCGGTGACGATGTCCATGCCTTCTTCACGCAGAAATCCGGTCAACGCATCGGTCAGGTCCGGCGTTTCATCCGGCAGGATGCGCTCGGAGCGTTGCAGCACTGTCACGCGGCTGCCAAAGCGAGCGAACATCTGCGCACATTCGAGTGCGATGTAGCGTCCGCCCAGCACCAGTAACGATTCCGGCAGTGTTTCCAGTTCAAATGCCGTTTCGTTGGTCAAATAATTCACCTGGTCCAACCCGGGGATGGGCGGGACGCTGGGCCGTGCGCCCGTGGCGATGAGGATGGCGTCAGCCTTGAGCTTGAGCGTGTCGGTGGCAACGGTTCTGGCGTCCAGCAGCCGGGCGCGGCCTTTGACAAAAGTGATGCGTTCGTTGTCACCAATAACGTCGGCGTATTTAGCCTGGCGCAATTCCTGAACCAGCGCGCGCTTCTGCTCGGTGACTTCTTTGAAGCTGGTGAGCCGGCCCGAAGTCGCGACCCCCGCAAACGGCGATGGTCGCGCGGCGCGGTGCAAAGTTTGGGCGGCGCGAATCATCGTTTTGGAGGGCACACAGCCGACATTGACGCACGTGCCGCCGATCGGCAGGCCGTCGTTGATGATGACGGCGCGCGCGCCGAGATCAGCCGCTTTCAGTGCCGCAGCAAACGCGGCGCTGCCTCCGCCCAAAATGACGAGAGTTTTGCCCGCCTCAGTTGACGGCGGACGGTTCGGTTGCGCGATATTCGCCTCGGTTTTGCAAACGGTGTCTGTAATAGAGCAACAATGTGACATAATCTTGAATGGGTCGGTCAGCGGCAGCCAGGGCCACTCGCCACCAGGACTGCCAGAGTCGCCGCCAGTTTCAAGCATTTCAGGATGGGGATGATAAGCGCAGTCATGGCTGTTTATCCATTTTCGCGGCTTTGAAACCGGTTTGGTCAATCATCGCGACGATTTTCTCCGCCGAAATCTTTGCGGCGTCGTAGCGCACGACGGCTTCTTTGGTGTCGAAACTGACCTCGGCGCTTTCCACGCCCGTTTGCCGCCGCAGCATCGCTTGAATGCCGACGGCACACGCGGCACAATCCATGCGCGGAATTGTCAATTTCAACACGGCGCTGTCACTACCGACCACGGCGGGTGGCGCGCAGCAGGCGTCCGAACCGGATTGCCCGGCCGATAAAACAGCCGACGAAAGACTCGGAAAAGCCGTTGCGGCCACGACAAACGCCGTGGCAAACCACAACACCACCTTGTTCCATTTGGCAACGGGCTTCGCGGCGCAGACCGCGCCTTCTTCGCAATTTTCTTTCGGTTTGCGGTAGGTCAGATACCAAGCCAGGGCAAGCAACGCGAAGGTCACGCCCAAAAATACGGACCGCCATTTTTCAAACACGGCGGACGCCGCAAAGCCACCCGCGCCCAAAGTCACCGCTACCAGTGGCCCGATGCAACACAATGAAGCCGTAATGGCGGCAACAATACTGCCGCCCAAACTCGCTTTTCGTAGAGCTTTCGATTTGTCCATAAACATCCTTTCGTTTCGGTCTATGGCACAATCTACGGCCTCTACTTGACTAGAGTGTCAAAGACTTTTTTTAACCTTCTTTGGGGTCGGTTCGGGGCCAATTTGACGGGCAAGCGTTCGATTAAATCACAGAACTCACCCGCGCACTTGCGTTAATGCGCGGTTTCCTTTTCCCATTTGGGCATGATTCCCGCCAGTGCCCGCCGAAATGCTCGCAACGCGACGATGCGCGCGTCCAACTCCCGCAAATGTTTCCTGCCCACTTCGCCGACACGCTGGCAGGGAGCGCGGCTTTGTTTCCGCAGGTTAAGAACCTCTTTGATCTCCGCCAGCGTAAAGCCGAGCCCCTGCGCCTTTTTAGTGAATTGAACCCGGCGCAGGGTCTCCGACGAATAGAGGGATAATTCGCAGGCGAACAGCCTGGTTTGGGCATCAAGCCGAGCCGTTCATAAAAGTGAAGCGTGTGGGCGGCACTCTGCTCGCGGGCGCAAACCCGACCTGCGGCACCGCTACGGCATACATATGTTGGCTGGAATCATCAGCCTTGCGCCAGATAAGGAACATTCAAGAATTAGATGGCCGGCGATCGGAGCCGCCAAAAAGAGGCCGCGGATTCATACGTAGCGAGGCAAAGCCTCAGACCGAGACACGAATTTCACGAATTCACACGAATTTTCGATTTTGCAAACGCAGCGAAACTTCACTTGTTTACAACATGTTTTGAGATTCAAAGACTC
>JAJYHY010000146.1 GCA_021784555.1 bacterium
TGATCAACAACCACGTGGCAGAAAGACAATCGATAGAACACTAAACACCCCATGAAAACAAAACTCGCACTCATCCCAATCCTCTCCCTGCTGTTGGCCCAGCTTGGCGCGGCCCAAACCACCCCGCCGGCTGGCGACTGGAAACCCGCGGCGTCCAACCAGCCGGGCAAACGCTATCCCGAGGTTAATTCCCAAGGCTGTGTCCGGGTCCGCATTGTGGCGCCGCAGGCCCGAAGCGTTTTGCTCGATATCGGCGGCATCAGATATCCGCTGACCAAGGGCGAGGACGGCGCCTGGGTCGGCGAGTCGCGGCCCCAGGACGAAGGTTTTCACTATTACCAGCTCGTTATAGATGGCGCCCAGGTTCCGGACCCGGGCAGCCTGTACTTCTATGGCGCGGGTCGCTGGGGCAGCGGCGTGGAGGTCCCCGCCAAGGACCAGGATTTCTACGCGCTCAAGAACGTGCCCCACGGTCAGTTGCGGGAGGTGTTCTACTTCTCCGAGACCAGCGACTCGATCCGGCGCTGCTTCGTCTATACGCCTCCCGGTTATGACAGGCAGCCCAACAAGCGCTTCCCGGTGCTCTACCTGCAACACGGCATGGGCGAAGATGAGACCGGCTGGGGCAACCAGGGCCATGTCAACCTGATCATGGACAACCTGATTGCCGAAGGCAAAGCCAGGCCCTTCATCATTGTCATGGAAAACGGCGGTGGGAGGCCCGGCGCCGCTCTGCGGCGCAGAGGACAGCGAGCCGGAGCTCGTCCCCGCAGGCGCCGTGGTTTTTTCGATTTTAGCGGCTTTGAGCATGTTCTCATCGACGACCTCATCCCGTTCATCGATGCCAATTTTCGCACCCTTGCGGATCAGCCGCATCGGGCCATGGCCGGCCTCTCCATGGGCGGCATGCAGACGCGTGTGATCACGCTGGCCCACCTCGACAAGTTCTCCCACATCGGCATCTTCAGCGGCGGCAGCATTGCCCTCTCGGACATTCACGATCTCGCCGCCTTCAAGCAGCAGGTCAAACTCGTGTTTGTCAGCTTCGGCAGCCGCGAAACGAACTCGCGCATGTTCAGGGCTTTCGGCGGCGATCCCAAGGCGAACACCCAGGCGCTCAAAGAGGCGGGCATAAACAGTCATTTCTATGTCTCGCCGCTGACCGCTCACGAGTGGCAGTCCTGGCGCCGCAGCTTCCATGAGTTCGCTCAGTTGCTCTTCGCGGACCAACCGCTTCCGGCTGCGCTCCCGGTCGCGCAGACAACGGCTGAGGGCGGCGCGGCTGCGCCGGCGAATCCCCCAACCGCGGTGGCCGCGAGCAGCATCGCGACTGATGTGAGCGGCACTTGGAAATCCGAATTCGACTCCCAGATTGGCCGGCAGAAGTACACCTTCACGTTCAAACAGGACGGGACGAAACTGACCGGGAAAGCCAACTCCGAAATCGGCGACCGGAAGCGCGAGGTCGCACTAAAGGGAGGCAAGGTGGAGGGCGACACCGTTTCGTTCGTCGAGATGCTCAACTTCCAGGACAACGAGATTCGCATCACCTACACCGGCAAGCTCTCGGCCAACGGCAACGAAATCAAGTTCACGCGCGAGGTTGGCAACTTCGCCACAGAGCACATCGTGGCCCGGCGCGAGCATAGCGGCTCGGCGGCGGTTTCACCTGCCGCCAAGGTCATCCGCATCCGGGCCGGCAGCTCCGAGCCCCTCAAAGACGCCGAGGGCAATGCCTGGCTCCCCGACCAGGGTTTCGAGGGTGGCGACGTCATAGAACGGCCTGATATCCAGGTTGCCAATACCAAGATTCCCGGCCTCTACCGGGCGGAACGCTACAGCATGGACTCCTTTTCGTGGCCGGTGCCCAACGGAAAGTACCTGGTGAAGCTGCATTTCGCGGAAACCTACGAAGGCATCACCGGACCGGGTGAGCGCGTGTTTTCCTTCAACGTCCAAGGGCACGAGTTCAAGGATTTTGACGTGTGGGTGAAGGCGGGCGGGCCTTTGCGTGCCTACGTGCAGTCGGTCCCCGTCGAGGTCACCAACGGTGCAATTAAGATTACTTTCACTCCGAACGTCCAGAACCCGCAAATCAACGGGATTGAAATCATCCCGCTATCCGTCGCCGGGGCAAGCGCGGGAGCCTCCGCGCCCGCCGCAATGGCGCCCGCACCCGCCACCCCAGGCACCACGCCTGCCGCGCCCGCGAGCGAGACCCCCGCCACGACATCCGCGCACGCGACACCCGTTCTGGAAATTGACGCCGGCAAAGTCAGCGGCAAAGTCAGCCCGACCCTTTACGGGCTGATGACCGAGGAGATCAATTTCTCCTACGAAGGCGGGCTTTACGCCGAATTGATTCGCAATCGCACGTTTAAGGCAAACAAGCAGGAGCCGGTGTTCTGGAGCGCCATTGGCGACACGACCCTCGCCCTTGACACGAACCAGCCTCTCAATACCGCGTTGAACGTGAGCTTGCGACTGGACACGAGCAGGGCCTCGAAAGAGTCGCCCGTTGGGATAGCCAACGGCGGCTATTGGGGAATCCCGGTGCGCCCGGACACGACCTACCACGCCTCGTTTTACGCCCGCGGCGAACATTTTTCCGGCCCGCTGATCGTTGCCATTCAAAGCGCCAACGGCGGTAAAACCTTCGCCCAGGGCACCGTTCCCGAGATTTCAGGAGCCTGGCAGAAATACGAGGTGACCCTGACGACCGGAGACGTAGAGACATCCAAGGACAATCGCTTCGTTATCTCAACGGACCAAGCTGGAGACCACGGCACGGTTTGGTTCCAGAATGTCTCGCTCTTTCCGCCGACCTACCATAATCGTCCCAACGGCACGCGTCCGGACATCATGCGATTGCTGGCGGGCATGCACCCGAAATTCTTGCGCTTCCCGGGCGGCAATTATCTGGAAGGCAATACCATCCCCGAGCGATTCAACTGGAAGGAAACCATCGGCGACGTTTCGCAACGGCCCGGACATTTGAGCCCCTGGGGGTATTGGTCCACCGACGGTTTCGGTCTGCTGGAGTTTTTGGAGTGGTGCCAAGATTTGCGCATGCAGCCGTTGCTGGCGGTCTATGCGGGCTATTCTTTGCGCCAACAGCATATCGAACCGGGCGCCGCGTTGGAACCTTACGTGCAGGATGCATTGGATGAGATTGAGTACGTCACGGGCGATGTAAGCACCAAGTGGGGCGCGCAACGCGCGAGGGACGGCCATCCGGCGCCCTTTCTCCTGAAATACGTCGAAATCGGGAATGAAGATTTCTTCGACCGCTCCCGGACTTACGACGCGCGCTTCGCCCAATTCTATGACGCCATTAAGGCCAAGTATCCGAACCTGCAAATCATCGCCACAACACCGGTGAGGAGCCGCGTGCCGGATCTAGTGGACGAGCATTATTACCGCTCCCAGGAAGACATGGAGGCGCACGCCCTCGATTACGACCATCGCCCGCGCACCGGCCCCAAAGTCTTTGTCGGTGAATGGGCCACGCGCGTTGGTTCACCCACGCCCAATATGGCCGGGGCGCTTGGCGACGCCGCCTGGATGACCGGCATGGAACGGAACTCTGACCTCGTTGTGATGTCCAGCTACGCCCCGCTTTTCGTCAACGTCAGCCAACTCCACGGACGGAATCGTTCAATGCAATGGCGGACAGACCTGATTGGCTATGACGCATTGAGCAGCTACGGTTCACCTGCCTATTATGCCCAAAGCATGTTCAGCACGCTGCATGGCGATGAAATCCTCGCCACCGATTCGCACGACATCCCCACTCGCGAATGGCAGCCGCGCGGCTTTCGCGGTTTTCGTCCTCCGCCACGCCAGGTCCGGCAGATATTCTTTGACGCTACCCGCGACAGCAAAACTGGAACCCTCTATCTAAAAGTCGTGAATGAAACCGGAGCGGCGCAACGGGTTCGTGTTCAAATCAACGGGGCGCCCACGATTGACTCTCATGGTAAAGCGGTGTCTTTGAGCGCCAACAGCCCGGATGACACGAATTCTCTCAAGGACCCACGAAACATTGTCCCTCAGACGGAAGAAGTCCATGGCTTAAGCTCCAATTTTACGCGCGAGTTCCCACCCTACTCCATTACCGTTCTGGAGTTGGGAACAAAGCCCCCCACGCTCAAGGAGGCTTACAAGGGCCATTTCTATATCGGCGTGGCCATCAACCGTAGCATTGCGACCGGCGCCGCCCCGCGGTCTAATTACGCCAGGCGGACCCAGGAACAAGTCGATAGCGACATCGCTCTGGTCAAGCGGCAGTTCAACCAGATCTCCCCGGAGAACGATTTGAAGTGGGCACTCATCCATCCGCGCCCGGGCCCGGACGGCTATAATTTCGGCCCGGCGGATGCCTACGTGAGCTTCGGCGTCAGAAACCATAAGTATATCGTCGGGCACACTCTCGTATGGCATGGCCAGACGCCCTCGTGGGTCTTTGAAGCGACCCATTCGCCGTCCCGAGCGATGAACGCGTCTGGCGCGGCTGCACGGCGTGGTCGCGGATTTGGCCGGTTTGGCGGGCGATTCGGTTTTAACGGACCGCGCGCCTCGCGGGAAGAATTGCTCAAGCGGATGCGCGATCACATCTTCACTGTTGTTGGCCGCTACAAGGGCAAGGTCAAGGTCTGGGACGTAGTCAACGAGGCCATCGCCGACGGAGGGACGAACATCCTGCGGAAGTCGCTCTGGGAGCAAATCATCGGGCCGGACTACATCGCCAAGGCCTTCGAATACGCCCACGAAGCAGACCCCAACGCGATTCTCCGCTACAACGACTACGGGTTGGAGAATCCGGCAAAACGCCGCAAGCTTATCATTTTGATCAAGTCACTCTTGGCGCAACACGTCCCGGTCATGGCGATTGGGTCGCAAACCCATGTGAGTGTTTCCTCGCCCAGTTTCGAAACCGAGGACCAAACGCTGACAGACCTGGAACAACTCGGGTTGCCCATTCACATCACCGAGTTGGATGTCAATGGCGCGCAGCGCGGCCAGCGTGATACCGGGGCGGACATCGCCAACAACGCCGCGACGACTCAAGGCGGTTTGGTGAGTGACGCCGATCGACGCCTCGCCAAGGAATATACCGCTCTGTTCAAAGCGTTCCTAAGGCACCCTTCCGTGAAAGTGGTCACCTTTTGGGGCGTGAATGACGCCGTTTCCTGGCGCTCCAGAGGCCGGCCATTGTTATTTGATGGCAACGACCAGCCAAAGCCGGCCTACTACGCGGTCATTCGCGCCGCGGCAGCGGCCACACCGCTCTCGACGAGTGCGAAGGCTTCCTCTCAAGACACCAATTTTTGGATTTTCCTCTGTTTCGGGCAGTCGAACATGGAGGGCTTTCCAGGAGTTCAACAACAAGACAAGACGAACGTCGATGGCCGCTTTCAAGTCCTGGCCGCGGTCGATTTTCCAAAATTAGGCCGGGAAAAGGGACATTGGTATCCCGCTGTCCCCCCCTTGTGCCGCCCTTTCACGGGCCTTTGCCCCGCGGATTACTTTGGCAGAACCATGGTTGCCAACCTGCCCGAGAATATCCGGGTTGGGGTGGTTAACGTGGCGGTGTCCGGGTGCAAGATTGAACTGTTCGAGAAGGACAATTACCAGGCCTACGCTTCAACCGCTCCATCCTGGATGGCCAGAATCATCAAGCAGTACGACGGGGACCCGTATCAGTACCTTGTCGCTATGGCCAAACGGGCCCAGAGAGATGGCGTTATCAAGGGAATCCTCTTGCATCAGGGAGAGTCGAACACGGGAGACAAGGAGTGGCCAAACAAAGTCAAGGGGATTTATGATAATCTGATAAGAGACCTGAATCTCCATGCTCGAGCGGTCCCGTTGCTCGCGGGCGAGGTTGTGAATGCGGATGAGGGCGGCCCCTGTGCAAGCATGAACCCGATTATCGACAAATTGCCGGAGACGATTTCGAACTCATACGTGATTTCTTCGGCCGGCTGCCCTGCCAGGCTGCCAGACCATCTGCATTTCACGCCGGCGGGCTACCGGGAGTTGGGAAGGCGCTATGCACAGAAAATGCTCTCGCTACTTGGTTACAAGATCACCGCACACGTGGCCAGGGGCGAACTCGGCGCGCCCGCGGAACCCGCCGTCGCGCCCAGAGCCAGCCGCGGCGGTTCGCGGGGCCGAGGCCGGCGTGGCGCGTTTGGGCGGCGCATCGTGCTCGGTCCGGATGACAAACCGGCTTTCCCGCACGCGCCGGAAGGGTTCGACAAGCCGCGCGAGGGCATCCCCCACGGCAAGTTGGAGATGGTGCATTATTATTCCACGACCGTCGGCACCACGCGCAACGCGCTGGTCTATACGCCGCCCGGTTACTCGACCGACAGGAAGTATCCCGTGCTCTACCTGCTGCATGGCATCGGTGGCGATGAAGAGGAATGGCACCGAAACGCCCATCCCGAGATTATCCTCGACAACCTCATCGTGGAAAAGAAAGCCGTGCCCATGATCATCGTCATGCCCAATGGCCGCGCCCAACCCAACGACCGGGCCGAGGGCAACGTGTTCGCCTCCGCGCCCGCATTCGCGAATTTCGAGGGAGACTTGCTCAAGGACCTCATCCCGTTTATCGAGTCGAGGTATTCCGTGAAGACGGATAGGGAAAGCCGCGCCCTGGCGGGGCTTTCGATGGGCGGCGGGCAGTCGTTGAATTTCGGCCTGGCGCATCTCGACAAGTTCGCCTGGATTGGCGGCTTCTCCTCCGCGCCCAACACCAAGCCACCCGAGGAATTGGTGCCCGATCCGGCCAAGGCCAGGCGAATGCTCAAGCTGCTCTGGATTTCCGGCGGCGACCGCGACGGCTTAATCTTCATCGGCCAGCGAACGCACGCGTACCTGAAAGAACACAACGTGCCGCACATCTGGCACGTCGATTCCGGCGGCCACGACTTTGCCGTCTGGAAAAATGATTTCTATCTCTTCGCTCAACGCATCTTCCGGTGACGTTCTACCGGCCTTGGGCAGATCTGCTCGATTCGTTCGCATCAACTCGGTTTCACAAAGCATCAATCCATGAACAAACTCAGCCCTCCGCACTTCTCCACCTCAGGCCTGCCGCGCCCGATGAAAACGGCCGGCCTCATCCTCTTCCTCTTGACTGCGCTGGCCGCGGCCGCCCGAACCTCAACCTCCAGCCAACCCGTCATCGGGAGGATTGACGCCTCGAAAACCGGTCCGCCGATTTCGCCGAATGTCTATGGTCAATTCCTCGAGCAGGCGGGCGGCCTCATTTATAGCAGTCTGTGGAGCGAGATGCTCAGGGACCGCAAATTCTATTATGCGGTCGAGCCAGCACCTGCCGGCGGAGGCCGGCCTGGATTCCGCGGCAGGCGCGGTGGCGGCGGGTTCTTCGGTCGCGGCGGCGCCCGCCCCGGAGATTGGAACCCTGTGGGGCCCGCCGATTCCGTTGTCATGGACACGAACCGCCCATTCGTCGGAGAGCACACACCATTGGTGACACTCGCCGGCTCCGATTCGCGCGGCATCCGCCAGACGGTCATTAATTTCGTCAAAGGCACGAAATACAATGGCCGCATTGATCTGGCCGGGGATCCCACCGCAAAAGTCTCCGTCAAGATCGTCTGGGGCGCCGGCGCCAACGCGGTGAGTCACACGATTCCAGTTGGCAACTTGGGCCAGGACTACAAGAGATTCATCTTCTCCTTCAACGCCGAAAACTCCGGCCCCGGTCAGTTCGAAATCATCGGCACCGGAACTGGCTCTTTCCACATCGGCGCCGTTTCCCTCATGCCTGCCGACAACCTCGACGGCTGGAGGCCTAAAGTGATCGCGGTCCTCAGGTCCCTGCACTCCGGCGTTTACCGCATTCCCGGCGGCAATTTCGTTTCCGCCTTTGAATGGCGCAATTCCATCGGCGACCCCGATAAACGCCCGCCCATCTACGACCCCGTCTGGCGTGCCGTTCAGCCAAACGACGTCGGCGTGGATGAGTTTATGACCTTGTGCAAACTCCTGGACGTCGCACCTTATATCACCGTTGATGCCGGTTTGGGCGACGAGTGGTCTGCTGCCCAACTCGTCCAATATTGCAACGGCGCTGCCATCACTCCCATGGGCAGACTGCGCGCCGCCAACGGCCACCCCCAGCCGTACCGCGTCAAATTCTGGGGGATCGGCAATGAAATGTGGGGAATCACCTACCAATATGGCGCCATGAGTCTCAATCAGTTTGAGTTCAAGAACAACGAGTTCGCCAAGGCCATGAGGAAGATGGACCCGACCATCGAACTGATCGCCTGCGGGGCCATGCCAGACACAATGACCGGTTCCCGGCAATCGTTGCGCTTGGGCGTTGATAATCTCATGGACCGATTCTTAAATTCCCGTGGTTCGGGTGTTACCTCCACCGATACCTGGAGATCAGCGCTAGGTGCTTCCTTCCAATCGTTTATTCATAGCGACCTCGTTCCGCATTATCTTTCACCCGAGGATTGGACCGGCAACCTGCTCGAACATTGTTTCAACGACTTCGACCTCATCAGCGAGCACTTCTACAACTACGGGGCAACCCACTTCAGCCTTGCTGACGCTCGCCAGGTGCCGAATGATCCTGATGAACCCATCACAGACTGGATGCGCCGCCCCGCCAACCACATCCGCCTCAAATACGAGGAATACCAGCAATACGAAAAATTGATCCCAAAACTCGCTGCTCATCCCAAGCCGCTGGCCATTGATGAATGGGCTTACTTTGGCGGCCATTATCCCACCTATCCGGCCTACGCCTGGGTATTCCAGGAAATGTTCCGACACTCCGGCATCTTCCAAATGGGGTGTCAGACCTTTGCCACCTCGCTGCTGGCTCAGCATGGAACGAACGTTTCGCTGACCGCCAATGGTCTCGTTTTCAAACTCTATCGCGACCACTTCGGCACGATTCCGGTTGAGGTCTCCGGCAATTCCCCGCAGCCCACGCCCACCGAACCGCCCGGTGGCGAGCAACCCAAGGTCAATGCCGGCAGCCCTACCTTTCCCCTGGACGTCGTCGCCGCTTGGGCAAAGGACCATCATGCCCTGACCGTGGCGGTCTTGAACCCCACAGACGTGGCACAACCGCTGAAGCTCGCCATCATCGGCGCCGGCCTCTCGGGCAAAGGCACCTTGTGGCGGCTCGCGCCCGAAGGCACCGATACGCGGCACCCAACTATCACCAGTTCGCCCGTTGATTCCACACCCAGGTTGCTTACTCTCCCGCGCCTGAGCGTGAGTATCTACGAGCTTTTGGTAGCACGTTGAGAGTTTTACCACCATCCCCACTTCACCGCGCCGCGGGCGGGGCACTCTTCTCCTCCAGTTTGTCGAGTTCCTGAAAAGCGAGGTCAGCCGCTTGCGCTGCCCATTCGAGTTCCTCCCGCTCTTCTTCCAGTTCAAAGAGGCGACGGACCAAGGCGCGTCGTTGGGCGCGGTTCAGTCTCGGCAGTTCATCTAAAATCTCAGTGGCACTCATAACATCCGAGGGGTGCATCGACGTTGAGTTCCCTCTTGGTTTGCGCGAGGGATTTGAACCGCATCTTGCCGGCCTGGAACTTTCGGATGCATATAGGATCTACATGGAGCATTGTGGCGTCTAAGTCAACACAGACCGACTCCCCTCCTGAGGGGTCAAACCGCGGTAACGGAGTTGCACAGCGAGCCGATTCCGCTGATTTCTATCTCAATGGCGTCGTTTGGACGCAGCGTAAAGGATTCCGGCGGGACGATGCCCGTTCCGGTGAGCAACACCGCGCCGTGCGGGAAGTCTTGACTGCGGAAAAGGTAACGCGCGAGTTCCTCGAAGCTTCGCCTAAGCTGACCGACGGAGGTTTGGCCGGTGAATACGGGGCCGCCGTCGCGCTTTATGGCCAAGCGGATGGTCCACTCGCGCACCGTAGTTTCGGGGACGCCAATGGTAATCCACGGTCCCAAAGCGCAAGAGCGGCTGTAAATCTTGGCTTGCGGCAGGTACAACAGGTTCTCGCCTTCGATGTCGCGTGAGCTCATGTCGTTGCCAATGGTGCAGCCCATCACTCTACCCTTCGAGTTGAGCACGAGCGCCAGTTCCGGCTCCGGCACGCTCCAGGTGGCGTCTTTGCGGATGCCGACTGATTCGCCAGGCCCGACGACCTTCTGGGCGAGCGATTTGAAGAAGAGCTCCGGTCGTTCGGCCGAATAGACTCTGTCGTAGGCGGTCGCGCTGAAATCGGACTCCTCCATGCGGGCGGTCTTGCTGCGGCGGTAGGTGACGCCTGCCGCCCAGACCTCCTGTTCTTCCACTGGTGGGAGCAACTCGGCTTTCGCCAGGGGAAGGCGCGGCAACCCTTGTTTTGCGAGTTCCCCGACGCGCGCCGCGGCATCCTCGTCTTCCAGGAGCGGCGTAAGTTGCGTGACGTGGGCCGCCGACAGATCGACCACCGTGGAGTCTTCCGTGACCAGCCCAACGCCGATGGCGCCATTCCGTTTAAATCGGCAAACGTTCATTGGCTGCAGGGTATCAAGTCTCCTCTCCGGAGGCATGCAGAATCGCGCACCTCGACTCGGCGTGCCGCGGGTTTACTTCGTCTCGATTTCAACGACCGACACCCTCGGATCGCCCGGTGTGCAAGCCGACAAGTCCACCATAAACGCCCCATTCTTGTCGGGCTGGGAGAACCCCGGATTGCCTTTGCCACGCATCAACGTCGCGCTGGCAATGCGTTGAATTGGAATGGCCGGAACATTGATGCGGCCATCGCCCGGCCAGTGCGTGACGAGCAGATACACCATGCTCCCGTCCTTGGAATGGGTGATGCGGCCCCAAGCGGGTTGTTGCTCGAGGGGATAGGAACGCGTGCCATAAATCGCCTGCCCATACTTCTTGAGCCAGTCCCCGAGGTTGTGAAGGGCGTGCAGTTGACGCGGCGGGATTTCTCCCGTGCCGGTTGGCGAGACGATCAGCAGCAAGTTGCCGCCACGGCCCACGACATCGACCAGCAGGTCAATGCAGGCTCTGTCGCTCAGAATGGCGTTGGGGTCCGATTCTTCGGTCCAGTTGTAGCCAAAATTGTGGCTGAACGAACGGTTTTCTTCCCAGGCATCACACTGGGTGGTCGTTCCGTTGCCATATTCACTGGTGGCGAAATCAACATGGATTTGGGGGGATTTCTTATGGCGAACGTCGTCACCCCAACGATCGTTGATGCATACCTGCTGCCTGTCGCGCCACGCCACATTGTAGTAATAGGCATCCAGATCGCGCGTGTGCCAGAAACTTGAAACGTTTTCCCATTCTCCGTCATACCAAAGCAGGTCCGGCCTGGTCTTGTCGATCAGCTCCTTGATGGAGGGAATCAGGTAATCCCCGACGTAGTCTTTTACCGGGATCTTCCCCGACATATAGTAACAATTGCTCAGGCTGGCCCCGCCCCGCACCTCGCCGTTAAATCCAAAATGGCCAATCTGCCGGCCCGGCAAAATGGCGGGGTAATTCCATTCGCCAAGGGACACGTAGGCGCCAAATTTCAGGCCCTCCACTTTGCAGGCCTTGCTCAACTCCGCGGCAAAGTCCTGGTGAAACGCCCAATCCATCGAGTCGCGGCGAGTGAACGAACTGTCCCAGAGACAAAACCCACCGTGATGCTTGAGAAACGGCACGACATAGCGGAAACCGCATTCTTTTGCCAGTCTGGCAAACCTCGCGGGATCAAAATTGCGGTCGCTCAGCAGGTTGATGAGGTCGTCGTCCGTAAAGTCGGCGCCCCACGTCTTCTTGTGATACTCCCGCAAATCACCGTTGGCCATGTTCCACTCATACCAGTCCGGGTAGGTGGCGCCGCCACGCTTCTTCGCGTAGCCGCCCACGGACCATGGCCCCCAATCAATGAACATGCCGAGCTTGGCGTCCTTGAACCATTCGGGACACCGGTGCTTTGCGAGGGATTCAAAGCTGTTCTTGTATGGTCCCTGGGCGTTCACCTTGTCGATAGCCGCCCACGCTGCCTTGGCCTTCTTTTCCATGGCTGGCCCATAGTTCTCCAGCAACTCTTGCGGAGTGTAAGGATACTTGTAGGGCACGTAGTCGGGCGGGCGCTTGGGCTGTATCCCCGCGGGCGGATGCGCCTCCGGATAAGAATCACTGACGGCGCGGCTCAACCGCGGGCAAAGGCAGGTCGCGCCGATAACAGCCGCGGCCAGGTAAGTTCTGGGATGCATCATAATCTTGTGGTTCTCTCCTACGGCTCTTCGATGATCTCGACGATGCTTTCCGTATCGATACGCACCGCTTGGCTCTGGCCGAGGAAGAAGATCATGCTGTAGCTTTCGGGCGCGCCGATGTTCCTGGGTTTTTCGAACGTGTACCGGGCGCCGTTGCTGAGCCGAACCGTGAAGGGCCGGAAGGGTTGTCGCTCGACAATGTCCTTGATGTTTTCAACTTTCATAGCACCCCAGAACGTATCCGCGCCCTCGCGGAATGTCGAGTGCCGGCGCAGTTCAGCCGCAACACCCTTCATCGGGCAGGACATGGGAGCGGGTGAAGCAACGGGCGCGCGTCCAGCATGGTTGAATGCGTCACTTATACGCCCGAGGCGGAGGCGGGTGTCGCCGCGGCCTGCAACGGGTATGAGGCCCGGGAGTCGAAAGCGTCACCACGGGTCACTGATTGTTTTCCTGGAGGCAGGAAACGACGTTGACGCAAGTCGCATTTGCGTCTAGCTGTAGTATCAAATGAGCACGAGATTCAGGAAATCATTGGCAGCGAGAATAGCTGGAGCCGGCGCCACCCTCCGGCACGGCCGCGGCGTTGTGAGGTATTATGTCCGCGGGTCCCAAGAGGCAGGCGGCAGGTTCAACGTGGCCAACCTGGTTAAGGTGCTGGAGGCCGGTCTGCCGGTCACGGAATTGGATGATTTGAGGGCCAGTCTGGACGTGCCTGTGGAACGGCTGGCCCCGATGCTCGGGATCTCCAAAGCCACCTTCCATCGCCGCAAGGGCGCCAACAGCAAACTCAAGCCTGCGGTCTCCGACCGGGTGGTGCGTTACGCCCGGCTGCTGGGCAAGGCCGCCAAAGTCCTGGGCAACCCGGAGGATGCGAAGCGGTGGCTCAACTCGCCCCAATTTGGGTTGGGGGGCGCGGCGCCGTTGGACTATGCAAAGACGGAGGTGGGCGCCCGTGAAGTTGAAAACCTGCTGGGCCGTATCGAGTATGGGGTGTATTCGTGATACGCACGGGCTGGCGCATCGTGCCCAAGGAACAAGCCGCCAGGGCCTTCGATGGCGAAGGCGCAAGGCTCTACGGTGGTCGCTGGAACTCAGTTGGCGTGCCGGTGGTCTATGCCAGCGAGCATCAGTCGCTTGCCGCCCTGGAAGTCCGGGTTCACATTGACAAGACCAGGATGCTGAAGATCTACAAGTGCTTCAGCTTCCAGTTTGACGAGGCGTTGATGCAAGTCTTTCGTGCCGGCGCCCTGCCGCATGACTGGCAGCGAGAACCGCCCCCCGCCTCCCTTCAGCAGTTGGGTGACGATTGGGTCAAATCCAATGCTTCGGTCATCCTCGCCGTTCCAAGTGTGATTGTCCCCAGCGAATTCGACTATCTTCTCAATCCAAAGCATGACGAGTTTGCCAAGCTTAGGATCGCAAGGCCCACCGACTTTGCTTTTGATCGGCGCCTTTTCCGGTGAGCGATTGGCCGCTACCGCGTGCCAAACGGCGAGAGCGCGTTTGCACACGGGGGAGGCCAGGGCTCGATGGCAAAACCTGGCGAAACCATGTCACGCCAGGTTTACCCTTGATGCACTGCCGTCAGGGGCCCAGAATGCGCCTCGTGAACTGCCCAGCCTGCAACTGCCCGATGGAAAAGGGATGGCTGGCGATCTACGACCCGCTTGTCCTCACCAAATTGGTCTGGCAACCCCTTAGACCGGGGTATGCTCGGTTTCGCATGCCGCTGGGTTCGGTCCGCATAATGAAGCCGAGAGCTTGGGGTCACGGGTGCCCGGAGGGTTTTATTTGCAGGGCCTGCAAGATCACTCTTTTCTCCTATGACGAGAAGGATGTCACTTAGCGAAGCTCCGCCTCAGCCCCCCCAACGCGGCCGCTTCCAGATTGAATTCCTTTGTCCCCATTCCTTTGTCAGGCTTGCTTGCGGACATGGGTACGCGAGAGGTGGCTCCGGGGGATCGGACAAAGGAATGGGGACAAAGGAATTGTTGTGAAGGCGTTGGTCCCCACCGCAGATTCTGAGGTGCGCACCAGGGCAACTACGATGATTTTTTGGACTGGAGACTTCGTTCTGGGGAAGTCATGCTGGCGCGGAAGCGAATGAGAAGAATCGCCGCAAAGACAAAAACCGCTCTATGGGCAGAATCCGCTCCACGGGTAGAACCCGCTTTATGAAGAAGACCGCCCCTGTTCGCACCCGCCATGCCGGCCCAAAGGCGTCAGGTATGCCCGCCTACAAGAATCCCGCGCTTGCGCCCGAAAGGCGCGTCAAGGATCTGCTCTCGCGCATGACCCTGGAGCAAAAGGCCGCCCAGATGATGTGTATTTGGCGAGGCAAAGCTGAAACACTGCTGGATGCGGATGGCAACTTCGATCCGGCCAAGGCGAAGGCGGCTTTCGGCAAGAGTCCTGGGATCGGGCAGGTTGGCCGGCCCAGCGACGCCGGCAGGGGAAAAGACGCCCGCGGCATGGCTGAACTGACCAATGCCATCCAGAAGTTCTTCGTGGAGGAGATGCCGCTGGGGGTCCCGGTGATTTTTCACGAAGAATGCCTTCATGGCCACGCGGCGCTTGGGGGAACGAGTTTTCCGCAGCCGATCGGGCTGGCGGCCACATTTAATCCGGAGCTCGTTGAAGAGCTGTTTGCCATGACGGCCCTGGAGGCGCGGAGCAGGGGCACACACCAGGCCCTGACGCCGGTGGTCGATGTGGCGCGCGACCCGCGCTGGGGCCGCGTTGAGGAAACCTACGGCGAGGACCCGTACCTGATCGCGCGGATGGGAGTCGCCGCCGTGCGAGGGTTGCAGGCCGACGCATCGTTTCGGGACAAGACGCGGGTGATTGCCACGCTGAAGCACTTCGCCGCCCACGGACAGCCCGAGTCTGGGATGAACTGCGCTCCGGCCAACGTTTCGGCGCGGGTTCTCCGCGAAACCTTTCTCTCCACGTTCAAGGCGGCCATCCAGGAGGCCGGCGCCATCAGCGTGATGGCGTCCTACAACGAAATCGACGGCGTGCCATCTCACGCCAACCGCTGGCTGTTGCGCGATGTGCTGCGCAAGGAATGGGGGTTCAAGGGGTACGTCGTTTCCGATTATTACGCTATCTGGGAATTGGGCTACCGGCCCGAGACGCACGGCCATTTTGTCGCCAAAGACAAGGCGGAGTCCTGCCGCCTGGCGGTCAAGGCGGGAGTCAACATCGAGTTGCCCGACCCGGATTGCTACCGGGAACTGGTCTCGCTGGTGCGCAAAGGCCTGCTGAGAGAATCGGAACTGGACGAACTGGTGGCGCCGATGCTCTTGTGGAAATTCAAGCTTGGGCTGTTTGAAGATCCCTATGTTGATCCGGACGTGGCGCAGAGGGTAACGGGGTGTGACGCGCACCGGGAGTTGGCCCTTCAGGCCGCGCGTGAAACCATCACCCTGTTGAAAAACGAGAACAATGTGGCGCCGCTGGATTTGAAGCGGCTCCATAGCATTGCGGTCATCGGCCCGAACGCGAACCGGACTCTGCTCGGCGGCTACAGCGGCGTGCCGAGGCAGGAAGTGACCGTGCTTGAGGGGATTAAATCGAAAGTGGGCGACGGGGTGAAGGTGCTTTACAACGAGGGCTGCAAAATCACGGTCGGCGGCGGCTGGAATCCAGACGAGGTGACCGCGAGCGATCCGGAAGAAGATCGGAAACAAATCGCCGAGGCGACCGCAATCGCGAGCCAGGCGGAGGTGATTGTGCTGGCGATTGGCGGGAATGAACAGACCTCGCGCGAAGCGTGGGGCCTTAACCATAAAGGTGACCGCGCCAGCCTGGACTTAATTGGCCGACAGGAGGAATTGGTCAAGGCGATGCTGGAGACTGGCAAGCCGGTAATCGTGTTCCTGTTCAACGGACGCCCGCTTTCCATCAACTACATCAGCCGCCGCGTGCCGGTGGTTTTTGAATGCTGGTACTTGGGACAGGAAACCGGGCGCGCCGTGGCCGACGTGCTGTTCGGGGATTGCAACCCCGGGGGGAAGCTGCCAATCAGCATCCCGCGCTCGGCCGGTCATCTGCCCGCGTTTTACAACCACAAACCCTCCGCACGCCGCGGCTATCTCTTCGACGAGGTTTCGCCGCTCTACCCCTTTGGTTACGGCCTGAGCTACACGACGTTCGAGTTTCGCAGGCTCCGATTGAAGCGGAAGCGAATCGGGAGGAACGAATCGACGCAAGCGCTGGTGGAAGTGAGGAACACCGGCGACCGCGCCGGAACCGAAGTGGTCCAAATGTATGTGCGCGATCGAGTCAGCTCCGTCACGCGACCGGTGAAGGAGTTAAAAGGCTTCCAGAAGGTCTCGCTGGAGCCGGGCGAAGCCAAGACCGTGGCGCTTGACATCACGCCGGATTCGCTGGCGTTTTACGACGTGAACATGAATTACGTCGTCGAACCCGGCGAATTCGAGATCCTGGTCGGCAATTCTTCGCGCGATGGTGATCTCCAGAAGGCAATTCTGACTGTGAGCGTCGGGGTCAGTCCTGCACCTTTTTCCGCCACTTCGCCCTCCATTACCACGGAAAAAGTGAGGACTGACCCCGACGCCGACGCTCTTAATCGCACCCGATGAAAACCGAGCCAACGATCGCCTCCAGTCCCGCAGGCGCGGGTCAATCGCAGAGGCTGCCGTTTTTCGAGAAGGCAGGCTACAGCGCCGCCGATGCGGCCGCCAACTTCGTCTTCATGACGATGATCCTTTTCCAGACGAACTTTTACACGGACGTCTTTGGGCTCTCCGCCGCCGCGGCGGCCGCCATCCTACTGTGGCCACGGCTTTGGGATGCAGTGGCCGATCCAGTCGTGGGCATCCTGGCCGACCGCACCAACACGCGCTGGGGCAAGTTCCGTCCCTGGATTCTTTTTACCGCGGCGCCGTGGTGCGTCGTCATGATTCTCGCCTATACCACGCCGCGAGGCTGGAGCATGGGCGCGCTGATCGCTTACGCGGCCATCACCAACATGTTGCTGATGTCGATCTACTCGATGAACAACATGCCTTACGGCGCGCTGGGGGGCGTGATGACCGGCGACATCCACGAGCGCGCGTCGCTGAATTCCTACCGCTTCATCGCGGTGAATGCGGCGCAATTCGTCGTCGGCGGGTTCACCTTGCCGCTGGTGGCCAAGTTTGCCGCCGGCCATGATCGTCAATACGGATGGCGCCTGACCATGACGCTCTGGGCGGCGCTCTGCCTGGTGCTGTTCCTGATCACGTTCGCTACCACTAAAGAGCGCATCCAGCCCGTGGCGAAAGAGAAAGCCTCGCCGAAACAAGACTTCGCCGACCTGCTCAGGAACGGTCCGTGGGTGATTATGTTCCTGATGACGCTCTGCCATTTCTGCATCCTCTCGTTCCGCGGCGCCGCCCTCTACAACTACTATCATCATTATGTGGACAAGGGGGCGATGTTTGATTGGCTGCAACGGTTTGGACTGGTGGCGCCGGCAAGCGGACCCGCCCCGGGCGGCCTGTTGGAAACCCTGGGCTATATCGTCCATGGCACGCGAGCGAACCTGGCCAATTCGAATGTGGCCGACGTCTTCAACAGCATCATCAACATGCTCGGCACCGGGATTACCATCGTCGTGATTCTGCTCTCGACCTCGCTGGCCAAACGCTTCGGCAAGAAAGCCGTGGCCGTCGTTGGCTTCGGGCTGGCCAGCCTCGGCACGCTGGCGTTTTACCTGCTCTCGCCCACGAACGTCTGGGGCATGGTGGCGCTCACGGCGTTGATTGCCATCGCCTACGCGCCGACTATTCCCTTGATCTGGGCGATTTACGCCGATGTCGCCGATTATTCCGAATGGAAGATTGGCCGCCGCTTCACCGGGATGGTGTTCGCCACCATCGGCTTCGGGCTGAAGTCGGGCCTGGCCCTGGGTTCCGCCTCGTTCCTCTGGGTCATGGCCGGCGTGTTTCATTACAACACCAAGCTGCCCGACCAAGCCGCCGCGGTGCATGGCTACCGCGTCTGCAGCGGCGTCGTGGTTGGCTTGCTCTTCGCCCTCTGCACTGCCCTGTTGACCTGTTACCAGCTCAACAAACGCACGACGCTCCAGATGGCGGACGAACTGGCCGAGCGGCGAAGGCATTGACTACCTGGCGACCAATCCGGCCAACCGGATGGCAGCGAGCGGCCTGAAGCACGTTGGGATTGCTTTGGCCGCCGTGGCCATCAGGCGCAGCATTGAGAGCGGCGCTTGCGGCCGGACTTGGTTGGAGTCTCTCCCCGGGGCTGTGGGCTTTTACGAAAACATGGGCAGGGTACGCCAGGGACACCGATCGGCAGAGGTCATGAATCCGAAGAGAGCCACGGAAACGAACCGCACAGAACACCACGCACGCCAGGCCAGGTGTCGGCGGATCGTTGTTCTGCTCTTCATAATCTCTTCGTCGTTACTCTCTTTGTTCCTGGCAGGGTGCGCATCTCCGGCCAAAGGGCTCTTTCCACCTTCACCATCTCAGCCTGCGCGGACGATCTATGTCCTTCGGCGCGGGCTGCACACCGGCATCATCGTGCCTGCCGCGGGGATTCCCACCAACGTGTGGCCGGAACACAAGATGTATGCCGGCGCGAGGTACCTGGAGGTCGGGTGGGGCGATAGCCAAGGCTACCGCTATCCGTGGACGGTGGGCACTGTTTTGCGGGCGCTCTTTGACTCAAAGGGGAGCGTGCTCCTTGTCCATGCCTTCAGCGGGCCGGTGACGCTTGAATACGCCGGCGTGGCGAAGCAAATCATCGCCGTTCGGCTTTCCGGCTCCGGCTTCGCCAGATTGTGCGCACGTATCCAGCGCTCCTACTCCTTGGGGCTGCACGGTAGGCCCGTTCCTCTCCCGAGCGCTTGTCCATGGGAGGACTTTTACCTTGCTAAAGGCCATTATTCCCTGTTCAACAATTGCAACAACTGGACTGCCCGCGCATTACGCGCCGCCGGTTGCCCCATTGCGCCCCGCTGGTGCCTGCTCCCACAGGTCGTGATGTGGAGGACACGCCACTTCGGAGAGGTTATTTGGCCTCGGAAAGACCCACAGCGAGCTCAAACCGCCAAACGCTAAATCAAAACAAACAACATTGGTACACCGGCAATGGCTCCAGCAGCGCGCCGAACGGGATGCCGCCGCTGTAGTCCGGCAGGCAGAGCCAATCGAGGGTTCCGTCCGAGGAGACCAATGCGGCGGTACGGCGGTCTCCAATCAGGCCATGATGCTGGAGGGCCGGGTACGGGATGGCGCGTGTCCGATGGGCCGGCGGCACTGGCATTAAGTCTAGGTGACGCAGGCTTCTTGCTCTCAATCCTTGTGAGGGAAGCAAGAGCATCATCAAGAGCAAGAATGTGACCCGTCCT
>JAJYHY010000543.1 GCA_021784555.1 bacterium
TGGAAATGCCAAATGCCAAATGTCTAATGCCCAATGCTCAATGATCTGGGAAAAGCCGTGCGGGGCCTTCCTCGCTAAACTCTCAAGCCAGCTCCGGGGTCTGCGCCCGGACCAGTTCGTTCTCAAAGCCCAGCAGGCCGAGGACCTGCAACGCGGGCAGCGAGGATTGGAATTGCGCCGGACGGAATTCGGCGTCGTCAAGCCATTGCTCGACCGTCTTGGATTGGACCCACCCGTCTTTCTTGAGGAGTTCGGCGGTGTATTCGATGGCCGAAACCCGCTGCTTCTGGTTAATGATTTTCATAACCTGCCACTCTGACGTTGGTTGTTCGCCCCGTGCGGCCCGGAGCTCCACGCCCCAGTTCCAACGGCGTGGAAACGGGCCGTCATTGGGGTCGGAACTAGAATACGACTTTGGGCGGAATTGGCAAGCAAGATTAGCGCCTGAGGCGCGGGGTCAGTCCTCACTTTTTCCGCGTTGAAGGAAGGGAAGTGGCGGAAAGAGGTGCAAGACTGACCCCGGCGCCTTCCGTGCCCGACACATTTAATGGCACCCTAGCGCCCGATGCCGTACCGCTGCCGGAATGTCTGGTCATAACCTCCGCGGGAGGGCGTGGGCGCGGCAGGTGTGGCGTATGCCGGCGCCATCTGCGGGTTGGAAGCAGCGGCGGCGACAGTGGCGTTGAAATCGCCCGCGACAACGCTCTGCTCCGCGTCGGGCAAGGCCAGGAAGATTTTGCCGGGTATGGCGCCGTTCGTGGCCGGACTGCCAAGTTCAAGCTGGAGGGCATACTCGGAGTAGAACCGTTTCTCGCGCGCGGCATATCTTGGGTTCGGCTTCCAGAGTTTTGAGACCTCCGGTATGGCGGGATTGCGAGTGTCCGGCGAGACCGTCCAGGATTGGCCGACAGGGGATGCCCCGCCCGGGAGATGGAGATAGACGCGAATGCCACGCTCAATAACGCCGCCTGAGTTTTGCAGCAGACTTAGAACATAGTTGGGGCCAGACCGCCCAAGCTGCGCCGTATCGGGCACAAAGTCGGTCTTGGAGATGCTGCCGTGGACGCGGCCCTTTGGGATTGACCCGTCGGGGGGCGCCAGGCTCCACATCACTTGGGCCAAAGGCTCCTTTTTAGGTGGGGCGGGGGAGGCAGCATCCGGCGAGTTCGTATCCGAGCTTGGTTCGGCGGCGGTGGCCGCTTGAGCCCGGTTGGGGCGATTCCTTTGCGCGATGACCGGCTTCTGTGTGCGGTTCTCCCGCCAATTCTGGTAGTAAGGCAGGCCAATGATGACGCCGGCGGCGATGACCACCAGGACGGCGCCGACGACGGCGTACTTCACGACCGGACTCTTCTGTTTTGCGGGCCCGGCCTGGAAGGGCCGCTGAGGCAGCCCGCTCCCGCTGGAAGAGCGGGCTACTTGCGTCCGGCCCGCGGAGAGCCTGGAGGAGGAACCGGGCGGAACGGGCACCAAGGGACGGGAAGGAGCGGCTGGTGGGCCTGGCGGCACAACAATCTCGGCCTGGCAGGTTGGACAGTTGATCTGGTGCCCAGCCCAGAGCTGATCGCACTGGATGTGCTGGCCGCACCCCGGACAAGAGAAAGTCATTTCAGCCATAACGGTAGTTGTAGTGACCGGCTGTGCTCGTTCAATCGGACGCTGAGGCTCAGCGAAACCGGTGTGAACTTTCAGCTATTTACACCACGGCGGGGGCTTGCCGTCAAGAAAATGTCACGCGCTTTCGTCTTGTCATCGATGGGCGCCCGATCCTAGAGTACGTTGTGACGCGTGGTAGTCCCATGACATGATTGAACTGATTCAGTTTCCCTGGAGCCCCTTTTGCATCGTCCAGCGGCGTATCCTGGAGTTCTCGGGCGCTCCTTTTAAGATCATCGGCATCCCGAACTGGGACCGCTCCCTGGTGTGGAGGCTGACCCGGCAGCGTTATTACGGGGTGCCTATCCTCCGCGACGGGAAATCGGTCGTATTCGAGGTGAGCGAAGAATCGCAGGTGATTGCCAAATACCTGGATGCCAAGCTGGAGTTGGGCCTCTTCCCATGGGAACTGGAAGGAGTGCAGTCACTGGTCTGGCGCTATATCGAGAGCGAAATCGAAGGCATCGCGTTTAAGCTCAACGACGTCTATTGGAAGGAGTTCGTCCCCGCAGCCGAGCGGCTCCATTTCCTGCGCCACAAGGAGCGGAAGTTCGGGCGGGGTTGCATCGAGCAGTGGAGAGTTCAGCAGAAAGATTTGCGGCAAGTCCTGGCGCAGAAACTGCTTCCTTTCGAAGAAATGCTGATGCGAAAGCCGTTTCTCCTGGATCAACGCCCCCGGTTCGTCGATTTCGACCTGTACGGAATCCTCGGCAATTTCCTTTACTCCGGCCATTATGGCCTGCCTCGGGCCCACGACCACTTGAAGCGATGGCATGCCCGGATGAATTATCTTCAGCTCAAATCGTTCGCTCGTGAAAAAGACTTACATCCTTGACACCAATGTCCTCCTCCACGACCCCAACTCGCTGCTCAGTTTTCAGGATAACAGCGTCGTCCTGCCCATTGAGGTCATTGAGGAAATCGACCGGTTCAAACGAGAGTCCTCCGAGTTGGGCCAGAATGCCAGAGCGGTCTCCCGCAAACTCGATGCCTTGCGTGAGGCGGGGCGCCTGAGCGAGGGAATCGCCCTGCCCAACGGCGGACGGCTTCGTATCGTTTTTAAGAAGGGTGGCGCGCGCAAGAACGGCCATGCGGTCTTCACCACCGATTCGGTCGATAATCGCATTCTTTTGCTGGCCTGCGACGTTAGCAAACAACAGCCGGCCGCCCAGACGATTCTGGTCAGCAAGGACATCAATTTACGCATCAAGGCCGACGCCCTGGGCTTGCTGGCCGAGGATTACGAGACAGACCGGGTTTTCATAAAGGACCTCTACACCGGGATGATTGAACTCAGGGAGAGCCCGCAGAGGATAGCCGTCTTCCGGGCGCAAGGCGGCCTGGAACTCAATGGAGGCAAGCAGTATTTCCCCAACGAGTACTGCATCCTGTTGGACGAATCGAATCCGAAACGGGCGGCGCTGGCCAAGGTCGATTTTACGGGCACAAAATTGAGACCGATCATCGACTCCAACGAGGGAGTCTGGGGCATCAAACCCCGCAACCGGGAACAGCATTTTGCCTTTGACGCCCTGCTCGACGAAGAGGTCAAGCTGGTGACCATTATGGGCAAGGCGGGCACGGGCAAGACGCTGCTCGCGCTGGCGGCGGGCCTCAAGCGCACTATCATGGATCGTGAGTTTCGCCGCTTGGTTATCGCCCGCCCGACTGTTTCCATGGGCAAAGAGCTCGGCTTTCTGCCCGGCTCGCTTGAGGAGAAATTGGCGCCGTGGATGCAGCCCGTTCACGATGCGCTGGAATTGCTGGGCGACCTCAACATGGGCCACGAACATCGCCGGCCCGGCGACCTGATGCGCTCCGGCAGCATTGTGGTGGAGGCCCTGAGTTACATCCGCGGGCGGAGCATCGCCAACCAGTTCATGATCATCGACGAGGCGCAGAACCTGACGCCCTTGGAAGCCAAGACCATCATCACACGCGTCGGCCAGGGCACCAAGGTGGTGCTGACTGGCGACCCCTACCAGATCGACAACCCTTACGTCGACTCCTCCTCCAACGGCTTCAACTACGTCGTCAGCCGGTTCCGCGCCCAGAAGATAGCCGCTCACGTCGAACTCCAAAAAGGGGAACGTTCGGAGCTGGCCGAGCTGGCCGCGAATATTCTGTAGGCTCCGTGGGGAGATTGCCCCGTTGCTGAGCCGGTTGGAGACGTTAGGTTAACGCGGGAGAAAGAGCGTAACTGCTCAGGTTAAGCGGCCAGACGCACGCGATAGGAGCGCGGACGCCCTCGTCCGCGAGTGCGGCTCTCTGGGGACGCGGACGAGGGCGTC
>JAJYHY010000544.1 GCA_021784555.1 bacterium
GGTTTCACTCGCCGCCACCTTGCGAACCAGACCCATTAATTCCTGTGTCCGCGAGGCAACGGCGACGATTTCACGGAATCCGCCGCGCGACCGAAGTTCGCCGCGGAGCGACTGAACCTCGCTCCGAAGGTGTGTGGTCTCAAGGGCGTTTTTTACCGTGTTGCGAAGCTCATCGAAATCGATCGGCTTTCCAATAAAGTCATAAGCGCCCATGCGAATGGCTGCCTTGACCTCTTCCAACTGGGGCACAGCCGTAATCATTATGACCGCGGGGGAGTCTTCGTCAATGTCCCGGACCTGCTTGAAAACGTCCAGGCCGCTCATGTCAGGAAGGCGGACATCGAGCAGGATGAGGTCGAAGTTCTCGGACTTCGCTGTTCTGAGCGCTTCGCCTCCCGTGCTTGCTTCAAGGGTTCTGTACCCCCACTCTACACACTTTTGCCGCAGAGACCAGCGAACAAGTTTTTCGTCATCAACGACGAGAAGTTTCTCTGTCAATTTGAAGTTCTCCGCCTGTGATGTCTGCTGAGGGCTGAGGCTGACGGACCGGCAACCGGAGAGTAAACTTCGCCCCCATGCCTACTGTGCTCTCGACGTCAATGCTTCCTGCATGCGCCTCGGCTACCCGCCGGGCCAGAGATAATCCCAAACCGGTTCCTTTTCCCTTGGTTGTGAAAAACGGACGGAAGATATGAGGCAAATGTTCCGGGACAATCCCCTGTCCAGTGTCGGCAACACTGAGGACGACTTCATCCCCTATGTGGCTGATGTCGAGCCGCACCTCACCGCCGCTATCAATTTCATGGGTCGCATTCAGCAAAAGGTTCAGCAGAACCTGATTGATCTGCGAGACATCGTGCTCAACCAGTGGCAACCCCTTGCCTCTCTTGAAGTGGATCTGGCCGGCAAGCCCCCCCGCCTGTTGGCGCGCCAGGCGGATTGCATGTTCTGCTGTCATGTTGATGTCCGCGGGGGTGAATTCCGGTGGCTTGGGACGCGCGCAACTGAGCAAATCGGACACAAAACGATTGAGGTTGTTTAGTTCCTGGCGTGCATCGTCAAGAACCTCCCTTGAGGGACTCGAAGCGGACAGCTCGGCTGCAATAATCTCAAATACCCCCGCGATTCCCGCCAATGGATTGCGAACCTCATGAGCAAGACCGGCCGCCACCTCGCCGAGCGTGACCAGATGTTCTGCCCTCGAAATTTGGCTTCGATGGAGACGCTGAATTTCCTCCTGGTTTTCCCTCATCTGCCTAACCATCTCGTTGAAATTTCTGCCCAGTTCACCGATTTCATCCTGGCGGTCTGCGAAACCGACCGCAACCGTCAAGTTGCCGTCCCGGAGCTGGGCAATCTTTGCCTGAAGTTCCGACAGCGGCCATTGGATCAGCACCGCCAGTACGACCAGTGTTGCCGCACAAATGATTGCGGCTCCGCCCGTCGCCACCAGGAGGACTTTGTGCCGCTCGTCCGCCCGCAAGTCGAGTGTCACCATTGCGAAAGCCAGTACGCCCACCACGAGCACACCAGCGACCGGCACGAGCGCCTTTAGTTCCCAGTTGATCCATATCTTCGTCAGGGAGTCCGTCACTTGCATGGATTCTACTCCTCAAGCATCGTTTCTCCAATGGGAATCGTCCCGTTAAGACCCCGTTCGCGAATAACGAACCCATTTCATTTGATCCACCCATTGGAATGCAGATGGCAACTGTCGCAGGCCTTGTCTGTATTGTGGCGGTCGCCGCCGCTGTTGTCTCTGCGGTTATGAGTGGTCCGGGTATGGCATACGTTACACGCGCCATTGTACCACTTCTGTCCAGGAGTCGTCGGGTCAGCAATGTAGGGCTGGGCCCATTGATTCACCGCCGCAGTCGTAGGAGTGTTGTTATCGTAAAAAGCCACCTTGCGGATCTGATCGTTCGCATTGGGCGGATCGGGCTGGTAGCAGTTTGGATCGTTGACGACCCCGGAACTGGAGATTCCGTTGCCGCTGGTGGCATTGGGGCCCGTCTGGCTGTACGTGAAGGTCTTGGCCGTGGGTATTGAGGTAATAGTGTACTTGCCGTTGAACGAACTGTCAGCGATACCTCCGATTCCGATGGTCTGCCCAACCGAGAATCGATGGGAGTAGATCGTCTTGATGGTAACCACGTTGCTTGCACGGACAGCGCCGCTGTTGGCCGGCGTGTCAATCGTGACGGTGTTCGAGCAGTAGTAGCCATCCATCACGTCGTCAGTATACGGGTTTCTGCCCCCGGATTTGTTGTTGCCGAGCGTGTCGATGATCACCGGTCTTCGGATTCGGGCAAGGCCATCAGTTGTGCTGGCTTCACGCACGACATTGCCGACCATCATCCAGTTCCCACAACCCGTTGTGGTATTGCATCTGGTGGAATCTGTCTCACTCCCATCGGCCTTGGCGTTGTAGTGCGGGCTATGACACCCCAGGCAACTTATTCGCCAGGTGCCGTAAATCGTTCTGGAATTCTCATGGGTCGCCACTTGAACCGCAGTCTTGCCGGTCACAGGGTCGGTGTAGGAGCCGTTGTGGCAGCTCATGCACAGGGCTTCGACTACCGTGTCACCTTCCGCGACTACGTCGCCTCCATGCATTTTGTGGCAGTACGTGCAGGCCATCTTGAGATTCCGGCCAGGCGTGTTGTAGGGCGGCGGAGTGGCCTGACCAAAGGCAAGCGGCGCTCTCGTGAAAAGGGCCACCATCACGATAGGCAGGATCCAGGAAATCACTGAGTTCTGTTTCATTGCAGTCCTCCTGCAGCGGGAAACACTTCGATCCGCTTAAGCATATTGTTGGTTACAAAGAGGTTGCCGGTTTTCTTATCGATAACCAAGTCGAGCGGCAATTCCAGTTGCCCAGGTTGATTGCCGAAGCTGCTCAGTTTCTTTACCAATGCCCCGGTCGCGCGGTCAAAGACGAAGATCTGGCCCTTCAGCGACTCGGCCATAAAGATATGTCCCTGGCCGTCCGTGTCAAGTCCCTGCGGCCGGTCAAACTGGGCGTTCGTGTCACTCGCCCCGCCGTCGATTTTGGCCAGGAATGTCCCGCTGTACGAGTAGATCATGATGCGAGCGGGAACATTGGCCTTGAACCAGCCATTGGGATCGCCGTAGTCGCTCACCAGAACCTCCTGGCGCGTCGTATCTACGGTAATGGCCGTGGGGCTAAGGAGCGGTCCGTCGGTCGAGGATGGAAGCTCCGACACGGTGTTTCCGGCCTTGTCAAACACTTTCACTTTGCGTTCTCCGCTGTCCACAACAAACACAAGCCCCGAGTCTTTGTCGATGTCAATATCGCTTGGGATCCGTATGGTTCCCGTTGTGCCGGGAGCCGTCAGGCCCAGGTTGCAGACGAAATTCAGCGTCACGCCAGGGCCATTCGGGGTTCCCTGCAAGCGATAGACCTCCACATTGTGGGTCGTGGCGTTCCCGATGAAAACCAGGTTAGATGCGTAGGCCACGGCCATCGGCGTTCCCTGCACGTCAAAACTCCAATCCTCCGCGAGGGTACTCGTGTCAAGCGCGATCACTTTGTCCTGCACAGAATCCGAGACCAGGATTTCCCCGGGAGGCCCCGCGGCAATGCGCATCGGGGAGTCCATCGTTTGGGCTTTTCCAAGGGTGGCTACGGTGAGCAGCAGCAGGAACCAGAATGCTACGCACAGCTCGCGGCTAAGTTGTTGCCTGGAAAATACCTTGCTGCTGAGTTCTATCGGACTTTGTTGTCTCATATTCCTACCCTTTACTTCCTTTAATCCTTCTTGTTATCTTTCCAGGTTCATCTCAAACCGCTCGTCCGCCCGGAAGTCGAGTATCACCATGGCGAAAACCAGTACGCACACCACGAGCGCACCGGTGACCGGCAGAAGCACCTTCAACTGCCAATTCACCCATATCTTTTTCACTGAGCGTGGCT
>JAJYHY010000545.1 GCA_021784555.1 bacterium
GCGGAGCCGTGGGGATTTGCGATTTTAGATTTGCGATTTGCGATTTGGCGGGCCAAGGACTCTAGAGTGCCCACCTCGCGTGGTTGGTCGTAGTGGCGCTCCCAAATCGCAAATCGCAAATCTAAAATCGCAAATCCCACCTTCCCTCGAACAAAATGGCGGCTGCGGTTGTCCATGTACCGTCCGCGAAGCTGTCTTTTCCGGCTTTTCTGGCGATGCCGGGGACGGGGGCTGCCGAGGTGATAGTTGCGCCTTGGAAACGTTCCAGACAACTTGGTGAGGAGAAATGGTGAATTTGTGGTCTCACATGATTCGAAACGCCGGCCGAACTCTGTGCGGGGTCCGGCTCATGGCGCTTTTGCCAATCTGCGTCTTGGGTCTTGCCGCTCAAACGGCGCGCGCCGCCACTTTTACCGCCTCTCTGAATCCGGACGTTGTGACCCTGGGCGAAAGCACCACGCTGGCCCTGGCTTTCTCCGGAGGCGAACCGGCGAATGTGCCTTCACTGCCGGCCGTTCCAGGTCTGCAATTCAGTTACACGGGCCGCAGCAGCCAAATTAGCATCGTCAATAGTTCCGTTACTTCCACGGTGACGGAGAGTTACTCGGTCACTCCCCGGCGAGCCGGTACTTTCATCATTCCCGCCATAGTTGTCTCGGTAGGCGGCCAAAGACTTTCTTGCCAACCAATTCGGTTGACGGTGCTCAAGCCCGGTGCGCCCCCTCCCGCCGCCATCCAGTCCGGCGCCGAACTGGCATTCCTGAGATTATTGCTTCCCCGGAAGGACATCTACCTTGGCCAAATCGTCGTCGCCCAACTCGAGCTTTACGTCCGCAGCGACGTGCGCTCCGTCGATGGTTTCCAAATCACCGGCCTGCCCGCTGATGGCTTCACCCTCGGCAAACAAGTCCAGGGCCCTCAGCGCCGGGTCCAAATCGGCAATGCCATTTATACCGCCGTTCCCTTCAGTTTCACCCTCAAGGCGGTTAAGACCGGCTCGTTCAAAATTGGGCCCGTGACCGCCACCGTTGTCGTCCGCGTTCCCAATCCGAACCGGCGCGGCAATCCCTTTTTCGACGGTTTTTCCGACCCCTTTGGGATGTTTGGCGGCTGGCTCCGAAAACAGCTTGCGCTCGCCACCGAACCGGAACAAGTCGATGCACTGGCTCTCCCGACCGACGATGTCCCACCCGGATTCGCCGGGGCCGTTGGCCGCTTTACCATGACCGCCACCGCCGGCCCTACCAACGTGGCGGTCGGCGACCCCATCACCCTCAGAGTGCGTATTTCGGGCCGGGGCGCGATCGAGGGGCTGACGCTCCCCGCGCAACCGGGGTGGAACAAGTTCAAGACCTATCCGCCCACCGCCAAAGTGGACACCACCGACCAACTGGGCCTGCAAGGCACCAAGTCATTTGAAGAGGTAGTCGTGCCGCAAAGCACGGACATAAGGGAACTGCCGCCGCTCGCGTTCAGCTTCTTTGACCCTGATAGCAAGTCTTACCGGACCTTGACCGGACCGGCGGTGCCGCTGGTGGTGCGCCCGTCCGGACCGGCTGCGGCGCCTTTCATCGCCGTCGCGGACGTAGGGACACAGGACACCCCACCACAGAACCGGGACATCGTCTATATCAAACAGGACATAGGCGTCCTGGCCCAGGTTGCTCCTCCGCTTTTGCGGCAGTCATGGTTTGTTAGCTTGCAGACCGTCCCTATGCTGGCCTGGTTTGTGGCGCTGGCCTGGCGCAAGCGGAGCGATCGGCTCGCCAACAATCCGCGTCTGCGCCGCCGGCGCGAGGTTGCCCAATTGGTGCGCAACGGTTGCGCCGAATTGCGGCAGCTTGCCGCCGCGAAGGATTCCGACGGCTTTTTTGCCACGCTCTTCCGCCTTCTGCAGGAACAGATCGGGGAGCGGCTCGACGTGCCGGCGTCCTCGATTACCGAAGGCGTCGTTGAAGAACAGCTCCACCCACGAAACGTTTCCGAGGACCTCTTGAATCGGCTGGGCGAGTTGTTCCAGATGTGCAACCTGGCTCGCTACGCGCCCGTTAAGAGCAGCCAGGAACTCGCCGCTATTGTGCCAAAACTGGAGTCCGTGTTGAGCGAAGTCCAGCAATTGACGCTGGAGCCTGGCTTGGCGGCCCGCCCCGCGTGACCATGAAGCCTGTGCTCCGCCGTTGCCGCGCCAGTCTAACTTTGGCCGTCGTCTGTCTGGCCGCGTTCACCGCGCCCGGTGCTGCTCCCGGCGCCGCCCCAACCGAGGGCGCGTTTGACGCGGCCAACAAGCTTTACGAGCAGGGCAAGTACGCTGACGCCGCCTCCGCTTACGAGCAAATGCTCAAGCCGGGCCGGGTCTCCGCTCCGCTCTACTTCAATCTTGGAAATGCGCTCTTCAAATCCGGCCACCTCGGGCGCGCGATTGCCGCTTACATCCAGGCCCAGCGCCTCACGCCCCGCGATCCGGACATCCGTGCCAACCTGCGGTTTGCCCGCGACCAGGCCCAGGGGCCGACGCTCCTCCCCAACCGCTGGCAGCGGTGGCTGGGGGATTTGACCCTAAACGAATGGAGCCTGCTTGCGGCCGCGTCAGTATGGATTTGGCTGATACTGCAGATCTTCCTTCAATGGCGGCCGGCGCTCCGGCAGCATCTGCGCGGAACAGTCCGGAGCGTTGGGGTGGTGGCGGTGCTCCTGTGCGCCTGTCTCTGGGGTGCGTGGTACGAAATCCGCCTCGAACAAACCGCCATCGTTGTCACCGCCCAGGCCGCAGTCCACCGCGGCCCTCTCCAGGAGGCATCTGTCGCGTTCACCGCCCACGACGGGGCCGAACTCCGAGTTCTTCACCACAAAGACCGCTGGCTCGAGGTGACCGCCGGCCCAGGACGCCTGGGCTGGGTCCGCCTTAAGTACGTCCTCGTTCTTCCAGAAGGATAAGCCTGGGTAATGTCCCAGGTGGGACATTTTTTGTGAGGCTGGTTGGACCGTCCCGACCGGCTCCCCGGATGCATCTCCGCAGTTCGCGCCTGTTCTGGGCCGGCCAATCCCCGATCCGCTACCATGTCCAATGGTAAATCCACGGGAGATTTTCTTAAAAGTCGCGAAAAGCTGATTGTTTGCTCGGACCTCTGCGCAAAACAAATTTGCAAAAAAATCGCTGGCGCTATTGACAGAACAGATTATGTGGTGAATAAGGTGAGGCAATAAGCCCAAAATGCAGTCGGCAGGAGAGGCGCGGAGCCCCCTGACCGTACCCGAGGGCTGGATTGTGCTTATTAAATCATAAAACACGCACGTGAGCATGTTTCCTGATAAGATGGCAATGAACATCGATGCGAGTGGCTGCCGGGTGAAGCGGTTGGGCCCCTGGTTTTGGGCCGGCGTGCTCTTGGTGGGAGCGGTGCCGCCGCTCCGGGCGCAGCCGCCGCAACTGCTCAATTATCAGGGGCGGGTGGTGGTGGACGGCACGAATTTCACGGGAATGGGCCAGTTTAAGTTCGCGCTGGTGGGCGGGGCCGGAAGCGTCAGCTTCTGGAGCAATGACGGAACGAGCGCCACGGGAGGCGAGCCGGGGGCCGCTGTCATGGTTCCGGTGGACAAGGGCCTCTACTCGGTGGGGCTGGGCGACACCTCGATGACGAACATGAGCACCCTGCCCGCCGATGTCTTCACCAATGCCGCCGTTTGGCTGCGGGTTTGGTTTAGTGACGGAATTCACGGTTTTCAACTCCTATGGCCGGATCAACGTGTGACGGCGGTGGGTTATGCCTTGCAGGCCGCAAGTGTTCCGGATGGAGCGATTACCGCCGAGAAGCTCGCGGGACCACTCAGCACGCAGTTGGAGGACCTGCGAGCGCAGGTGTCAACGCTGACGGCAAGGCTTGACGCCGACCACATAATGGCAAATCAGCCCGGCGGTTCTACGCCCAGATCGG
>JAJYHY010000546.1 GCA_021784555.1 bacterium
CATATTTTGCCTCCGGGGCGTAGAGCGCCACACCCACGTTGACAAATTCACCGGTCGCAATGTCGTGGACATATCGGAGGACGGTGTAGGTGAAGGTCGCTTTCATGTGAATGTGCAGCGTGCCCCCCGTTCAAGCTCGCGCCGCCGCGCCCGACATCCTGCCCCTTGCGGAGCGGCGACGACCTTGGCGGGTTTTCATCTCATGGATTGAATGCGTTGCCTTTGCTGTGCTTGTTCATCGGCGGTCGCTGTTTTGCGCTTCCGGTGAGGATTTGCAAATAAGTCCGGGCCGTGGACCGGTTGTCCCAGGCACCTTTGATGTGCTCCGTCATTTTAGGTATGTCCCTCTCCAATGTCGTCGATCACACCGAATCGTGGTCATGCTATGGAAGCCCGCAGCCACTGTCAAGGGGGCAATGGCCACAGTGGCCACAGCAGCAGGGGTGGCGGGGTGTGCGCGGGTTCCTCGGCCTCGCCGACAACGCGGCGAGCGGCCTGCCAGCACCGGCCCCGCCAATTCCGCCGACGCAGCGTGGTTAGTACCTTTGATGTGGTCAACTGGTTGTGCGGCATGGTATATTCCGCTGTCGTGAAAAGCGTGACCAAAACCTCCGCGGTGCGCCTTGGCCGTGCCCACCCGCGCCGTAACTTGCCGACGCGAGCGAGCCGACAGGAGACGAATTTCGTTGTCGCTTTCGGGAATGCTTACGTTCGCGAGGTCGTGAGGCAACGGTGCGTTGTGGGCCGGCTTCATGCGGCTGGGCGCGAGCTCCCTGTTGCAGGGTTCGGGATTGCCGACTTTATCTGGCTTGCGTGGCGCAAAGCGCCCCGCAACCAGCAGGGTGCCGGCCTGAGTTTCCACACTCGCCCCCAAAAGGCCGTTGTGCTGGCGTTTGAAATGAAACTCAAGGACTGGCGCCGAGCATTGGCGCAGGCGGTCCGCTATCGGTACTTCGCCGATGCCGCCTTTGTGGTCTTGCCCCCGTCGGCAGCCGCATGCGCGCGTCAGGCATTGGCGACATTTCGCGATATGCGGGTCGGCCTTTGGTCGTTTGACAAACAAAGGGGGCGCATCTGCAAGATTTTCACGCCGCGCCGGCATCGCCCGCTGAGCCCGGTCGCGCGTCAAAAGGCCATCGCCATCCTCTCGCATCGGCTCAGAATTCCGCCAGTTGTTTGAACAGATCAATCCCTTCCAGCAGCGGCTCGATGTGCTGGCTGCTGGACCTGCCGTCCAGAGCAAAGCCCGTAGCGCGAATCCGCGCGTAGAGCGCTTCGGCCGCATCCAACGCGCCCACGCATTTGTTCAGAAATATCGTTGATCAGCCGGGCACCCCGCGCGATTCTTAACAAGATATTGCAGTTCCATGGTCGCGGCAAACCAAGATCAAGCGGCTGGGGAGATGGCCCTGTACTTTGCGGAGGATTGGGGCAGACCTCAAAGCCGGGATTTTAAGGCCCTGGGCGACATTCTGGTGTACGCCGAGGTTTTGCACGTGGCATGCGCCGAACCCTTCGTTACCGAGGAGAAACTCTTGTCGCCGGAAGAGGGGCTCCGGAATCGATTTCGGAAGCCGTTTCTGGTACAGGCTCCAACGAAGACGAACGTCCGGGCGGTACTCTCTCTGCTGCAGAGATTTGGGTGGCTTAGCGCCGACGACAAATTGCGCTTTACGATCACTCCTGAAGGCAGGCTCGTAGCGCGCTCGTCACCACAGACCTTCCGGCGCTTAGTCGCCGAGAATCTGCACCGCACCTACACGGTCCCGGGATGGTTCGTGAGCCGCCTCTACGAGCTGAATACGGCGGGGCAGGGGGAAATCGTGCTGCCGGCCCCCCCAAAGCAGCTTGGTCTGGGGCGTCGTGAGTGGGCAAGGGGCGACTGGACACGCGAACTCGATGACGTCGTGAGAGCGGCAGCAGCGCAAGCCAACCAGTTGTTGGCGGGCGCATTTCCCGTGGAGGGGGCGGTTTGGCTGGGCAAAGTACGGGAGTGACATTCGGCCTGAACAGCAAAGCGCTGTCGGCTTGAACCAACGACCGGTTTATATTTACAGAGTGCCACAGTCCCTGATAGCAATTGGAATGAATCGAAGCGCCCGGGCGTGAATTCGCAACTACTCCGCAAACCGACAATCGCGCCGCAACGACAGGCGAACCGATACGAGCCGCTTGGCCTGACTGACAATCCCTTTCCCCAGCGCCCAACCCTGGTTCCCACGAGCGCAGACCCGAGGGAGAATGGGACGATCTACTCCGACGACCTCCACGCGGACAAGGCCTCTGGCTTTCGAAGACTCCTCATCCCAACCGCGGAGGGTCGCCCGGTTCACTCAATCGCCTTTCTCATGGACGCCGCTTCGCGCCGCGGGCGCGGCATCGGGAAATCCGCTTTCCTCAAGCACCAACAGACGCAGATTATGGCCGACATGGGCGAGCGTGCCTCAGGCGGAGCGGCGGTGCTGTTCGCCGCTTACATCGTCCCGACCGCCAGTCCCCAATGCCGGAAGTTTTGGGAGTTCTGCCGGCTCCTTTTCGAAACGATGAACGAGCAGAAGATCCTGAGCCTCGCCATCTGGCGGCTTCGTGGGCTCCACGGCGGCATTCCAGAGGCCACGCTCGCAAGGGTAGGCGGAGTTGAGCAGTGGGAGGACACTATCGGCAACGACCGGTGGCTCAACCACGAAAAGATCAACACATTCGACCTGAACGAGCGGGTGCGGAGACGCCTCGTCGCCGAGGCGGTGCCGGACGACACGGCTTTCCAGCTAGCGCACCATGGGGCATGTTCATCGGCAGTGCGCTCCCAATGGAGCCCAGCGCTTACTGATTCCTTCTGGCGACGGAGCGGGCCAAGCATGGTCTTCGATTGGCTGGTTAGGACCTTCCGGGCCGCCGAGTTCACACGTGGGATACTCCTGGTTGACGAACTGGAGAAGGTTGTCATGCACCAGAACATCCTTGAGCGGCGCTCCTTCGTCGAGGCCCGGAGGTACTACCTCATTGACGGGAATTGCCAAAGCGCGCGGGACAGGTTTTTCGGCACGCTGCTTACGATTCATCCGATTATCCAGGAACTGCTCCTCGCCCACTGGCAGTCCGCCGGCCTGGACCGATTGGCGCCCTTGAACGAACCAGACGCAAAGCAATGCACGCTTTACCTCCTTCCGCTGGATAAGAGCATGGCCCTCCCTTTGGTGACCGTTTATCTTGACCATTTTCGAAGGCTGCAGAGCGACCGGGGCAGGATCAAACCGTTCAACGAGGAGGCGGTAGTTGAAGCACTCGTCAGATCGGGCGGTGTGCCCGGAAAGACGTTGAACCTGCTGCACCGCGTGGTCGAGCACGCAGCGGACGAGTCCTTGGCGCAAATGGGCAAAGGTCTTGTGGACAAGGTCGCCTCGGATGAGCCGGTCCTCCCTCCGGAAAAGGAGGATATTGGCGCCCTTCCTCCGACCTCGATCTCGCTGGCCGAGGGTCAATAAGATGGAGGCCCACCTCATGTCCTCGGCCGAGATCGAGCGCCTCTTTTGCGCGCCATTGGGCGAGCAACCGGCCGCCACAGCGGATCTCCTCCTCTGCCCTGTCGCGGACCTCTTCCTAAGCGTCGAACGGGTTCGAAAACAGGCGCTTTTCTCGAGCAGTCGCCTGAGTGGATCGTGTTGCTTCGGCAAGCGTGCGGAGGCTGAAAAAAGGCGCCTTCCCGGGCGATGCCCAGGTCTGGAGCCAGGGCGGAGGCTTTCAATCCAACCCGACGCGGCGACGCCAGCGATCGCCAATGTCGATGGCCGAGCCACTGGCCAAGAGCGCCCGCTGGTTAGTGCCAAACTGGCGGGGCCCGCCCGGTGAGCGGGCGGGCTTTAGCTGGTGTCCGAGGGGGCCAGTGCGTCTTTGTAATTCCAGGGCAGCCAGCGGGTGGGATG
>JAJYHY010000547.1 GCA_021784555.1 bacterium
ATCTTCGAGCGTTCGCCTGATATGGCCCGCGCGATCAATGCCTGAGCACACGTAATCTCGCCACTTCTGCACGACCTCGAAAGGCGTGCCGGGCCGTATCGTGGTTTCCCAGTACCTTTGGAAATGAGTGGTTGGATTCGCCTCTATCACGGGGGCGCCCCCATCTCCCAAATCTCCCTCGATGCCTCCCCCGTTGCGAGCTGAGGCGCAACAGTGGGGGCAGAGTCGCTGGCAAAAAGCTCTGTCTTGAGCAGGAGAAGGTTCAAGCACCCAAGACGTTGCGGCCCCCCGGAAGAGGAAGGAAAATACCTCACCCGAATCGCTTTCGATGATCAAGCTCGTACCGTTGGTCCCGGCTGCGATCGCGAACGTACGTCGCGGGCACCCCGGCCACGACCGTGTAGGGAGCAACATCGTGCGTTACTACAGCTCCAGCCCCCACTACGCCTCCCTCGCCGATTGTCACGCCCGGCAGGATGCGTGCATACGAGCCGATGAATGCCCTGTCCTGAATGGACACGGGCCCTCCCCGCAGGACAAAGTCTGGATCATCGACGTCATGCCCCTGGGTTAGAATGACCACGCCTTCGGAGATGCTGACATTGTTGCCAATATAGAGCCCTTGCCGGCCGTCGAGCAAAACGCCATAGTTGATGACGGAATGGTCGCCGATCACAACGCGGTAAGGCGCGTAGGTGCGGCAATGCCTGTGGATGCTCGAACCCCTGCCGACGTGCATCCCGCACACCTGGCGATACCACCAAATCCGGAAAGCATGCGAGGGAACGTTGCCGACGAGCTCGGCCGAATAATCGAGCCACTCCTCCCTGAGAGCTTTCAGAGGCCAGTAGCACGCCAGAATCAACCCCTTTAATGGGCGCGGCAGGCGCCTAGCACGCTGGTACCACACCGTTCCCTCAAGCGGAAGCGCGTCGCGGAGAGAGGGCGCGACAGCCTGACCTGATCTTGACACTATGTACAAACCCCATCCCGAATCTTTCGGAGGTGTGCTGAATCGTGCCACCCCAATCCCGGAGCGCGTCGGAAAGCCCAGGAAATGTCATCGATGAATTCGCCAGGGTACCGCGTGCTGACAAGTGCCAACGCCAGCGGCCTGAACCAGGTGGACCACAGGTCCCCCTCGTTACAAAGATACCTCGTCTTCTCCCAACCCCTACACACCTCCGCGACATAGGGCCGGTAGGGCTTCCGAAAGAGCTTGTCCAACAGCAGGGCCTCTCCAACCCTGCGCTTCACGCTTTTGGGCGTGGGGGGACGGACCGCCTCACAGAAGGCTCCCGAGGGGCGTTGGTTCGCAAGAATCGCACTATAGCTTCTGGACAGACTCGCCTTGATATCCTCCGCCCTGTAATCCGTTAGCAGACTGAACTTGACAAGCGTATCGACCGCATCGAGGTCCGCACAAGCACCGCCGCCTCCGCCAGCCGTGTACAATCCATCAGGCTCCTGCAACTGCAGAGTATGGTCAATGATAGCCTGCGCATGGTGAACTGGCCGGTCAAGATAAAAATAGTAAGAGTAGAAGTGAAACGCCGCCGCCATTCCCTCGCGCAGAGTGGCTCCATGCTGGGTCCCCCAGAACCCGGTCTCCGGATCCTGGTGGGCGTCCAGCCAATTTAGCACGCAGTGCGCCAAATCGACCGCGCCTTCGTTCAGCAGGAAGGTGAGCAAGAACATAACCCGGTTGCTTTCGCCCCACGGTTCCGTCCAGTTGCCTCCATCTAACCGCTCCCCAACAGCAGAAGGCGTTTTCAATAGATCGCGGAAAGTCGTGCGGTACCGGGGCTTCGCGCCTAGCGCATCGAGGGCTCCAAGCGCAAAGAACGTCATCTGCCAGGTCACGTACTCCCAGTCGTACGGAGCCGCCACATCGGCGTGCCTAAGGAGGGGATCGTAGAATATCCCCGTCTGCGCATCTTGGCATGCAAGGATGAATTCCCGCCACTCGCCACGCCGCTCTTCAGGGACTGAGTCGAGCGCTCCAAACAGCTCATAGACGAAGATACCAAAACACGTCGCCTCTAGCGTCCGAAACGGCGACGAAGCTACGATAGGGAAAACGCTCCCATTCCCAGCCTCCAGGCCTTGAACCCAATCGAGTGTTCGCTTTTTGAGTGTCGTTTCAGCCACAGGACCTCACAGGCCAAATCCCAAAACAGTACAAATGACACACAATTTGGAGAGACCGCAATACCCGTCCAATTTGGCTAACCGTTCGACAGATCTGCAGGTTGCCCGACCCGGGTAGTATATCCTTCTATGGGACCGGGCATGCAGGCGCTCATCCGCCAGGCATGGCTGAGGTACATCAGGCCAGATGCCCGGTCCCCGACCAGCACATGGAGGCGGTACGCCTTCTGGTGCCAATCGTACTTGCTCAGTCCTGTGCTGTCCGAAATGGAGATGCTTAGCAAGTAACCTCCCGGCAGGAGGGTCAGCTTGTCAAAGAGCGCCTCTATCGCGCCGCGTCCCTCAATCGCGTCGACGTCAAAATTATCCCAGTCAGTCTCGTGCGCAGCGTAGAGAGTACCGTCCGTCGAGTAGAACGCAATGCTAAAGACGGGCCGAACGATTCGCTCTCGAGCCAAGTACTCAATACGGACGAGGAGTCGTTCGCCCGTCTTAAAGGCCGACTTTTCCTGGCCACTGACGTCGACGATCGCCACCCGCGTGATCTCGGCGGCCCTCGCCCGTGCAGGACCTTTGCCCTCGGCACCCGTCTGGTATGAGGTGCTCTCGCCTGAATCCGTGTAATGCGGATTGTTAAGATACTCGGCGATCACAGCCTCCGCCCCGCTCTCAATCTGAACCCGCCCGCGGTGGAGGAGCGCGGCCCTGTCACATAGAATCCGGACTGCATGCATACTGTGGGACACAAAAACGATAGCCGTTCCGGAATCTTTCAATTCGCGAATCCGCCGCAGTGACTTGGACTGAAATGCAGCATCGCCGACGGCGAGAACCTCATCGACCAGGAGAACGTCGGGCCTTGAAAAAGTCGCCACCGAGAAGGCGAGCCTGACATACATCCCCGAGGAATAGTGTTTCAGCGCCATATCCAGGAATGGCTCGAGCTCCGAAAAGGCGACGATTTCGTCAAACCCCGCTTTCACCTCGCGCGGCCGCAAGCCCATGATTGCCGCGTAAAGGTGGATATTCTCCCTGCCCGAAAGCTCCGGATGAAAGCCGGCGCCCAGCTCGATAATGGAGGCGATCCGTCCCGGCGCGGCAATCCGGCCGCTTGTAGGCTGCGTGATCCCTGATAAAAGCCGCAGCATTGTCGTCTTGCCCGCACCGTTTGGCCCAATGATGCCAAACGCCTCACCGGGCTGCACCTGGAAACTGACGTCCTGCACGGCATCCAACAAGTCATCTGCCTGCTGCTTTCCGGAAAGGATCCGGCGCGGCAGAGAGGCGAGTGTCTCTCTCAGGCCTTTCAGCTGCCCGCGGCGGTGGTAGCGCTTGGTCACATGGTCGACGACAATAGATGCGTCGGTTGTCATATCACATCCGCGAACTGCCAGTCAACGTGTTTGAAAAACAGGAAACCGGCCAGGAGAACCACGACCGAGACGACCGTCATTGGCACGAGGTCTTCCAGAGTAGGCGACCGGCCGTACAGAATCGTGGTTCGATAGGCGTCGATCAGGCCCGCAACCGGGTTCAAATAGTAAAGCGTCCGCAAACGGGCGGGCACCATACTCGACGGGTAGATGATGGGAGAGGCGTACATCCACAGTTGAACGGCGAGGGGAATGGCGAACCGGATGTCCCGGAAAAAGACGTTCAACGCGGAAGTGAAAAGGACCACACCGACCGCGAGTGTCACCTGGACAACGATAAGGAAGGGCAGCCAAAGCAGCGCGAAGGATGGCGCCACCCGGTAATAGA
>JAJYHY010000147.1 GCA_021784555.1 bacterium
CCCTCAACAAGCTCCTGGCCGACGCTGAAGCCGACTTGCACACCCAGGGCGGGCGCCTCCTCCTTCGCTACTCCGGCACCGAACCCAAGGCGCGGCTGCTGGTCGAAGGGCCAGACGCAGCGGCGCTCTCGCGTTGGACGAGCCAGATTTCGGAGGTTATCAAGCGGCACGTGGGCGCCTGAAAGAGTGTCTTTTGGCTCGGGTTTGTGGCAACTGAATGCCGATGCATCTGGCTCATCTGCGGCTTCGTGATTTTCGCAACTATGCGCGGCTGGACGCGGACTTCTCCCCGGGCTTCCACTTGTTGCTCGGGGACAACGCCCAGGGCAAGACGAACATTCTCGAAGCGATCTATCTCATCGCCACCTTGCGCTCGTTCCGCGGCGTGGGCGGCGCCCAGATGATTCGCCGGGGGCAGAGCGCCTACTTCGTCGGCGGGGTAGTCGTGGGCCGGGGAGAACACGAAGTGAAACTCTACTGGTCGGCGCGCGAGCGCAAGTTGAGCCTTGATGGCCGGCCGGTGCGCAAGCTGACCGATTACCTGGGCGTGGCGCGGGCGGTGGTCTTCTGCACCGAAGACTTGCAATTGGTAAAGGGCCCCGCCCGCTCTCGCCGCCGCTTTCTGGATTTGCTCTTGTCCCAGACTGTTCCGGCGTATCTGGCCCTGCGCCAGCGGTATGCCCTGGCCCTGCGCTCGCGCAATTCGCTGCTCAAGCAACCGGCCCCGGACGCCGTGGCGCTGGACGGCTTTTCGCGTGAGCTTGTCAGCGCGGGCGAATCGCTCATCCGGCTACGAGCGGAACTGGTGCGCAAGTTTTCTCCCCTGGCGACATTGGCCTGCCAACGCATCTCCAACCAGGACGAGGAACTGCGGCTGGAATATCGGCCGAGCGTCAGGGAGGATTTTGGGGTCGAACTGGCCCAGTCTCGCGCCCAGGAGCGGCTCTATCGGACGACGGTCGTGGGCCCGCATCGCGATGAGCTGCAGCTCCTGCTCAATGACTGCCCCGCCGCCCAATTCGGCAGCGAAGGGCAAAAGCGCACGGTGGCTATCGGCCTGAAACTGGGCCAGGCCGAGTACCTCACCGGCTTCCATGGCGCCCCGCCTGTGCTGCTCATCGACGACATTATGGGTGAACTCGACGCGAAGCGGCGCGCCGGCTTTTTGCCCCTGCTCGAACTGGCCCGCCAGTCGCGCGGCCAGGTTTTTATGACGGCCACGGAAGAGAACTGGCCGCGGGAGTTGGGCGGCAACCTCCAGCGATGGGGCGTGAGGGAAGGAACGCTCCAGAGCCAGGCGTGAATAGAAAACATCCAACACCCAACATCGAACACCCAACACCCTCCAAACACCTAACAATCCAACAATCCGATAATCCACCACTCCACCGCTCCATCACTCCACGTCAGATGTAAAACTCCGAATGGTCCGGATCGTGGGCGAGGAGGCTCTCGACTCGTTGGTTCTCGGCCTCCACGATATCTTTGATCTGGCACAGAGAATGGTTCCAGAGCACGTCATGGACATAAGCAGGGAATAGGCGGCGGAAAAGCCACCAGAGAGGCCGAGTCAGCCAGCAGGCGCCGCGCTTGAAGTTGAAGGCTACGTAGATCGAGAGCGCGCAGGCTCCGTCGCCGAGCTTTTCAATCTCGAAAACGAGCACCCCGCCGCGGGCAAATCCGTCCCGGACGCGGTACACCGCCAGGTGCCCTCCCGCCAACTGTTCCAGAATCAGGCTAAAGGAGCATCTCGGCCACACGACCTCGTAGCGAATGACGCATCCCGGGGTGTTGGGCTGGCCGGCAACTCGCTGTACCTTCAGCCACCGCGGCCTGAGGTAGCGCCGATCGGCTTCACCGAAGAACCCAAGCTGCTCCAGAATCTTCTCGCGCGGGGCCGCTATCTTGACGGTGTACATGCGCTCGAACTCAAGGGTTCCCGGGTCCGCCACGCTGGCGTCGGCCATCAGCCGCGAAAACTGCTGCCGCTTTGCCTGGAGCCGTTCGACAGCGACACCGGTGGTGAAGCGGCCAAAGCCTTGCCAGGTTAAGCCAAACCACAGTTCCGTGAGGTAATTCCTCAGCGTGATGAGCGCCCCCCCGGTCAAGACCGACCAGACGGTGGCAGGGTGCGCCATGGCGAAAAAGATGTCCCGATACTGGTCGTCTCCGCTGGCAATGCGCCATAGGAGGTTTTCGAGATGGCGCCGTCCGCTGGGTGTGGATTTGCGCTCGGTGATGACCGCCTGGTACAAAACCCGGCTCAAGACCGAGGAGCTGAAGAAGGCGCGATGCACCAGAAACACCAGGGAGGCAAACCGGTTGTCGATGCGAAACTGGCGGAGGGTAGGTTCATAGGCGTCCCTGAGGCTCGCCGCGTCGATGCCGCGCGTCAGAATCGTTTCAGCCAGGGCCTGCGCCGTGTGGCAGGCCGAGAGGATTCCGTCCTTATAGAGCCTGGTGGTGACAAGATCGCCAATGGCCGCGATGCGGTCTCCGTAAGGATTTCGTGCCGAGCCAACGACCATGTTCGGCCTGCAAACGCATACCGGACAGAACTGAACGGATGGGGAGATCAGCTTCCGGATATGAGGCAGCTCCAGGAATCGTCTCATAATCTCTTGGTTTTGCCCCCGGGTCACCGCCGCGTCCACGCTTGCGCCCACTAACACGACAGTAATGAATCCCCGCTTCGGCACGAGCGAACACATCTCCAGCGGCAAGGTCTTGGAGCCGTACTCCACGAAATGAATGGCCCCTACCAAGCCGGGCGGAACCTTCGGCCGGGCCTGCAGCTCAAAGATCAGCGAGCGGCGAACACGCGGCGGACGGAAGTCGGGCAACAACCGCCGCAGGCACTGAATTATCCGGCCCTGCCCTCCCCCCAGCCCGATTCCTTCGTTGACCCCCGCGGCAAACACCGCCAGGTCCGCCTCTAATCCCGCTTCGGCTCCCTGAACTCGGTAACGAATAAGCGGTTTTCCGTTCTCCTGCCGCCTGACATCAACCACCTCTCCGCAGATCAAATCGGCCCCGGCCCTTACGGCCTCGTCCAATAGGAACGAATCAAAGTTCCTAAGCCCGAAAAACCGCTTGTCTGGTCGGGCCCCGCGATAGACCGAGAGCATCTCGCGGTTCTCCGGCACCTCCAATTCAATGTTCTTCCAGAAACCCTGGATCGTGATCGATTCAATCCGGCTTTGAATCACCTCTTCTGGCAGCCGCAAGTCGAGCGCCTTCAGGACGTCATTGAGCCTCGGCGAGATGCCACCGGCGCAGTAGTTGCACCCCAGCCAGCACTCGGGCGGCTGCGGCGACGCCCGCGGCGCCGCCGGTCTCCGGCGCTCGAATACCACCGTCCTGACCTCTCGTTTCAACTCCCTGGCCCTCGCCAGCAGACGCATGGCAAAAAAGGCCCCGGCGGGGCCGCCGCCAATAATCGCAACGGTTGCCTCGTCCCCCAACTCCATTCGCCCTCCGTTCTTTGAAGGCGCAGACATAGACAATCAGGGCCGGGTCAAAACCGGCCCGCGCCACCGGAGCGGCTAAAACCGCCGGGCGCCGCCGGCAGCGTGGGCCAAACGGTCAGGCGCCGGCTGGTTTTCAGGAGGTCTTTCATGCTTTGTATATTGATTGCTGATGGGTGCTATGACCTGCCATATTTTGTCTAAGTCTAACCCTTTCTTGGCGCCTCAAGCTCAACCGATCAGCGCTGAACCGCACGTCGGCAGCATTGACGCCAGGAGTTGCCAGCACCGGCTAGCGCGTAAGTTTGTTGACAGCGGGCTGAGACCGGCGCACAAATTGCGTGCGCCGCGCAGGCCGCAATCGAACATCGGACCCTATGTATCAGATCATCCATCGAAACACTCTCTTACCTGGAGCCTTTCCCAACAGCCATTTCATCAACTGCCTTATCGGCCACTTCATCAGCCACTCTATCGAGAACACGCCGGAATTCGACAACGTGCGGGACAAGGTAGCCGACAAAGTCTCGAAATCGGGGTTTCGGGGACGAGTTCTGCGTATTGCCGAGTCAACGATGATCCTCGCATTGCTCCTCGCTTCAGGAGCCTCCACCCTGGCGCAGGTGAACCTGCCGCCGACCGGTATTGATCTAGGCTGGAGCAAGACAGCCGTCATCGTGCTGAACGCAAAGCGGTCTGAGGCCTCGCTCGATGGCGTGTGGCGCTTTATCCCGGCAGTGGCCGGAGAAGCCACTCCGCCGAGACTCGGCTGGGGATACATCAAGGTGCCGGGCAACTGGCAAAACCGTCCGGGCCGGCGCTCGGCTCTCGTGGCCGTTGGCGGCGGGCCGCAATGGGGCCTTTATGACGGGGCGAGGGTCGCCAGCGCCTGGTACGAGCGGCAGGTCCGGATTCCTGCTCAATGGCGGGGCCGCGTCATTAGCCTCCGCTTTGATCGGGTTTGCACGGACGCTATTGTTTATGTCAACGGCGTGAAGTGCGGACAAGTGCCCTGGCCGTGGGGTTCGGTCGATATTACGCGCGCGGTCACTCCCGGAAAGACGGCGACCATTCAAGTCCTCGTGGCCGCCATCCCGGACGCCCAGAAAGTCGGGCATTTCTGGCAGAACGCCTTTTTGAACGTCACCTACACGGCGGCCCGGCTCAGAGCGCGAGGCCTGACCGGCGGAGTCTATATGGAAAGCCGCTCGTCAGAGGCGCACGTGAGGGGCGTTTTCGTGCGCACCTCGACCCGCAAAAAGGACATTGCCCTGGACGTGGACCTGGCCGGAGTCAAAGAGTCGGGCCAGGTCAGCTTCGTCGCGGACATGCTGGATGAAAAGGGCGCCGTGGAAAAGAGCTTCACGGCGACGGCGGCCGTGGAGGCCAAACCAACCCAGACCATCACCGTCTCCTGGCCCTGGCTCAACCCGCGCCTCTGGGACGTCGGCCAGCCGAACCTTTACACGCTACGATTGACGGCGACCGGCGCGGGCATCGATGACCAATTGAACCAGCAGTTCGGCTTCCGGGAGTTCTGGGTCCAGGGCCGCCAATTCTATCTCAACGGCACCGTCATCCACTTGCGCCAGCCTTGCTTTTACTATGGCCGCCTCGGCCAGGTGGGAGACGACTTCTCGGAGTTCGGCTCCTGGAACGTCGATGCCCGGGGAGACAATTCCGATGCCGGGCCGCAACTGGACCGCGCCGATCATATCGGCTACCTGGCGGCGGTCTATATCCTGGACGCCAATAAATACATCATCAATTCGGGAGGCAGGATCGTCTGGCGCCAGAATCACCAGCGCGCGACGGAACGGGCCGGCGTGTGGATGCGGCATTACCGCAATCATCCGTCGGTCGTGATGTGGGTGGCGGGCGGCAATTTCTTTAATAATGCCGTCGATTCGGACCCGCGCCACGTCGGCCGCCGGGGCTGGGGGCAGGACGACCGGCGCTGGCAGCGCCTGATGGTTGCCGCCGACGAGATGTTTGCCGGGTTGAAGAAGCTGGACCCGACGCGGGTCTATTATAGTCATGAGGGGACTTACACCGGCGACGCTTACACGATGAACTGCTACCTCGACCTCCTCCCGCTCCAGGAACGCGAAGACTGGTTGAGCGCCTGGGCCAAAGACGGCGACATGCCGGTCGCCATGGTCGAATTTGGCACCCCGATGGGCTGCACCTTCCGGCGTGGCCACGACGGTTTCACCAGCAACATCACCAGCGAACCTCTCCTGACCGAATACGCCGCCATCTATTTCGGCGAGGGCGCGTACACCACCGAGGAACCAAACTACCGGCAGTTTCTTCATGACCTCTTCCGCGGTGGAATGCTTTACAACAGCAGCCAGGATCGGCTGGACAGTTTCGCCGACATGCACAAAATCCAGAACCTCTTTCGCCGCAATACCTGGCGCAGTTGGCGCACCGCCGGCTTGTCGGGCGGCCTGCGCACCTGGTCGTGGATGCAGGACCAACTCAAGGAAGTCAATGGTCCGACGCTGGCCTGGATAGCCGGGCGGCCGGGGGCCTACACGGCCAAGGACCACCATTTCCACGGCGGACAGACCTTTCAGAAGCAAATCGTCCTCATCAACGACACACGGCGCCCGCAGGATTTTACCGCTGCCTGGACCGCTACCGTCAACGGGGGGCAGGTGAGCCAGGGCGAGCTGCATGGCAGCCTGGCCGTTTCGGAAATTCGCAAGATCCCCTTCTCAGTGACCGCGCCCCAGGTGCCGGCGGACGGCAAAGTCAATGGCCAAGTAACGCTCGCGGCAACCATCGGCAACCGGCAACACCACGACACGTTTGAGTTTCGCGTTTTTGGCCCGGACCGGCCGAGGGGCGGGCGAATGGCGACGGTTGATCCGGAGGGTTCGACCAGCAAGATGCTAAGAGAATTGGGCTATACGCCCCACGCGTGGGATGGCTCGCCGGCCCCGCTGGTCGTGGTCGGGCGCAACGGCCTGAGGGATGACCCGGCGGTGGCGGCCAGGCTGGAGCCTTACGTGCGGGCTGGAGGCCGTGTTCTGGTCTCCGCTCAGGACCCCAACTGGATGACCGAGGCCCTCGGCTGGCGTGTCTGCCCGAAAGTAAGCCGGCGCGTCTTTCCCATGAATTCTTCGGTCACCGAGGGAATTGACGCCGATGACCTGCGCGACTGGACGGGCAGCAGCACATTGATCGCCGCTTATCCTAAATATGTAGGAGACTACTTTAGGGGCAACGAAGGCGGCCAGCCCTACTCCGGCTGGCACTGGGGCAACCGCGGCGGAGTCACCAGCGCCGCCGTTGAGAAACCGCACCGTAGCGGCTGGCGCCCCTTGCTCGAATGCGAGTTTGACCTGGCCTACACGCCGCTGATGGAATTGGACTACGGCAGAGGGCGCGTCATCCTTTGCACGTTGGACCTGGAAGACCACATGGCGCTGGACCCGGCGGCGCGACGTGTCGCCCAGTGCGTCATTCGTTATGCGCTCCACTGTCCGTTGTCGCCGAGGGTGAACAAAGTCGTCTATCTCGGCGGTAGCGCCGGCGCGGCGTGGCTGGATCGGGTCGGCGTGAGTTTTCAGCACTCGACGACCCTGGACACCGGTGCGGGGCTGCTGCTCATCGGCCCGAATGCGGAGGTCAGTCCGGCGGCGCTGGACAACTACCTGGAGAAGGGCGGCAGGGCCTTCCTTCTGCCGCGCGCCGAGGCGGACGGGCCGTTGGGCGCCAAATTGAAGCGGGCGCCCGCCCATTTCGCCGGCTCGCTCTCCATGCCTGACTGGCCCGAGGCGCGCGGGCTTAGCGCCTCCGACCTTCGCTGGCGCACCTATCTCGACACGCCCCCCTTCATCGTGAGCGGCGGCGTGGAGGTCGGGGCGGACGGTCTCCTTGGCCGCAAGGTCGTCGGAAAGGGCGTGGCCATCTTCTGCCAGGTGGACCCGGATAGGTTTCAGGCGGATGAGAAGACCTATTTCCATTACACACGGTGGCGGGCCACTCGTGCCGTGGCGCAACTCCTAGCCAATCTGGGCGCCACTTTCCCGGTGGACAGCCGGATATTCCATCCCTGCGACACCTGGAAGCTTGACCTGGACGGCGCTTGGCAGATGAAAGTCAGGCTCAAGCTGCCTCCCGCCTCAACTCAGGCCGCGGCGCACGCCGGCCCGGGGGTCACTCCCGCCGCGCAAGCCCTGGTTGGAGACAACGCGCCGGCTCACGGATGGATGCCCGTGATTTTGCCCCAGATGGTCCCGTTCTTCGCCCAACATGCCGAGGAGGCCGTGTTCCGCAAAGAAATTGTCCTGCCGAAGGCCGAGGCGGGCGAGGACATGACGCTTTCGCTCGGTGTCGTCAATGGCTTCGACGATGCATGGTTCGACGGCGTGGAGGTTGGACACACCGGCATCGAGACATCAGGGGCTCGCCGAGCACTTCGCAGCTACAGCGTGCCCGGCAAGCTCGTCAAGGCCGGCAAGAACATCGTCGCGGTGCGGCTCTTCAATCGGTTCGGTCCGGGCGGATTTCAAGGACTGCCGGGTTTGCCAGCGGCCCCGGAGGGCGACCGCTCCGGCCATCAATACACTGGCCCGCGCGCCCGCTTTCAATTGTCGCTGAGTCCCAAGCCCGTGGGCGTCCAGACCCTCGGCTGGTATTGTCCGGATTACCGCACCGATTTCCCCATGGGAGACAATCCCTACCGCTATTACCGCTGGTAGGTTGAGTATATTGACATTTGCCAGGGTTGTATTACGCTGCGCACATGGAAACTATTGTATTTAAAGCCCCAAACGGGACTCGGTCCAGACTGCGCAGCATCAGCCCAAACATCTCCGCTCTGCTGCGCCAAAGCGTCGAGGAGCTCATCCAACGCAAGGGCGCCAACTCCGCGCTGGACAAGGCAAGCGACCTCTGCGGAATCTTCAAAGGGGCGCCCCGAGACCTCGCCACGAGCAAAGATTACCTGAAACAATATGCCAAGAAGAACCCTTATTGATGCCGGGCCAATCGTTTCTTATCTCACCGATGAGGCCCTGCACGACTGGGCAGCGGAGCAATTCTCCCGGTTTTCCCAATTCGAGACGTGTGAGGCGGTGCTTGGCGAGGCTTGCGCCCGGCTAGCGTACGCTGGCTTCGACCAGACGGCAGTGATTCGGTTGGTGCAGCGCGGTGTTCTGAAATTGACATTTGACACCGCCTATAACATTGGCCGCATTCTCACGCTGATGGAGAAGTACGGCAACCAGCCCATGGACTTCGCCGACGCCTGCCTTGTCACCATGAGCGAGGAGGAAGAGGATGCGCTTGTCGTGACGCTGGATAGGAGGGATTTTACGGTTTATCGGCGGCACGGACGCAAGTCAATCCCGATTTTAACTCCATGAGGGAGAGCGGAGATTTCGCGCTTGGAAACTGGAAGACGGTGGAGCAGAATCAACCTTCAGAAAAAAATGAAGTGCCTGTTTCGTGTCGTGCAACCGGTGTCGATGGCCGGCTGGCTGTTCTTGTCTCAGTTTGTTCTCGGATTCGGCGCCGCCGCCTCCGACGTGACGACCTACCTGGTGGAAAAAGGCATCGATTTCACACAAACCAGCACCGGCATCGCCACGCCGGATACCAACAATGGCTATATTCTGGAAGCTTCGTTGAAATGCGCTGCCAATACAGTAACGAGCGCTTCCGTGCAGCCGCCTGGACTCTTGCCCCTGAGTTTGGCCGCTCAACCAGGCAACGCCGAGTTTAAGTACCGAAAAGAGTACGACTCCCTGAGCAAGCTCAACAAGCATGCCCCGAGCGGACGTTATTTTTTCTCCATCGACACGCTCCACGATGGCGCCCAGGCCCCATCGCTTGCCTTGCAGGGAGACCTTTACCCAGCCACATCCCATTTTCTGAATTTTGACGCGACCCAGAATTTGGACGCCGGGGCCTTTTTCGACCTGCGTTGGGAATTCCTTGCCGGCGGGGTTTCCCCTGATTTCGTCCAAGTCCGGATCGAGGATGGCGCGGGTAACCGGGTGTTTGAAACTCCTGACAGTGGGCCCGAGGCTCTCAGCGGCGCTGATAGCTCACTGCTGCTAACGCCCGGAGTGTTGACGGCCAACCAGGTTTATCAAGCGGCCATCACCGCCGCCAACACCGTCGCGTACGACACTAACGGTTATCCTGGGGCCGCCGGGGCGGCACGCTACTATAAGAGGCTGAAGTTTGCCATCCGTACGGCGCCGGTATCGAGCCTGGCGGACGCCCGAACGTTCGAGTTGCTCAAGATGGAGTTGTATGGGCAGGTTTCGACCAACCCGCCTGCCGTCCTCGCCAATAACGGCTTCCTCTTCCACGCACAGGTGACTGCATCGGCCTCCAACGGTGTTCTGTCCGCGGCGCTGGCAATCCCGCCCGCGGCATCAACTGACCTGGCTGCGGGGTCCAGCACGCGCTATGAATACGAGGTGAAATTCGACAGCCTCAATCAGCTCGATTCGAGCTATCCCACAGGCAGCTACACCTTCGCCATCACGGGGGCTGCCCAGGGCGCTAGAAACCTCACCCTCCTGCTTCCGCCTGACCAGTACCTTCCGGCCCCGCGATTTGCGGCCTCCGCCCAAGCCCAGAGGATCGACCCTGCCCATGATTTCCTCCTGCAATGGATGCCCGTAGCCGGGGCCGCTTCCTCAGACTTCATTCATCTGCAAATTGAGGATGCCGCCGGGGTCAAGGTGTTCGAGACCGCTGACCCAGGCAAGCCCAAGGCGCTGGCCGGCACGCGCACGTCGGCTATCATCCCCGCTTACACGCTCAGCCCCGGAACGCTCTACACCGCAAAGCTGCTTTTTATCAAGGTGACAACCCTCGATACGACCAGCTACCCGGGCGCCTTGGGCATTGCTGGATTTGGCAGAGAGACGCATCTCGAGATTGCCACCGCTGGCGGCACGGTTTCGCCACCGCGCTTGACAAATCCCCATTTGGGCGCGCAAGGCTTCTCCTTCACTCTCAATGGCGCACCGGCTCAGAGCTACGCTATCGACGTTTCGACCAACCTGCTCAACTGGAGCATGGTCGGAGCGGCTACGACCTCCGCGGGCGGCGAGACGTTATTCACGGACACGAACCAGGCTCCGCTTGGCGCTCGATTTTACCGTGCCAGGGTTCCATAAGGATTCTACTCCTCGCTCGGTATGTGCAGATACATGGATTGCAAGGCGGCTTTTCCCGGCCCGGTGAAGCGGTTCCAGCAGATCTGGCCCGCGCTGGCGAAAAGGCCGGTGGAGAGCCTTTTGTCTGTGTATGGACAGAGGTGTTCTTTCTCTGGCGCCCGAATCTTCCGGATGAGGGAGACAATCACGTCCTCGAGTTGGCAGTGGCCGGCGGCGCCAGTGTAATCGTTACCCATAACGTTGGAGATTTTCGCGGTGAACTCCGATTTCCGGCGGTCCGGGTGATGACACCCGCACAGTTTTTGCAGGCAGAAAGGTAATGGTATGGTAACAATGACAATCAGACTCCCCGAAAACAAGCATCAACGTTTGAAAAAGATGGCCGCACGCAGGGGCGTGAGCCTCAACAAACTCGTCGAAGAATGGTCCACAATGGCGCTCTCCGAGTTCGATGCCGAAATGAGGTTTCGGCTGCTAGCCGCCAGAGGAAACGCGAGGCGCGCCCTGCGACTGCTAGACAAGCTTGATGCGGCGTTCAGTCAGCGGGCACAGGCCAAGTAGCGGCAACTGGGGGCGGGGCCTCCCGCCAGGGGTAACGCAGAAAGAATGTACCCAGAACAAGCCGTTCCGGTCCTGTTGCAGCGTCCGGTCGCTCGTTTCCTTAGCCCCGCGGTAGCTTACGAGTTCAGGCCGACAGTAGGGATTCTACTCTCCGCTCGGTATATGGAGATACATGGTCTGTAGAGCGACTTTTCCCGGCCCGGTGAACCGGTTCCAGCAGATCTGGCCGGCGCTGGCGAAAAGGCCCGTGGAGAGCCTTTGAAACATGGTTTGCATCTGCACGGTGCGGTCCTTGTAAATCCACCCGCCGGGTTCGATGTCGATGGCTTCGCCCGGAGCGAGCGTGACCTCGAACACGTTGCCGTACCCATGAAGCCAAAGGATGCCTTCCTGCGCCTGGCACGAAAAGCTGTCGATGAAGAAGCCGGTGCCGCCCAGCAGGATGTTGGCGGCGCCCTTCACGCGTGTGAAGCTGTACTCAACGTTGTCCGTGGCGGCCAGCCATTGATGTTCCCTGACCTCGACCCCCGTCCCCGGTGCGAGGTGGAGGGCAAAGACGTGTCCCGCCCCGTCGCGGCTGAAGGCGATGCGGCCCGGGCCTCGGGCGCCCGTGAGCAGGAATGGCATGCCCGCCAGCATGCGCTTGAATCCGCCCCTCATCGGGTGCAAACCAATCTCCACACCGGGGTCCTTCCAGAGCAGGATGTGGTGCTCGAAAAAGACCCCGGTGTGGCTTAACTCCACCTGCAGGGCGGGGACGAGTTCGCCCTCGATATGATAGGTGACACCGCCAAAGGTTTCGCTTCTGGCGCTGGTAGGCAATTGAGTGGGCACAGGCATAGTATGAAATGAGCTGTTGATCCGTTTCGCTTGATCTGAACCTTCCACTCGCTTTTCGTCAAGTTCAACCGGGCGACGGCCAGTGACAAGGTCGTAGCGCGGGCTTGCAACGTCAGCCTGTGCCGCTCCGAAGTGCCGGAATCACCAAGCAATGTGCCGCGGGTCTGGCCGGTTTCGTTGCCAGAACTCTACAGCATCGGGGTGCGCCCGAACGACCGGACCCAATCGCTTGGCCGTCGTGTCGAGGCGCGGGTGTTTGAGCAGCCGCCGGATAAAGAGCGCGACGGCATCCGGAGGCACGTCCAGCCAGACAAGGCAGTACTGACCATGGCAAAGGCCAGCGTCGAAGAACCCTCGGTCGTGCGTGAAGAAGGTCACGTGCCGAATCCGGTGCAGCAGCGGAATGATGTCTGGATCTTCCATGCCCAAGTGGGACACCTCGCGGCCGATCTTGCGAAACGGGATATGCCAAGTCCTCAGAAGCGGCAGTTGATCTGCCGGAAAGTTCTCATCCAGCAGGTTCACACCATCGCGGCTTCGGCCCGCTTGAGCCCAGGCTGTGGGGCAGGGGGGTGTCGTTCGAGCCAGGTGGTTTTCGCCAAATGGAGAGCCTCGGCCACGGCGGCCAGGGGAATGCGGCCGTCCCACCGAACGTTACAGATGAATTCCCATGAGCGCCCCGCAGTCGCGTCCTCCAGCACCTGCCAGACCATGATACGCGTGCCCTTGAAAGTGGGCTGCCCATGGCAGATCTTCGGGTCGGCAACAATGTATTGTCCCAGTTCAATGCTCTCCCCCTCGTCGCGTGTCTTCCGGTTTGCCATGTTCAAAACTTACCGAGCCTTGCGGCGCATTTGAAGCGCCAAGAACACCAGGCCCAAAACCATGCCATAGCCAGTGACAAGTCTGCGCTACGACACCCCTGATCTCCAGCCGTTTACGATGACTTTGTCACTGACCATGAAAACCATACGGGCGTGGGTGCGGGATTCTGCTCCCCGCCCGGCATGTGCAGATACATGGTTTGCAGAGCGAGCGTTTGAAGCTGTATTTAACCTTTTCTTCCTGGCGTTGGCGCCTACTCTTGAGGCGGTTTGGATATGTCCCTGAAATTGTTCAACACATTGTCCCGCTCCGTGGAGGAGTTCGTGCCGCTGGACCCCGCCGGACGGAGCGTTGGGCTGTACTGTTGCGGGCCGACGGTCTATGATTTCGCCCACATCGGCAACTGGCGCACCTTTGTTTTCAGCGACCTGGTCCGGCGCTTCCTGGAGTTCCGGGGCTTTTCCGTCCGTCACGTGATGAACATTACCGACGTGGAGGACAAGATCATCCGCCGCGTGCGCGAGACCAACACCTCCCTGCGCGAGTTCACGGCCCGGTTTGAGCGGGCCTTCTTCGAAGAGCTCAAGAGCCTCAATTGCCTCCCGCCACATCTCACGCCTCGAGCAACCGAACATATTAACGAAATCATCTCCCTGATCGAGAAGTTGATTGCCCGCAGACTGGCCTACCAGGCTCCGGATGGCTCGGTCTATTTCAGTATCGAAAAGTATCGGAATTCGGGCCGCTCTTATGGCCGGCTGGTCCGGCTCAACTTTGAAGCAATGCGTCCTGGCCAGCGCGTCTCCAACGACGAATATGAAAAGGAGGCGGTGGCGGACTTTGCCCTCTGGAAACGGCGCGTGCCGGAGGACGGCGCGGTGTTCTGGCCGAGTCCCTGGGACGAGGGGCGTCCGGGCTGGCATATCGAGTGCAGTGCGATGAGCATGAAACTGCTCGGGCCTAGCTTCGACCTGCACCTGGGTGGCGAGGACCTGGCCTTTCCCCATCATGAAGACGAGATTGCCCAGAGCGAAGGCGCCGATCTCCAGCCGCCCGGCCAGCCATTCGTCAAGCACTGGCTTCACGGGGCGCATTTGCTGGTTGAAGGGCGCAAGATGAGCAAGTCACTTGGCAACTATTTTACCCTGCGCGACCTGGTGGCGAAGGGCTTCAGCGGGCGCGAGATTCGCTACCTGCTTCTCACCGCCCATTACCGCGAGACATTCAATTTCACCCTCGATGGCCTGCAGGCGGCGCGGCAGTCGTTGCAGCGCATTGACGAATGCCTGACCAAGCTGCGCGAGGCCGCCCGCGGCGCTCAGGCCGAACCCGATGCCTCCGTGGTTGGCCGCTTCTCCGCCGCGCTGGAGGACGACCTCAACGTTTCGGCGGCTTGGGGCGGCGTCTTCGACTGGGTACGCGAAACCAACCGCCGCCTGGCGGAAAATTCGCTGGATGCCGTCGCCGCGGCTTCAGCCCTGGCAACCTGGGCAAGGATGGATTCGGTTCTGGGCGTCGGCGCACCTCCACAAATCGATGTCCCGCCGGAGATTGCATCTCTGCTCCAGGCCCGGCAGGCCGCCCGTCAGGCCAGGGATTTTAAGCGCGCTGACGCCCTCCGGGCTGAATTGAAGGCCAAAGGTTGGGTCATTGAGGATACACCCAAGGGGGGGCGGGTCAAGCGCGGCTGAGTGGCACATGCGCGGTCTATTCATCACCTTCGAGGGAACGGAAGGCAGCGGCAAATCGACCCAAATTGCCTTGCTGGCGGCCCGGCTCCGGGAAGCGGGTACGGTTGTGCATACGGTGCGCGAGCCCGGCGGCACACCGATTGGCGAGGAGATACGCCACACCCTTAAGCACAGCCAAGACAACGCCGCGATGACCGCCGAGGCGGAGTTGCTCCTCATGAACGCCAGCCGCGCCCAACTCGTTCGCGAGGTTATCCGGCCCGCCCTCCAGGCCGGCCAGACGGTTCTGTGCGACCGTTTTTATGATTCCACCGCCGCCTACCAAGGATACGGACGCGGGCTGGACTTGGCGACCGTGCGGGCTATCATCGATTTCGCGGTGGGCGAGGTGCGTCCGGACCTGACGCTCCTCTTGCAGATCCCGCATATCCTTGGTGAGGAGAGGCTCCGAACACGCCGGTCGGCGATACCCCTGGTGCGGGACAGGTTCGAGGAGGCGGACGCCGCCTTTTTCGAGCGCGTGGCCAAGGGTTACCGGGCGATAGCGGAGGCCGAGCCAGGCCGGGTCCGGGTGCTGGACGGCTCCGGAGGTGTTGAAGAGGTTCGCGCCGCGATTTGGCAATTGGTGCGGGGAATGGTATCAGGAATCGGAGCAAAGGTATGAAGCGCACGGCGCTATTCGAGTCTCATCAGAAATTGGGCGCCAAACTCGTCGAGTTCGGCGGCTGGGAGATGCCCGTTCAATACACCAGCATTACGCGTGAGCATCTGGCCGTGAGGACGGCTGCGGGCATGTTTGACATTTCCCACATGGGCGAGATCTACGCCAGCGGCCCCGCGGCGGAGAGCTTCCTCAACCACGTCCTCACCAACGATGCGCGGGCGCTCGCGGTCGGCCAAGGCCAGTACACGCTTTTGTGCAACCAAGGCGGGGGGACCGTTGACGACCTGTATGCCTATCGGTTGGCGCCGGACGAATACCTCTTCATCGTCAACGCCTCCCGCATCCCCAACGACTTCGATTGGCTCCAGCGACAGTGGGCTATTTTCCCGAACGCCGACCAGGTCAGGCTTCGAAATGCCTCGGAAACCACCGGCGCCCTTGCCGTTCAGGGCCCGCGCGTGGCGCAGTTCATTGACTCGGTCTTTCCAGGCCCTTCTCTGGCCGGGACGGTCGCCGGGCACGTCAGCGAACTGAAGAAGAACCAGGTCGCTCGATTCCGGTTTGGCACTGCGGAGGTGTGGATTTCGCGAACCGGCTACACTGGGGAGGATGGGGTGGAAATTGTGGCGCCGAACGACGTCATCGTCTCCGCATGGAACCGTCTGCTGGAAGCCGGCCAACCGCATGGCCTGATTCCCGCCGGTCTGGGCGCGCGGGACACTCTGCGAACCGAGATGTGTTACCCGCTCTATGGCCAGGAACTCGACGAACACACTTCGCCTATCGAAGCTGGCCTGGGCTTTTTTGTGGCCTTGGAAAAAAGAGATTTCCTCGGACGCTCCATCCTGGCGGAACAAAAGGCCGGCAAGCTCGCCAGGAAACTGGCCGCCTTTAAGATGACCGAACGCTCGGCGCCGCCTCGGCCGCACTATACGATCTGGGCTGTCGGCTCCGAAGGCGCCAGGCTTGGCCAGGTCACCAGCGGCACCCAGAGTCCGTCGCTGAACTTGGGCATCGGACTAGGGTATGTGCCGCCGGAGTCCGCCGCGCCTGGCAGCCTGCTCTCAATCGAGATCCGGGGCAAGCGGGCAGGCGCCCAGGTGGTGCGCAAACCGCTTTATCGAAAACCCTCTTGACATTCAACTCAGGCTCTGACCCAAATTGTTCTATGGCTAATGTTCCTTCCGATCTGAAGTATGCGAAATCACACGAATGGGTGCGCGTGTCCGACGGCCTGGCGACCGTCGGCATCACGGATCACGCCCAGCACGAATTGACCGACGTGGTGTTTGTGGAATTGCCCGAAATCGGCAGGCAGGTTAAGGCTGGCGAGGCCTGCGCGGTGGTTGAATCTGTTAAGACCGCCAGTGACATCTATTCGCCCGTCAGCGGCCAGGTCGCTGAGGTCAACAAGGCTGTGACCGACAACCCGGCCCTGGTGAACACTGAGCCTTATGGTGGAGGCTGGCTGTGGAGACTCAAGCTTTCCAATCCCGCGGAGCTCGACGGGTTGCTCGGGCCCGAAGCCTACGCGGCCCAGATCCAAGGGACGTAGGCCGACGCGGCCCTGACCAAGATCATAGCGCCGTCACCTAAGCCTACTGACGGGTGTCAGCAGGCCCGCATGCCGCAGCCAGTCGGTTGCTCGCTGCGGCCAAGTCGTCACGAGATTCTTGCTCGGCCGCAGGCCATAGCCGTGACCCCCTTTCGGATAAACATGCAACTCGCAGCTCACGTGCGCCTTGTGCAAGGCCAGGGCATAGTAGATGGCGTTCTCCACACCAACCGGGTCGTCTTCAGCCTGCACGAGAAATGTGGGCGGCGTGTTCCTGGTGACCTTGAGTTCAGGCGCCAGCTTGCCGGGTTCGCTTTTCACCGCGAGATAAGCCGGATAGATAAGGATGGCGAAATCGGGTCTGCAACTTGTCTGATCCGCCGCATCGAGGACCGAGTAGGTGCGTTTCTCGTAATCGTTGCTGACCAACGCGCCAAGATTGCCGCCGGCCGAAAAGCCCAGCACCCCAATCCGATTGCGGTTAATCCCCCACTCCACCGCGCGGCTCCGGACAATGCCCATCGCGCGCTGAACGTCCTGGAGCGCCGCCGCATATCGGGGACGGCCCGCCCGCGCCGGCACACGGTACTTCAGCAGCACACCCGTTACCCCAATCGAGTTGAGCCAATGGCAGACCTCGGTGCCCTCCAAGTCCATCGCCAGAATCGAATACCCGCCTCCCGGGCATACGACCACCGCCGTGCCGGTGTCCTTTTCCGGCGCTGGCCGGTAGAGGGCGATCGTCGGTTTGGTAACATTGCCCAGCCGGATCACCGGTTTGCCGCCAACCAGGCCGTCCTTCGGTTTTGTCATGTCGCGCTCCGGGCCGATATCTCCCTTGTCTCCAGGAGCCGTCCCCGGCCAGAGTTTAATGACTTGGATTGGTTGCGAGGCAAAGGCAGGGGCGCTGATGAGCAACGCGGCCAGGCCGGCGCAGGCAAAGGTCGATCGAAGATTCACGTGCATTCAAAAATGATTCGGTTCTCTCGGGGCATTGTGGGACCCATTGCCGATCCCGGCAAGCCACTTCGCGTGCGGCTATTGATTTGCGCCTGGGAATCTGGCGGGATCTCGAACCCCGGGCTCCTCCCTTGAGCACGGGCTAATGCCCCTTGAGCGACTCCCCGGCGCGTTTCAGCGCCGCGGCCTTCACAGACCGCCCTATAAGCAGCGTATCCGTTCCCCGGCCGCCCGCATCACCCTCAGCCCCCATATTCCCCACTGCGGCACAAAGTCCGCCCGATTTCCAAGAGCGAAAGCCAAGAACCCAGCTTAGGTTTGGCCGAGTTGCTGGCGGAGGGTCGTTTTTAGGATTTTGCCGGTGACGTTCCGGGGCAGGGCCGGCAGGACGATCACCTTTCGCGGCACCTTGTAATCGGCCAGCTTCCTGCGGAGGAACTGCTGAACCGAGGTCTCTTCAATCCGAATCCCGTCATTGGCGGAGACAAAGGCGATCGGTTGTTCGCCGCGCCGCGGATCGGGTCTGCCGACGACCGCAGCCTCCTTAATGCCGGGGTATTGGTAAAGCACTTCCTCAATCTCGCGAGGATAGACGTTGATGCCGTTCACCAGGAGCATGTCCTTCTTGCGGTCGGTGATGAAGTAATAGCCCTCTTCATCCCGGTATCCAATGTCACCCGTCAGCAACCAGCCTTCGCGCATCACCTTTGAGGTCTCCTCCGGCTGGTTCCAATAGCCGAGCATGACATTCCCGCCGCGAACACACACCTCGCCGATTTCCCTCGCGCCCAAGTGGCCGCCCGCATCGTTCTGAACGCTCACCTCCACGTTGGGGATGGGCAGGCCAATCGACCCCGGTTTGCGCGCGCCATTGACCGGGTTCTTCGTCACCACCGGGCTGGCCTCGCTCAGCCCGTATCCTTCGATAAGCGGGGCGCCGAACTTAGCTTCAAACTCGGTGAGCACCTGGGCCGGCAGGGGCGCCGCCCCGCTGATAAACAGCCTCAGGGGCAGGGGCCCGTGAATGGGCGCGTTGACCATGCTCCGGAAAAACTGGGGAATGGCGGGCAGAATCGTGGCGTGGTGCTGGACGATTTCCTGGAACGCGCTCCGCACCGGGTGCAGGGATTTCACCAGCACAAGCGAACCGCCTACAATCAACGGCAACAGCATGCCGACGGTGAGCATATAGCTGTGGAACATTGGCAGCAGCACCGCAAAACGATCCGCCTCGACCGTCTGAAGGACGATACGGCAGCTCTCCACGTTGTGCAGCAGGTTGCCATGGGAAAGCATCGCCCCTTTGGGCCGGCCCGTCGTCCCGGAGGTGTAGATGAGCACGGCCAAGTCCGATTCGGCCCGCTGGCGCCTCGCATCCCCTGCTCGATCTGCCGCGGCCGCCCCGCGAAGATCCTCCACCTTCAACAGCCTAAGTTGCGGCCGGCGGGATTCGAGACTGCGATGATGCGCGCCCAATTCGGCGTCGGTCATCAGCACATTGACACCTGCGTCGTCCAGGATAAAGCTGACTTCCTCAGCCTTCAGAAAGTTGTTGATGGGCACCGCCACGCCGCCTGCCTCCAGGATTCCGAAGAAGGCAGGCACAAATTCAGGACAGTTCTTAAGCCAGATGCCGACCCGG
>JAJYHY010000548.1 GCA_021784555.1 bacterium
TTGCTGGCCGTTCTCGGCCCAGATCGCGCCCGGAAACGCGGACAGGATCGTCTCGGCCTTCGACCGTCGTTCAGTGGAACTCTCAACAGTTTTTGTCATTGTGAGTTTACCTAGGTACTAGACTTACCGTACAGCTTATTCCCTGGATCGGTCTAAGTCAATAGATAGGTTGCGATCTATTTTGCGGGTAGCACAATCACCCGCAAGTGAGGGTATCCGGGCTTACCGAATCAGTCTCGCGGCCCACGTGATAGCCGACACCACGATGAACGTCAAGAGCGCCAACCCGCCCGTAATCCGGGACTTCCACCGCTGCAATGCCGCAACTTCCTGTTTGATTCCGGGCTGGCCGTTTCCGCAGACCTCCTTGTACAGCGCGCTCACGCGCTCGTCTACCCGAATCAGGCGATCCCGGTCTTCGGTGGTCATCATGGTTTACGCTCGGCCGCGCCGGATTCGGCAGCGGCAGTCCTTTCCTGTCGTTGTCGGCGGGGTTCGGGTGGGCCTACCATCCGAGCCCCACTTGATGTAGAATCGATCTAACAATGTTCCTTTGGCTTCCGTATCTTCTCGCAAAGTTCTTCGCATGGCTCACCGCTGAGTTGCTGTGGCCGGTTGAAGCGCCGGAGAAACCACATTCGCCGCAGCCGGGACGCGAGCAACGCTCTTAAGCAAGAACTTCGCCCGGTTCCAATTCCCCGCCGAGAGCGCATCCGCGATGCTGCTTTTCATCGCCCCATTGACCGTGTTCCAGGCAACCGTATCGAAGACGCCGGCTACGTTTGCCGGGATCTCCCGCACCGGCCGCGGCAATAACCGCTGTACGAGGGCGCCGAAACCTTGCGAACTTCCGACGTTCAGTCCGCGTTGTGATGCTATCGTCGCCCGCCGTGCATCTTCCAGGAAATCGTAGGTGTTGGCCCAGAGCTTAAATGTATCGTTGAGGGCCTTGGAATCGGGATATTTCGAGTCCAGCACGTTTCTCACTGAATTGGCGGTGGCCTTTTCCAGCGATTTTGCGCTGGTAGGATTCAGGGTCTTCAGGTTCCCGTTGGCGTCCACTTGTCCGCGGAACAGTTTGTCCCGCCAGTCGTCCAACACTTCGGCCGGAACGCTTCCCGCTGGCCCGTTGCCGGTTCGGTCCTGCATCTCCTGGAGTTTCGATTCGAAGGCGTCCACTGCGTCATTGAAGGGCTTATTCGTTACCACCGTGCCGCCGGGAGCGTTCACCGTGGCGTGTTTCGCCCGCAGCGCTTCGAGATCGTCAAAGATCGGCTGAAGTTCCGGCTCCGTTATTGGGGGCTTTCCAGCATACGCCGCGGCCGCCGCTGGCCCCGCGGTTGCCTTTTCTTGCGCCGCACGCTCGAGTAAGCCCTTCTGCGTGAGCGCCACCGGCGTTTCCTCTGCGAGCCCCGCAGCCGTGGCCTCCGCACGGGGAACGGCCTTTTTTGTCGGCAAGAGGATTGAACGGTAGTTCTCAGCCGCGCTGGACTTCAGGGCATCGGCCGCCGTCGGTGCCGCCCTCGACACTGCGCCGAGGCCCGCTTCGGCAATCTTCGGCCCGAATAGGTTGGTAGCGAGTGCCGCAGTATCCGCAATAGCCCCAGCATGGTCCCCGGATGCCGCCTTGTTTCCGGCTTCATCGAGCGCCTGGCCGACGCCGGGTATCCCATTGGCGAAGTACGAAAAGGCGTGTCGAATGCCCCCAACGTAATCACCCTTTGAGAACGAATCCTCTGCGGCCTGCCGCAACTGATCGGTCTGCTGAAGATAGGCTTTTCCGGCCTCGATTGGGTGAGCAACCGCATGGACGAGACCTTGCGCCCCGGCCACCGGATTGATTTTGTTCCAGTATTCCTTGAGCATCGCGCCAATACCGGAGGAGTCTCCCGCAGTCGTCACGGGCGCGGGCGTTGCTGTGCCCACGGTTTTGTCTCCCCAATCATTCGGCGCCGCCGGCGGTGCGTCTCCCCATTCGTTTGCCATCATTGCCTCACGTACTCTTGTCCATCAGGCCCAATGTAGTGCGCTCCACTCGGCAACTTGTCTCGCTCTGCCTTGTTCGTCAAACGCGGTAGCGTAGCCCCGGCTGGAGGGGTTGCCGGGCCGCCTTTTCCCTGTGGCGCGGACGGCGCCGGCCCCGCTGCCGGGTTCATCCCCGGAAGCCCATAGACGCCCATCTGATTCAGCATCGTGCTGCGCTTGCGCTCCACGAACGGTATCACCACATCCTGAATCGCAGAGGCGAAATTCTGGGGACTCAGGTTCCCATCCGTCATGTCGAAGCCCATTTCACGGCTCATATCCGTAGCCGAGCCATACCCGAGAGCGCCCGACAATTCGTCCGCGAAAGCGGTGCGGGCCGTGCGGAAGTTCGAGTAATGCTTTCCGCCGAACGCAATACCTCCGGGAATGATGGCTTTGTTCAAGACCGTCACTCCGGAGCGCGCCGCGGCATTGGAAAACCTGAGGAGGTCCGGAACGCCCTGCTGCACGTTGTCCAACGAGGCAAGTTGCTGTTGTACTTTCGGGTTCTTTGCCAGCGTATAGCCCATCTCGAAGGCGGCCGGGTTGAAGTTCGGATTGAGTTGCCCGGCCTTGTCGTAAATGTCCATCTTCTTGTTGGTGTCCCGGCTGTAGGCCGTCAGGCTTCGGAATTGCTGCATGGTCATTCTTCCGTACGCAAGGTCTTGCGCGACCCTGAATTCGCGCGTTCCGGGATTGATCGGCATGGGCGTAGTTGTTTGACGTGCCCTCAGGTCGTCCAGCCGGGCTTGCCCGAGTTGCATGGCGAGATTTACTGCGTCGGGATCTTTCGATTTCTTTGCGTATTCCTGGACCGCCTGAATGGTCAGATCCGGGTTCTTTTTCAAGCCCTCCGCCGTCAGCCCATGCTTGAGCGCAAACGCGGGTAGGAAGGTCCGCTCGAAGTCGCCCTTCGGCTCGCCAGGATTGCTGAATAGCACGGTGCCCGGCCGTCCTGCCGCAGTGGCGGCCGCGCCACCGGGTGTAGGTCCCGCCGGGGGTGCCAGCGCTGCGGGGGGCTGTCCGGGAAGTGTGGGCATCCCGGAAGGCGTAGGCCCCGCGGGAGATTGCCCCGGCGCTGCGGGCGCTGTGCTTTGGCCCGTACCGACCACCGCCCCGCCGGGTCCCGTACCGACCACCGCCCCGCCGGGTCCCGTATCGACCACCGCCCCGCCGGGTCCCACCGCCATCAGTTGGCCCCTGCGAAGCGCCGCCGCTTGCTGTCTGGCGGCCGGAATCTCGCTCGGCAGCATCCGATAGCCCGGAATCCCGCCGTAGAGGTTTTGCAGGTCCTGGGGCGGTTCGATGCCGAACGCCTTCCGGACTTGCTCTCCGGCGCTGGCTTGGGCCATCGCCTGCCCTGTGATTTGGGCGTTCTGGGCGGCCTGAACCCTCTGTCTCAGTTCTTCATCTGTCGGGATCTCGTATGTTTGACTCCCACCGGTGCGCCATTTGATCGTGCGGGTCTGTCCCTTTGCCGCAGAGCGGGGAAGCGGAGATGGGCCAACACCAGGGACTGGGGCGCCCCCAACGGATGAAGGCGCGGGAACGGTGTCCTGCACCATGCCCAAATTGTCCACCGGCCTGGCTCCCATCTCTTCCAGTTTCATCTGGTCCATGATGTCCTGGACGCTGGCCTCGTTGTCCTGGAGGGCCTTCTGGCGCTCAAAAGCCTCCTGAGCTCGCTTCTCCTGAAGGATCTGCTGCCCGAGTGCATGGCCGGTCAACAGGCCGTTAATCAGGTTGCCGAGAGGATTGGTAACGGTTCCCATACTCCCTCCTTATCCGACGCCTCCGGTTTGCGGAACAGAGCCGCCGCCGCTCTGCCCCAGGATCTTCGATAGAATCAAGAGGGTCGAA
>JAJYHY010000002.1 GCA_021784555.1 bacterium
CTTGCTTGGGAGCTTTTTCACCTTCGCGGTTGCCGGGGCGGTGGGGTCCCCCCTTCCTCCTCCACCGCCAAGGCCGGGCTTGCCCATGCTGGCAGGTCCGCGCCCTGCGGCGGCGCCCACCTCCGGCCCGATCATCCAGTTCGCGGCGCCGGTTTATGATTTTGGCCGGGCGGATGCCGGTGATATTGTTAAGCACACGTACAAGTTTAAGAACACGGGCAACCAGGTATTGGTCGTCAACAATGTGCAACCTTCCTGCGGCTGCACTGCGGCGGGCCAGTGGACACGCGAGGTCAAGCCAGGTGAGACCGGCACCATTCCGATACAGTTCAATAGTCGGGGCTATCGGGGCATTGTCGGCAAGACGATTACCGTCCTCAGCAACGCCAAAAACGAACCCAGAAAGTACTTGATGCTTAAGGGCACCATTTGGATGCCCATCGACGTCTTTCCCACGTACCCCGTGCTCTCCGTCACACCCGAACAGCCCGCCAGCTCAAAAGTCGTCACCATCACCAACAACACCGAGGGGCCGGTGGCGGTCTTTGCCCCGGCGGTGAACAATCCCGGGTTGCAGGTTGAGTTGAGGACCAACCAGGTCGGCAAGGCCTACGAGTTGGTGGTTTCCCCCGCCAAGCCGCTGCCCAAGAGCAGTCTCCGCGGCCAGATCACATTGCGAACTTCCCTGCCTAAGCTGCCGGAACTGACGATCACCGCATTCTTGAATTACCAGCCGCTGATTCAGGTTTGGCCCTCCGGCGTCTTTCTGCCTCCCGGGCCGCTCCCAGGCAAGTATGTCTCCACTTTGACCTTCTTCAATCACAGCACCAATGCCCTCACTCTCTCGGACCCGGTGCTGAGCGGGCCCGATGGCAAAGTCCGGAACGTTAAAGTGGCTCTCAACCAGATTCAGCCTGGCCGCTTTTTCAACGTGAAGCTTACCTTCCCGGAAGGCTTCCAAGTGGCCCAGAATGAGACCTACACCTTCAGTATCAAGTCGAACAAGCCCGCGGAGCCGGAAATCACGCTGCCCCTCCATCAGTTCGTTCGCCCGACACTCAGACCTGCTCCCTACGTGCCCGTCCTCCCCAAAGTCTCTCCGCACAAGCCGGTGGTCTCCCCGCACAGGCCGGTGCCGGCCTCGCTGTTTCCGCCGGCCTCCTCGGCCAAATGAGCTGACCTGGCGCCTTGGAACGTCAACGCCAATTGCGCGGAATCCTGCTGGAGAGCCTGCTCATCGCGGCGGCGGGGGCGGGCTTGGCGTTCGCCGCCAATGCCCTCTCCCCGCGCGGTTTGAAGCTGGCCAGAGATTACTTCCCTGAATCACCGGCGGCGGCCGTCGCACTCCAGCGCCAGGCGATTGCCGGAACCAATGCCCCTTCGCCGGCTCAAGAGGCAACGGCGGCGGTGAAGGCGGAGGGCTTCCACGCGATCGGCACGGCGCAGGTGAAAGGCCTGGTGAACGATCCCGGGCGGGAGGAGGGGCTGATCCTGATTTTGGATGCCCGCGGGCCCAAGGAATTCGAGGCCGGCCACGTCCCTGGTGCTCATGAATTCTATTACTATGCGCCTGAAAACTATCTGCCGACCGTGCTGCCCTTGTGCCAGATAGCCCGGCAGATTGTGGTGTATTGCAACGGCGGTCAATGCGAGGACAGCCGCTTTGCCGCCGTCTTTCTGCGCGACAGTGCCGACGTGCCGGCCGCCAAGCTCTACGTCTATGTGGGCGGGATGACGGCGTGGCGAACCAATGGGCTGCCTGTCGAAGTGGGAGATCCCGACAGCGGCAATGCACCTGGGTCCAACTGACCAAGCTTGCCATGGAATCTAAACCAAATCAACGATGGCCGGTGGTGGAGGGCGCATCCCGGCAGCGCCCACGAGAAGGAGACGAAGCGGGCGCCCCAATCGCAAATCGCAAATCGCAAATCGCAAATCAAAACAACCAACCCCCCGTTCCCGCCGACCGCAGGCGTACCGCCTCAATGCGCCCGGTGGTTGACGGCCTGAGCATCCTGGCGCGGTGGTTGGTCGGGGGGCTGTTCGTCTGTATGGGGCTGAGCAAGGCGCTGCATCCCGTTGAGTTTCTGAAGCTGCTGCGACAGTACCAACTTGTCAACGACCCCTTTCTGCTCAACTCCATCGCCGCCACGCTCCCGTGGTTTGAGGTCTTTTGCGGCCTGCTTCTGGTCGCGGGCATCGCGGTGCGAGGTTCGGCTTTGGTCATTCTTGCAATGCTCGTCCCATTTACGGTAGTGGTCATCGAGCGCGCCCTGGCAATTTCCGCCGCCCAGAGCCTCGCGTTTTGCGCGGTCAGGTTTGACTGTGGGTGCGGCACTGGAGAGGTCTTCATTTGTCAGAAGATCTTCGAAAACACCTCCCTCATCCTCCTCTCAGCGTGGCTCCTCGCCGGATATGGGCGGCGGCTGTCGCTACGCTTCAGCCTCTTTGGCCAGGACACCTTGCGACGGGCTCCAGCCGCAACTATAAATGAAGATGCTTGAAACAAAACTCTTGGCGGGCGTCGCCAGCGTGGCGGCGGTCATGTGGATAATGCAGGGATGCACAACCGTGCCGGTAACGGGCCGGGAGGAGTTGAACTTCGTGCCGAGCGGGGAGGAAACGCAACTGGGCATAACGAGCTTCGACAAACTCAAGGCGAGCACTCCGATCAACCACGATCCGGCCATCAACGCCATGGTGCAGCGTGTGGGCTGGCGAATCGCCGCGGTTGCCAGCAACGACTTGCCCAATGCCAAATGGGAGTTCGTGGTGTTCGAGAGCAAGGAAGCCAACGCTTTCTGCCTTCCTGGGGGCAAAGTCGGCGTATATACTGGCATTCTGCCCATCGCTCAGAACGACGCGGGCCTGGCAACCGTCCTGGGCCACGAGATTGGGCACGCGGTTGCCCACCACGGGGCCTCTCGAATGAGTCAGGCCATGCTCGTTCAGGCGGGTGGTCAAGTCCTGGGTGCGACCCTCGGAGCGAGTCGGTTCTCCAAATACCAAGCCGCGGTCCTGGCCGCCTACGGGCTGGGGGCGCAGGTGGGCGTGGAGCTGCCCTACGACCGCGAGCAGGAATCCGAGGCAGACCATATCGGCTTGGTCTATATGGCTCGGGCCGGATATGACCCGCGGGAGGCGATTGCTTTCTGGCAAAGATTCATGAAGTTCAGCCAGGAGCAGGGAGCCAATCACACGCCGGCCTTCCTCCGGACGCATCCCCTGGATGAACAGCGCATTCAGCAACTGCGCCAATGGCTCCCAGAGGCGGAGGCTGCCTTTGCCAAGAGCAAACTTCGTTGAACACCCCACGCCATACCAATTCAGGCGACTTCAGGAGCCATGGGCGCCGCCAAGGCTGACCGATTCGATGTCCCAGGTGGGACAAACAATTGCCCCTTCTAAAATGTCCCACCTGGGACAAAAAACGCTTTGCAAGAGGGAATACGCTACGGATTTGTGAAGCTAAACACTTAGCGCCCGCGGCCCCCCCGGCCTGCAGGATTCTGTCCGCCGTCGGATTCACCCCCCTCAAACCTCTCACCTCGGGCGCCGCCTCCTCCTCTGAATATCGGGGTGCGAAACTCCTGGACTTGCGGCGGAGCGGGTTCGAAGCCGCGAGCCTGGCCTACGCCCCTCGACGGGAAGCGCGGCTCAAAACGCGGTCTCGACCAGCCTGGTTCGAATTCGGGTTGTTCGCGGGGGCCAAAGCTTTCGCGGCCTCCACCCCTCAACCGGCCAAAGAAGCCGCCGCTGGCCGGCTCGGGAACGAACCGAGGTCCCCTCATCGGGCCCGCCGGCGGGTGAAACACATTCCGCACTCGCCCCGGTTCTCCCGCGACCAGGTTTCCAGTCCTGGAATTGTATGCGCGCCCGTAGTACCCTCGGCTCAAAGGTCTAGGTTGCAATCCCCGGGTCATGCCTCCCAATGGGCTAGGCGCCGGATGATAAATGTCCAGAGAGGTTCGATCGAAATCGCGCCGTCGGTGTTCGGCGATTTCCTGGCGGGCAAAGCCGCGACCAGGGCGGTGAAAGGGGCCCCAGCGCGGTCGCGGAGGGTGCCAGGCCAGCCAATGATGATGGAAATCGTGGAAATAGTAATACCCGCGCGGCCAGCCGAAGCCGACGCCAAAGCACCAGCCGGACCACGGGGTCCAGAACGGGTCCCATCCAAAGCCCCAGGTTCCCGGCCAGCCGAACCAGACGGTATCGACCCAAGGCGGATAATAGTACCCGGTGCCATAAACCACCACGCCGTAGGGCGCCACGACCGTACCCAAATACCCCGGCGTGTAGCCCGCGTAGATGATTTCGGGAGCCGTATTATAGACGCGAACGTAGGTGACATAATGCACCGGGCACGAAGGAGGGATGGAGTAGATAACCGCCGGCACCGATGCCGCCACGACCCACGGGCCGGCAACCGAGGTGGCCACGTACCAAACCCCATCTTCGCAGGCGTACCACGAATGCGGGTCCACCTCGATGATTGGAACGCTGCTATTGGCCACATAGAAAAGCGGCGTGCCGGCAATGGCGACAAGCTGCGGCGCTCCATCGATTTGGGGCGCTGGGATTTGGGCGTTTTTCGCCACCGCCGTCGTCCTGGGAATGCCATTGGCTATCACGGCCTCTTTTGCCTGCGCGGTTCCAGGGATGCTCGCCTTGACATTTTCCTTTGGGCTGGTGTCGGGGATGCGAGCGAAATCGCCGGGCAACTCATTGCCCGCAACGAACTGCCATGGTCCCTTGAAGGAGGGAGCGCGATACCAACGCCCGGAGATAAGGACGTAGGTCTGCTGATCGGTCAGCAGCTTGAAGACGTTCCCCGTCGTGTTGGTGACATAGAGCAGGGCGGTCCCTGGAATTGGAACAAAATCCGGCTCACCGTCAAAAGTGATAAGCTCGGTCGGTCTTGTGGCCACAAAAACGAGCGGGGCGGTTGAATCACTGAGCTTTGGCGTCAGTTGTGTCGCGGGGTTTGGCTGGCCCTCCAGCAGGTCCACTTCGCCGGAAAAACGGTTCTCCGCGGCTGCGGCGCCGGGCGGGGGGGCGCCTGCTCGCCAAGGACCTTCCAGGGCTGGCGCCTGCATATAGCCGTTGAGGACGTGGAGGTAAAAACTTCCGGATTTGCGGTCTTTCAGAAGCAACACGCGGGTGTTGATCACGCGGTCCAGGCCAGCGCCCGGCACCGGCTCGTAAGCGGGTGTGCCCTCAATTGAGACCAGGATTGAGGGCTGGTTGGCGAAGGTGATTTGCGGCGGGGCATTGTCGAGAGGTTGGGCATTGGCGCTCTGCTGTTGCTTGTTGGCGGCCAGATTCCCCTGAAGGCTGTCTAGAGAATAAACCTGGGCTTGCTTTCCAAGGGCTCCCTGGAGCATGGCACGATAAGACTGCGCCTTCTCCGGTTGCGAAGGAAACTCGACGGCGACGATCCGCGGCTTTTCAACGCTTACGGTGCGGTTGGAGGAGTTGACGGAGGCCGCTCCTTGAAAAGCGATCAGCCCGAACACGGCCTGTGGTTGGCCGGCCGCCTGGACCGAAACACCACTGCGGGCGGTGAGCGTATGGCCGTCCCAGGATTCGATCTGAGGCTGATAAATGGTGTTGGTCGTATTGGCCTGGACGAAGACTCGCGGCCAGTCATAAGCGCCGTGGGCCGGCTGCTCAGCGGCGTAGTCGGAGGCCGGTTCGGCCGCATACGAAGCCGGCCCGGCATAGGTGTTATCGTTGTTGTAATTGTAATCGGGAACGCTCTCCATCTCCGCGCCATATTGATCGCGGTAATAATCCTTGCTCGCGCAGCCCGCCAAGACAACCACCAGCCCCAACAAGGCCAGAATTCCAGCTTGGCGCAGTCCACGGCCACCCTCTGCGGCGATTTGTAGCTGCCCCGGCGCGGAGGCCATCGTCCGCGACTGCGGCTCTCCGGGGAGGCGGACGAGGGCGTCCGCGCTGCTATCCCATGCGTCCAGCGGCTTGACCTGAGCAGTTAGGGCGGTTCTACTCGGAAGGCCAACACGCTCACCGGCGTTTTTCCGCCGGCACCATGGATTTATGAGTTTCATTTGAACTTAATGGCTACACCAACAATCTCCCTTGAGACATCCTCGCTCGCCCCATCCGGTCCCCACCAGTAGTCCATGTAAACCACTGGAACAACCTCAGTGCGGTCTGTGGCGATAAACACCGCTTCCGCGCCAAACCTGGCCGCCGCTCGCCTGAGCCGTTCTTCCAGTTTCTGCTCAGGCGGGTTGCCATGGACGATGAGCAGAACCTCGCCCAAGGCCTCCTTCGGGCGTTTGGGCTCGCTTTGCAAGACCCGGACGTTGGCAGGATTAGTGGGGGGATACTGCGGAGAGCCGAGATAGCGGTGCGCGGTCTCTGAGATGCTCGCGCAACCGGACAACGTCAACCCCGCCAACAGAAGCACACCCAACGAGATTCCGTTCGATTTCATATTCTACGCCTATTTGCCACCAGCCGAATCCCGCCTTTACATTAAGCGCGACCCTGGCCTTTGTCCACTCCGCCGAGCGCCAACCCAGCCGCTGCCTGGGTCTGGCCAAGAACCCGGTGCTCATCGACAAGCTGGGAGGGGCGCTGGCGCTGGCCCGCGCGCGGCACTGTCTGACGGGGGCCGGCAGCGTGCGTGAGTTCACCGAGTTTGGGTATCGGACGCAGGAGAGTTGGAGCCGGGAGCGGCGGGTCATTGGCAAGGCGGAGATAATGAGTCAAGGGGAGAATCCCCGTTTTGTGGTGACCAACCTGCCGGCCAACGGGTTCAAGGACCAAGCCGACAAAGGCCGTTTCCGCCCGGCCCGGCTCTACGAAGAACTCTATTGCGCCCGCGGGGACATGGAGAACAAGCTCAAGCAGCAGGTGTTGGATTTGCACGCCGACCGGATGAGCACGCACCACCTGGCCAGCAACCAGTTCCGGCTGTGGGAGTCGATGTTTGCGTATCTGTTGTTGGAGCGGCTGCGCACGGAGGGGTTGACGGGCACCGAACTGGAGCGGGCCACGGCCGGGAGTGTGCGCTTGAAGCTCTTGAAGATTGCCGCGCAGGTGCGCATCAGCGTGCGGCGGGTTTACGTGCAGATGAGCAGCGCCTTCCCCTTGCAAGCACTCTTTGCCCTTTGCCATCGGAGGCTGATGCGCTTGGCGGCCGCGGCGGCCGGATGAGGCGGGCCAACAACCATTAAGCCGGGGTGGGGAGACGGAGGAGGTATGTACAGGACCTCTCTTTCTGATTGACTTCATGGCCCTTGAGCCGCCGTATTGGTCCCGACGCGCCAAAAAGCTCCGCTGGCATCCAATTTTGCTCTCAAAATCGGCTCCCGCGCCAAAAATCGAAGGGGTCTATGAAATATGCGGGCTAGTATTACCCTGTTAAGTTATAAACGTGCCGATGTGGTCAGAGAGCCTGTAAACATTGATAAGAACCGCGATTTCGTGAGGTTTTCGTGCGACATTGAGACCGATGGAATTTCCTCGGTTTTCGAGCGACTTAACAGAGTAATACTAGGTGGGCTGACATCGCGCCCAAGCTGGCGAATCTCCCGGAAATGGCGCAGGCAGGCAGCGGCTCCGCCTCGACCTTGCTGGCGTCCCTCGCGCCTCTCTCCGAATGGCCTTGGCGGGTCGCCAGGCCGCGCGGCGCCGCGCGGGTCAGCGCGGTGGCCGACCAGGGCCGGGGACTGGTGATAGACTACTTGTCCTACATCTACAGCGGCGGCGACAACGGTTTCTACTTCGGCGACAACAACACGTACTGGATTGCCGGTCCCGTGGTTTACGGCCCTCCCGGTCTGGTCACGCTGGGCCAGGGCACCTGCCTGAAATTTGCGAGCGGCGCATCCCTTTGCGCACGGAACCAGGTCGGCGTGCAATGCAACGGGGCCGCGGACAGCCCGACCGTGCTCACTTCCGCAAACGAGGACGTTCTCCCGCCCGGCGTGGCCAGCGATCGCCTGGACTGGAGCACCGGAGTTCCCTCCCAATCCGCGTTGTATGAGCTCTACGTCTTTAACTTTATACCTTCGCAGACGTTTAGCCATCTGAAGATCCGCTGGGCTCAGTTCGCGCTGAACATCTGCCCCGACAGCATAGCGACGGGTGTCCAGAACTACCTGGCCGATTCGTCCTTCGAGTACTGCCAAACCGGCGTGTACATCGCCCAATGCGGCCTTGTCGTCCAGAACTCCTCCAAGTGCCGGGTTGGCACGGAGGTGGACGGGCATGGGACGCAGTGGACCTACGACGGCGGCATGGCCGATGTGTGCAACGGCGACTACGACGGCGATGGCAAGGGGATCCCGGATGATTGGGATTACCAGTGGTTCGGAAGAACCCTCGGGACCGCGGGGGCCGCGGCCGATGACGACGGGGACGGCGTCAGCAATTCAGGTGAGTACACGGCCCAAAGCAACCCCATCACGCGCCCAGTGCTGACGAGCACGCCGGTCTTCCAGGTCGTTCACCAGGGGTCGCCGGCCTCTTTCTCGTGTGCGGGCGCGGGCAATTACACCTACCAGTGGTTGCTCAATTACCAGGTGCGCGGCGCCGGAGGCACGTTCTCGCTTCCCATCACCCAACTGTCCGACTACGGCCAGTTCGACCTCCACGTCATGGCTCCAAACCCGCAACTCTATACAGACTACTACGTGCGCCTTGTTGTCTGTGACGACTGGGCGTGGGGAATCTGGCAGGCGTTTAATGCCAGCATCACGCCAAGCTCTTCGGACCAGGTGTGGCTGACTCGCACGCCGGGCAATCCCCCGACCGTCCAGTGGAACCCGAATAGCCTGCTCTACGGCAGGACCGGGTTCACAGGCATCTCGCCCGTCGGTTACCTCGAGCCAAATGCCCCCACTCAGATCACCGTCACCGCGCTGACCAGGCGGCATGGCTACTGCCGCGGCCACGGCATGGGCTCGCCGGACGGTTTTCGCACCACATGGAACGGGACGACGATCTGGTTCGTTGATAAGGACGGGAATCCGTTCCCCGCGACCGTAGCGGGCGCATACGTCCGTAACCCTGGCAACAATCCCCATATATGCACAGATCCTTGGTGTGACTGGACAGTCCTTGTGTTTGCGGACGACCTGCCGGCCAACATCACTCCAATACCGCTGGTCATGGAGCAGCCTCCGCGCTTCTCCGTGTGCTCTCGGACAGGACCGACCCTGCGCATGAGCGCGAACCTCCCTCCCTTCAGCTTCGCAATCCCGAATCAGCACGACGATCTGTCGCGCCCCCCTTTAACGAGCAGAACACCTGGATAGGCGGGGACAGCGGTGCGCCCGATTTCATACCGGCGGAGGACGGCCGCCTGATCTTTGTTGGAGGCAGGACCACTACACTCTACAAGTCGATCCAGGGCGATATCGACTAACTGAGCGACTACATGGGTCTGACCCGCGTGGACTACCAACTCCAGTGGCTTAACATATACTAGAACCAGCGCGGAGGGCCGCGTTTGGTGCCCGCGGAAGCCATTCACAAATAGGAGCAGAAATGAACAAAGTAACTTTTGCGGCAGCGGCGCTCCTTGGCGCCGAAAGATTGCTCGAGGGCCACAGCCGATCAGCCGGCAGGCAATAAGACAGCCGCCCCGGCGCAGGTGGCTCGTCTAAGCACGCCCAAACTTCAATCTGACATTTTTGCGATGAACTTGGGTTGGACTCCCGCGTGGCGGCGACAATAAAATACGCGATCGCGTATTTTATTGTCGCGTCGCGGGGAATTGAGGTGTTTGTGACCTCCCATTAGGCAGATCCTCGCCAAAATTGAGTTCTATTTCTGGCAATCGCGAGTTCTATGCACCGCGTGTTTGTGCAAGATTTGAACCTTTCCATTTTTCTGCCTCCATCTTTTTGCCTCATCGGTTCAGACCCATACGGCCCTCTTGTCACGTCCGGCTCGTCGGCTTACTCTGCCGTCATGAATTTGGTTTCCAGAATTCGCCTTCGGGGGTTCGCGCACCTTTTGTCGCTGCCGCTTCTTTCCGCTTTACTCCTCCCCCTGCACGCAGAGGTGGCCTCCCTGCCGGCGGTTCCCACTCCGCTCGAGCCGGTGACAAATGTCTATCATGGTGTTGCCGTGGTAGATAATTACCAATGGCTGGAGAACGCCGCCTCGCCTGCCGTGCGGAACTGGACGCGGCTGCAGAACGAGCGCACGGCGGACTACTTCTCCCAATTGCCCTACCGGGATGGGATTGCGCGGCAACTCCTAAAGCTGGAGAGCGAGGAGTCAGCCCGGTATTACGGGCTGCAGGAGCGGAACGGGCGAATCTTCGCCTTCCGTTTCAAGCCGCCAGCGCAACAACCCGTTCTGGTCTTTTTGTCCTCGCTCGATTCAACGAGGACGGAGCGGGTGGTGTTTGATCCGAACCGCTATGACCCAAAGGGCACGACGGCGATGGACTGGTTCGTGCCATCGCGGGACGGACGGTTGGCGGCGGTCTCGTTGTCAAAGGGCGGAAGTGAGCAAGGCACGTTGCATTTCTTTCTAGCGGACACCGGCCTGGAGTTGGCGGACCAGATCCCGCGGGTTCAATATGCCACCGGAGGAGGCAGCGCCGCCTGGACGGCGGATGGCTCCGGCATTTTCTACACGCGTTATCCGCACGCGGGAGAGCGTCCGGAGGCGGACCTCAATTTCTACCAGCAGGTGTGGTATCACCGCTTGGGCACGCCGGGTTTGGAGGACACCTATCAACTCGGCAAGGCTTTCCCCAGGATTGCGGAGATAGAGCTGAAGAGCAGCAGGGATGGCCGATACATCCTCGCATCCGTCGCTAACGGGGACGGCGGCCAATACGAGCATTTTGTGCGATTGCCCTCCGGTCGATGGGTGCAGGTGGCCCGGTTTAACGACGGCATTAAGCGGGCGAAGTTTGGCCCGGGGGACGCGCTCTATTTGCGCTCGGTTCAAGGCGCTCCGCGCGGCCAGGTGTTGCGGCTGCCCCTCCGGGCCGTTGAGATGACGGCGCAGCGACCACGGTCGGGCGCGGGGGCGGCAAGCCTGGCCGGACCAGCAAGCTCAGGCAATTTGCTCTCCCACGCGACCGCCGTCGCACTGCAGACCCAGGGCGTCGTGGAGGGTTTTGCGCCCTGCGAAAAGGGGCTTTATGTCTCGGAGATGCTTGGCGGGCCTTCGGAGTTGCTTTACTTACCGCGAGGAAGTTTCGAGGCTCAAGAGATTCCCGTGCGCCCAGTATCGACTGTGACCAGCCTGCAATCCTGGCAGGATGATCAGGTATTTTTTGGGGATGAGAGCTATTTGAAGCCGTTCGCTTGGTTCACCTGGCACCCGGGCCTCCAGCGGCCCAGGCGCACCACCCTCTTTACGACCTCGCGCGTGAACTTCGATGACATTAAGGTGGTGCGCGAGTTTGCCACCTCAAAAGACGGCACGAAGGTCCCGCTCAATATCATGTACAAGAAGGGCACCCAGCTCAATGGCCAGAACCCAACCATCCTTTACGGCTACGGCGGCTTCGACATCAGCCTCACCCCGGACTTCCGCCCCGCCCGGCGTGTTTGGTTCGATGCTGGTGGAGTCTATGTCGTCGCCAATCTGCGCGGCGGCGGCGAATACGGGGAGGAATGGCATAAGGCGGGCAACTTGACCCGAAAACAAAATGTGTTCGATGATTTCATCGCGGCGGCCGAGCATCTGGTCCGGCGTGGATACACCAGCCCTGCCAAATTGGCGGTTGAGGGCGGGAGCAATGGCGGGCTGCTCATGGGCGCCTTCTTGACCCAACGTCCGGAGCTTGCCCGCGCGGTGGTGTCTTATGTGGGCATCTACGACATGCTCCGGCTCGAACTGGACCCGAACGGCCAATTCAATACCACGGAATACGGGAGCGTGAAGAATCCCGCCCAATTCAAGGCCCTCTACGCCTATTCTCCTTATCACCACGTGCGCAACGGAGTGAAGTATCCGGCGGTGTTGCTCATGACCGGCGCGAACGACCGGCGCGTCAATCCCGCGCAATCGCGCAAAATGGCGGCCCGGCTTCAGGCCGCTACGGCCTCCAACCGCCCCATCCTGCTCCGCACCGCGACCAGCGCCGGCCATGGGTTTGGGACGGCTCTGAGCGAACGGATTGCGGAAGAGGCCGACGCCTACGCGTTCCTATTCGATCAACTGGGAATCAAACCCCGATGAACGCCGCCTCGACCTTGGCGAAGCCCGCCGCCGCAAACGCCGATCCGCTGGCGTATTTCGGGGATATGATCGATCACTGCTACGACTACGCCGAGGCGGCGCGCAAGCATGGCCGGCCCATCGTCGGCATTATGTGCGAGTTCACTCCGCGAGAGATCCTCCTGGCGGCGGGCGCTGTTCCGGTGTGTCTGTGCGGCGGCTCGGCTGAGACGATTGCCGCCGCGGAGCAATTTCTGCCGGCGAACGTCTGTCCGCTGATCAAATCGACGTTCGGCTATCATGTTAAAGGCTCCAATCCGTTCCTGAAGCGGGCGGACCTGGTGGTTGGGGAGACCACGTGCGACGGCAAGAAGAAGATGTTTGAGTTGTTGGGCGAGGCTTATCCGATGCACGTCCTGGAACTGCCGCAAAAGCCGGACGACCCGGATTCGTTTGAACGGTGGGTCAAGGAATTGGTGAAGTTCAAGGTGGTGCTGGAGGAGCGGTTTAAGGTCCAGATAACCGATGCCAAATTGCGCGAGGCCATCCGGCTGATGAATCGCGAGCGGGGCCTGCGTCGGCAATTGGCCGGGCTGATGGCCGCCGACCCGCCTCCGTTGACCGGCCGGCAACTCATTGAGTTCAGGAGCATCATCTCCGGCATTGAGGCCGACTTGGCGCAGTACGCGCGCGCCCTTGAAATCTATGGCGCCGAGGTCGTCGCGCGGGCATCCGTGCCCGCGTCCGGCGCCGAAATGGACGGGGCCGGTCGCTCTGCCGGCGGGTCGCCTAATTTGGGCGGCGACAGTCGCCCTCGTGGCGGCCAGGTCCGCGTCCTGTTGACTGGTGTGCCCCTGGTGCATGGGGCGGAACGGGTGTTGGAACTGATTGAGAGTTGCGGTGCGGTGGTGGTTTGCATGGAGAATTGCACCGGTCTGAAGCCGCTCCTGGAGGACGTGGACACGAACGCGCCTGACCCCATTCGTGCCCTCGCGGCGAAGTACTACCATTTGCCCTGCTCGGTGATGACTCCGAACCAGGGGCGATTCTCGTCCTTGCGCCAGTTAGCGGCGGAGTTTCGTCCGCAATGCCTTATTGAGCTGATTTGGCAGGCCTGCCTCACTTATGACATCGAATCCTGCCAAGTGCGCAAGCTGGCGGAGGAAGATTTGCGCCTGCCCTACCTGAAGATTACCACCGATTATTCCCCATCGGACTCCGCGCGGATCACGGCGCGAGTCCAGGCGCTGGTGGAGATGGTCCAGGCCCGGGCGTGACACTGCGATATTTGTACCTTCCGCCCGCCTTCCGTTGAACTGGCGTTGTTTAGGGGCAGGCGGGAGCGATTTTTCATTATCGTGAGAAGCTGCGGAGAAGACGCGCGACTCGTTTGCCGGGTCGCTCGCCACAATCAAATCCACGTCCATCGTGCGGCGATTGTAGCCCGCGGCACGCATGGCCCAGCCGCCCACAACAACGTAAAGCGCACTGCGTTGGTTTAGCTCGCGACAAAGGTCACGCAAGTCCTCAACCGTCGGCTCGCGCGGCTCTAATTCGGACGTGCGCGGGCGATCATCCGCCATAACCACTCGTCTGCTTCTTCATGAGTGTGAAATCGGTGGACTCCGCGCGGCACACGAACGCCACCAAGAGCTTCGCGCCAGGCAATGGCGTCCGCCTTGCGGCTGGTGTCAGCCGACAGGGCGTCAGGTGTCTTGGTCCGCCGGCCAACGATCCTGTCAATCCTCTCCTGAATGTTCACCAAAGGCTGTTTCACGTCAAAGGCAGAGTAGGCTAAGGGTCCGCGGGACGCAAGCGTCCGCTAATGGGCAATGCTCAATGAGAAATGCCGCTGTGCCCGCCGCGCTCGGCAAAACTTGACTTGCCTGCAACACGTTTTGGGCTTCAACTCTGGCGGTATGGTCTCCGCTCCAACGATCCACTTGTCCGATGTCCAGGCGGTCTATTCCGGGCCGGAAGGCCGTCTTTGGGAACTGCTGATGGGCGAACAAATCCACATCGGCGGGCTCCAGTCCTCGATGGACTTGAGTGAACGCGCCGGAATAGGAGCAGGCACGCAAGGCGTGGACCTGTGCTGCGCCAGCGGAGCGGGCATGCGCTGCCTGGTGCGCCTTCGCGGGGTGGAGCGGATGACCGGTGTGGATGCCACACCGGCGATGGTCGAGCTGGGCCGCCGGCGGTGTGCGGATGAAGGGCTGTCGGGCCGCATTACGTTTATCGAGGGCAATGCCTGCCAAAGCGGTTTGCCTGGAGGCGAGGCGGATTTCGTCTGGGGAGAGGACGCCTGGTGCTATGTGGAGGACAAGGCAAGACTCATTGCCGAGGCGGTGCGCTTGATCAAGCCGGGTGGTTCCGTAGCCTTCACCGACTGGATGCTGGGCGACAGCGCGCTCACCTCTGAGGAGGCGGAGCGATACCTCAGCCTCATGAAGTTTCCAAACGCGCTCAGCCTGGATGAATACCGTGTGCTCCTGGAAACCAACGGCTGCACCGTCCGGCTGGCAGAGGACTCGGGCCGGTTCCGCACCCACCTTCCGCTCTATATCGCCATGCTCGAGAACCAGGTTACTTACGACGCCCTCAAGCTCGTCGCTTTCGATTCTTCGCTCGCCCAGAGCCTGCTCTCGGAACTGCGCTTCATGCTCTCTTTGGCCGAGGCGGGGAGAATCATTCAAGGAATGATCGTGGCGGGCAAGGCACTTTGAACGACGAATTTTCCAATTTGGACCGCCCCGAGGCGCGCATGCAGGTCTTTTACACCAGCCCGTGGGTCCCCGCGGAATGGATCCGAGCCCACGGACTGGAAGCCTGCGGGATTTGGTTCGCCCCGGTCCCGAGGCCATTCGCCCTGCTCGCGGGAGACTGCGCCTTCGCATGCCGCACGAGCCGCGTGGCGGAGTTGGAGAGCGACTCAGCTTTTGTGTTTACGACCCACTGCGACCAGTTGCGCCGCCAATTCGATTCCCTTGCCCTCTCCATTTCGCATCGAGCTTTTCTGTTCAATCTCCCCGCGACTTGGCAAACGCCAGTGGCCAAACGCATCTTCTTGGCTGAATTGGAGCGTTTGGGCCGATTTCTGGTGGGCATCGGCGGGCATGAACCAACAGCGGAAGCATTGGCGTCGCAGATGGGGGAACACAGCGGGGTGCGCAAAGCGTTGTTGCACTCCGCTAGTTCGCTTCCCGCTCAAACCCTGGCAGAAGCCATCGCCCGGTTTTACACCGAGGGCCGGGCGGATCTGGGGCAACAGAGCGGCGACACCGCTTGTCCAACAAACGGACTGGTTCCCATCGCGCTGGCAGGCGGGCCGCTGTCTCGGGCGGATTGGGGTCTGTTCGAGGCCGTCCAAACCGCGGGCGCGCGCGTGGTGCTCAACGCCACCGAGCCCGGCGAGCGGAACCTCTGGGAAAGCGCCTCCGTCCCCAGCGTTGTTTCCAGCAAGGACGCGCTGCTTGATGCTCTGGCCGATGATTACCTCGCCCACTGCGTGGATGTCTTTCAGCGCCCGAACAGGCGCCTCTACGCCTGGCTCGGAGAGAGGTTGGCCTTCCGCGGGGCGCGCGGCATCATCTTGTGGGTCTATTCGGCATGCGATCTCTGGCGGGCTGAAGCCCAAACGCTCCGAGAGGCCACTCACCTGCCAGTGCTGCAACTGGAGGCGGACGAAGCGGCCAGCGGCTGGACGCGAATCCGCGGCCGGCTGGAAGCGTTCGTGGAGTCTCTCCGGCATCTCGCGGGCCCGCCTGCGCCATGAGCATGGACGAACCGCCCCGCAAACTGACGCTGGAGGAATGGGATAGCCGCTATGCAGCCCTCTGGCGCCAAGGCCTGCGGCAGCCGGGCTATGGCGGACCGTTGCGACGGCACATCCGGACAGAGGGAGACCTGCGCCTCCACAACTTGCGCTTCGATAGTTCAGCCGCCGCCCTCCGGCTCTGGAACCTGCTGCTCACCGAGAACCAGCGGTTGCGTCAGGCCCGGCAGCAAGGCTTAAAGCTTGTCGGGGCGATGAAGGACCTCGGCACGGTGCCGGTCATGGCCTATTCGCTTCCAAACCTGCGCGCGTTTTATCCGGACGGTGCCTGGTGGACACCCTGCCTCATGGAATCTACGGACGGCCTGCTCCGGCAAGCGGAGGCCTGCGGCATCGATGCCGCCTTTTGCCCGGTGCGCGCCATGCTCCCGGCGTTTCACAATGAGGAGCACTTCCCCATCCCAGAGCTGCTGATCTGCAGCGCCGGCGCGGTTTGCGACGATTTCTCCGCCATCGCCCAACGGCTCGAACACACCGGGTTTCCCATCGCTTGGTGGGAGATGCCCCGCCGCCGTGCGCCCGAGCCGAATGAGCCGGCCCGTTCCCTGCCCGGAAACCTGCTCGCGCCATCGCTCCAGGTCGAATGCGTCCGAGCCGAGCTGGCTCGCGTGGCATCAGTCCTCGGCGCGCTGGCGGGACAACCGCTTGACACGGAGGCCCTCGCCAATGGCCTTCGCCGGGCCAATCGCGTCCGCCGTTTATTGCGCGCCCTGCGCCAGGCCGTCTATGCGGCGGTGGGCACCCCGCTCCCCGCGCTGGAAATGCTCGTCGCGGAAATGCTGGCGATTCACTTCTGTTCCGACCTTGATGAGACCATCGCGGTGCTTACGGGGTTGCTGGCCGAAGTCCATCGCCGCGTTCGACAACGCCAATTCATTCTCCCGCTCGATTCGGTTCGAGTCTTTTGGATCAATCCAACCGCCGATCTGCGCATCATGAACCTCCTCGAAGATTGGGGCGCCCGGCTCTGCGGCGCCGATTATATGTTCACCCATGCCCTGGATGTAATCCCCGAAGACCTGCCGCCTTTGGAAGCTCTGGCTCGAACCGCATTGGCCGACCCCATGGCCGGCTCCGCGAGCGAACGCGCCCGGCGCATCGTGGCGGACTGCCGCGTCTTTCGGGCCGAGGCGGTTGTCATCGCTCGCATTCCGGGAGCGAGCCATTGCGCGCGGGAAGGAACGATCCTCCGCAAGGTCGTTCATGAGGAGCTCGGCTTGCCCGTGATCGACCTGGAGATTCCGCCGCTCTGCGATGCCCTGTTGCCCGCGCTCAGCGGCAGGTTGCAGGCGCTTCTCGAAACCGTCCGAAACCGGCGGCGGTGAGGCAAGTGAGCACAAATAGACGGGGGCGCCCATAGAAAGGTTTACTGTTCATTCTCAAATTCCCCTCCGCCCAAACACCAGCCGCGACGAAAGACCTTCTGAGCAGCTTGTGGAGTGATGGAAAATCCAATACTCCAGTATCCCATCATCCCGCTCGCCCGTGTACCAATGTGGATTGCCTTGGTTTGGCTGTAAGAATTGCTGGTAGGCGGGGCGTCCGGACGGATGAAGGCTCGGCCGTCCCAGGCGAGGGGATAAGGCTTGGCTCTCCATCGCCTCCAGGGTAGGCTGGAGGATATGGGCAAGGCATCACGAATTAGAGCTCAACGACGGCTGCGGCACGGCGGCGAAACAGCTCTGCTGCAGCGCGTACGAAACCTGGGCCTTGCGCCGGAGGTGCGGGTGCTCAAAGACCCGGCTGGTTTGGAGAAGATGTCGGAGGTCATCGAGGAGTTCGCCGGGCCACTGCTGGAGCACTGTTCCCGAATGGACCAACGGCGCGGGGCCATTGGGCTGGCAGTAACGGCTTGGAACCTGAGCCTCTTGCCGGACGAGGAGCGCGAGAAGGAGTTGAGCCAGCACATACTCCCGAAGACCGGGCCGGAGATGAAAGACATCCTCACGACGATGGTCAAGCGCAAGCAGGCTCTTTATCGGGACATCCAGCGATTAATCCTCGATTACGAAATCACCGACAAGGGAAAGGACGCCTTGCGCCTGACCGTCATCTCCGCTGTTCCCCGCGACAAGATCCCGGCCGACCAACTTGACGGCATTCCGAGCCAGCCAGGCCGCGACTTGCAGCGTGGTCGTGAGCAACGCGGCCGGTAGCGTCATCAGAGATGCGCACCGAAGGCGGGGTGCTGAAAAAGACCTGTCGTGCAGGTCACTGTCACTGCAACTTCACGGGGATGCCCATCGTCTGGGAGAAAAGGCGGGAGAGGGTCTCCCCAGTGCGCTCGCCGGCAACATTCTGGCCGAACTGGATCGTCGCCGATACGTCAAAGCTGTGGATCATCCGGCAGTAGGCCCCGTTCACCATCACCCCCAGCAATTCTCCGTGTTCGCTGAAAACCAAGTCGCCTCGCGACGGGTTGAATTTGCCAAACAGGCCTTTGATGAAGCTCCGGTCCAGCTTCAAGTATCCGGGTGTCGAGGTGTCCATTTGAAAGTTGCATTCCCCATAATAACTTTCTCGCGCCCCCACCAGCACGGCTTGCTGGAACCGGAACGGGTCCGACGAAATTGTATAGACTTTGCACCCCAACTCTTGCGCTTCTTCCTTGGTTACCGGAATCAGCACCACACGCGGGTCCGGCCACGCAAACGACACGGAGCGGATGGGGACGGCGCGCGTCTTGCCCTCCAGCATTCCACTCAGCCCATCCCAATCCCGGCCCGGGCTGGAGAAAGCCAAGGGCGTATCCTGGACGTGGCACAAGGCGAACGTCCGGGTGCCGTCAGTCACGAGAATCGTCTCGGTGGTTCGCCGTTTGTTCGAGCCCAAAAACCCGTTGCGGACGGCATGAAATGCGGCTTCGACCCGGTTGGAAAGGAAATCGCTGAAGATGGTGTTGGGAACCAGCGGCGTGTTTTGATGAATCTCCTTGGCCAACTCGCCGGAATTGGTCGCCAGGACTTTGACCCCCTGGGCTAATTGTTCCGCATGGTGAGCCAGTTGCGCGTTCTGTTTCCGTTGCGACTGCACCTCAGTTTGCATCTGGGCGACCTGCTGAGTGGCGGCTTGCGTCTGGGTCTCGGCGACCAGGAGCTTGCCGGTCAATTGCTCCTTCTCGGCCTGCACCACGGTGTTGCTGTCCGCCAGGTACGTGATCTGCCGTTGGAGGTCGGCGGCCTTGGCAACCTGCCTCTGGACCTCATTTTTCATGGCGGAGAGTTTCTCCTTGGAGATGACATCCTGGATGTTGGCCTGGTGCAGTCTCTCGTTCAAGGCATCCAGCCGTTGTTGCGCGGAGACGTACTGATGTTCCAGGTAGCCTCGCTGTTCCTGAAGCTGCTGGGCCTCCGCATTCTGCGTGTTCAGCCCCTGCTTCAGGGTCTCAACCAGCCGTTCACGTTCCACCAGCAAGGCTTCTCTTTGACTGGCCTCACGCCGTGCCTCGACCAGGAGGGCCTGTTTCTGACTGGCCTCTTGCTGAGCTTGGGCGAGCAGGGCCTGGTTGCGGCTAGCCTCCTCTTCGGCCTTGGCGAGCAGGGCCTGGTTGTTGCTGGCGGCCTCTTTGGCCTTGGCCAACTCCCGCAGGAGGGCCTGTTGGCCTTTTTGTTGCTCGTTCAAGGCCTGACGCATCACGGCGGCCAAGTCGTTCCTGCCGCTGTTCGTTTCGGTAGTTTGCGGCTCCAGCCTGCCCACGCGTTCAGTATCGGCGGGATTGCGAATCCGGTTGATATCGACGTTGGAAAACGCCAACAGGCTCAGCAACAGGAAGTCGCACATGACGATTAGGATGCTCCGGTTCATGAGGAAGCAGCGAGCCCCGAGGTGGTCACCGGCGCCGCGGTCTCGGCGGAATTGGCTTCCGCCTCCAGCAGCAACCGCCGCCGCAGTGGGCGCACGTTGAATATCTTGAGAACGGCCACGAAGATGATGCCGAAGGAAGTCGAGGAATAGGCCGCCATCAAGCTCAGCGTAATAATGCGAAACGACACCAATATGAGGCAGATAATCGTTCCCACAAAGCCGAGGTAAAGGCCGGCATCGAACAGGTTCTCCTCGTTTTCGAGGAGCTTGAGTTTGACACGCGCCACGACGCGCTGGCGCCGGATTTCCGCCAGCTTAATCATGCAGGCGGTGTAGATGAGCCCCTGCAGGACAAAAAACAGGAGCAGCGTTAAGAGACTGTATAATTGGTCATTCATATTCAAGGTATGAGGGCCGGATTTTCCCATCGGGGCCGTTAGCGTTGCCAAGGACAAGCGCAGCCGGAACGGCAGTATGGCTCTCTGGCTTTGCTGAGCGAGAAACGGCTCGCTCAGCAGCAGTACCACCAACAGGAAACCGAACGCAAACAAAACTTCGCGCGCGAGGTGGAAACCGCGCACCTGCAGCGGCGCCTCCAGAGGCGAAATAGGACGGCGCATGAAATGGCCCGCCGCGGCTATCCAGAAGCCGCCGGAAAAATAGAGCAACCACTTCAAACCCAGCGCCAGCCAGGGCATGCGCCAGGAGTAATCCACCGCGACGGTCGCAAACTGCGCAAAGGGCGTGTACTGTGTTAGCCGGTTCCAAAACGGCGCCGGATGCGGACGTTTCTCCCCCGCCACCATCGCCTTGAGCGCCCCGGCGCCCAACCGCGCGCTTTGGGCCAGGTCGTTGAAGCCCGTTTTGCTGTATCTCATCAAGTAGTTCCCGACGGCCGCCGGCTCGCCGGAAAGGCGCACCGTGGCGAACAGCAGCGGCAGTTGCTTGCCGGCATTGCGGACGCGATCCGCCAGCACACGCAGAGTCTGGGGACTCTCAATCTGGCTGACAAACACCACCAGTTGGTCCCAATTGAACCGCTGGCCCAACGACATCAAATCCAGCAGCAGTTGCTCGAGCGGCTGCGATCCCTTGCCGGCGTTTGCCTCCGCGGCCATTTCCGCAATCGCGGGGCTGAATCCAAGCCGACCCTGCTCCAGCAGCAGACCGCAAAGCGAGACCGCGGTGTCCAGGGCCTGGCCGGAGGCCGATGGCGAGGGAGAAAAGATAACCGTGTTAGTCAACAGCCGGCATCCCAGCAGCGCTTGCACACTGGCCTGGCGCGAGGTCGATAAGAACTCCAGCACCTTCGCCCGGCTTGAGTCGCGCACCAAAAAATCGGTTATCGGCTTGGTCCCAGCCGTCGCGGCGTCGTCATTCGTCCCAAAGAGACGGTCCAACAGCGGCGCCGCGCCGCCCCAACGCAATAGCTCCGGCTGCTCCATCGCCAGGTTCCCAACCGCAAGGCCCAGTTTCCGCGTCCCCGCGAGGTGTTGCTGTCGGGCGACTTCAAGGCACATCTCCGCCGCGCCCAATTGCTGTTCCTTGACCAGTGTCAAGCCCTCATCCACAATCGAAGGCGAACCCCTCCCCGCGACGCTCAGCACCGTATCATCAATGGCCCGCAGGTGGGCCGGCATCAGCAGGCCACACACGAGCATCGCCAAACCGAGCAAGGCACACAGCGTAAACAAAAACCAGCGACTCATCGCGAATACACGCTCACTATCCTAAAACCCGGTACAATACAGGAAACTCAGGCCGGCGAAAGCTTAAATTTCGCGAGAAGGGTTTACATCCTTTGGGCCGCTTTTGGGAGTTGCTTCCTGGCGTGAATGCTGTTTTCTAGTGAGGGTGAAATGCATTCTCCACTCCTGTTCGCAATGGCGATGAGCGCCGCGCTCGTTTCCAGGTCGGCTGCCGCCTTCAGCGTCGGGGTCAGTCCCGCACCTTCTTCCGCCACTGCGCCCTCCATCGTCGCGGAAAGGGCGAGGACTGACCCAAACGCCTCATCCCGAACCTCTATGCGAGTCTATATTGGCACTTATACCGGCCCGAAGAGCCGGGGCATCTACATTGCGGCCTTCAATTTAGTGAGCGGCAGGCTCGGTAGGCCAACGCTTGCCGCCAGTACACCCAGCCCAAGCTTTCTCGCCCTCCATCCCAAGCTGCCCGTGCTTTATGCCGTGGGAGAGACGAGCCAACTCGGCCCGAACAAGGAAGGAGCGGTCAGCGCCTTCCGCATTGAGGCGCAATCGGGAGAGTTGACGTTTCTGAACCGGGAACCGTCGGGAGGCCGGGGCCCCTGCCACCTCTCGGTGGATAGCGGCGGGAAATGGGTGTTGGTGGCCAACTACAGCAGCGGGAGCATCGCCGTCCTGCCGGTGGAGCCTGACGGCAGACTCGGAGCGGCTCGCACGATTATGCAGCATCACGGATCGAGTGTGAACGCGAAGCGCCAGGCCGGCGCTCACGCGCACTTCATCACAACCGATCCGTCCGATTCCTTCGTGCTGGCCTGCGACCTGGGCCTGGACAAAGTCCTGGTTTATCGCTTCGACAGATTGACCGGGGCGCTCACGCCGAATATTCCGGGGGCGGCGGTGCTGGAGGCGGGGTCCGGCCCGCGGCACCTGGCGTTCCGTCCCGACGGGCGGCGGGTCTATGTCGTGAGCGAGATGGCAAGCACCGTAACGGCCTTTGACTATGACCCGGAGCGGGGCGCGCTTCATCAGTTCCAAACCGTCTCGACCATCCCGCGCGATTTCGGCGGTGACAATATCGCCGCCGAGGTCGCGGTTCATCCGTCAGGCAAATTCCTTTACGCCTCCAACCGCGGCCACGATACCATCGCGGTGTTCCGCATCGACCCGGCAACTGGCATGCTGACGCCGGTCGAATACCAATCGAGCTGGGGAAAGACGCCGCGCCATTTCGCTATCGACCCGACGGGCCGTTGGCTCCTGGCCGCCAATCAGGACTCGGATCGGATCGTCGTGTTCCGCATCAACCAGAGGAGCGGCCGCCTGCGCCCGACCGGCCAGGTGGTGGACGTGGGCGCGCCCGCGTGTGTTCTGTTTAGCGCGCCGAAGCTCTGAAAGCACGTCCTCAGCAGGTCGAGGGTGCGTAATGTCCCCCTCAGGTTAATTGAGAATCGAGAATGAAGTATTGAGGATTGGAAATTGATGGCAAAACGGGAGCGTTATGACACTGAGAGAACTGGATCAGCTTACAATCAAGGCCCTGATTTGTAGCGATCAACTCCTTGACGCCACCCGCCCGTTCAGGCCAGAGTCAGGGCATGTACAAGATTATCGGAGCGGATGGAAAGGAGTACGGCCCGGTAACCGCGGACCAACTGCGTCAATGGATAGCCGAGGGCCGGGCAAATGCGCAGACGAAGGTGCTGCCGGATGGAGCCACGGAATGGATGGCTCTATCGGAGGTTGCTGAGTTCGCATCCTCTTTCCCCGCCAGCCCTCCGCCGCCGGTTCCGGAGTTGCCGCCCCAAAACGCGGCGGCAGTGGAGCAGGTGAGCGGGCCGGCGATCGGGCTGATGGCGGCGGCGGTGCTGGGATTCCTGGGCCAGGTAACGGGCATTCTTGTCCGGATGGCGGGCTTTTCGATGTGGCGCTCGGGCTACGGGATGATGCCACGCGGCATGCCCAACTGGGCAATGTTCATGTCGGGCACGCTTGGCTTCGCGCTGGGCCTGGTCGCCCTGGGCATGAGCGTTCTGGTCTTCGCCGCGGGGCTCCAGATGAAGCAGTTGCGCAATTACGGGCTGGCCATGGCCGGCAGCATTGCCGCCATGGTCCCCTGCGTTTCACCTTGTTGCTGGATCGGCCTGCCGATTGGGATTTGGGCGCTGGTCGTCCTGAGCAAGCCGGAGATAAAAGGCGCGTTCCATTGAGAGGGGAGGGGCGATGAACGCCAGCAAATGCCGGACGCCTCCACGGATCGGAGACGCGCCCTCTGAAAGTATCCTCTTTTTCATTGCCCTGGGGATGCTGGGGGCGGGCGCGGTTCTGATGCTGTTCTTGTATAATCCCGCCAAATTCGGGTTTTATCCTGAGTGCTATCTTTATCGGACCACGGGCTTGTTATGTCCAGGCTGCGGTTCGCTGCGGGCGATGTATCAACTGTTCCACGGCCATTTGCTCACGGCGCTGCACGACAACATCCTCTTGGTGTGTTCACTCCCGCTGCTGATTTGGGGGACGGCGCGTTACATCGTGGCCCGGCTCAGAAACCTGCCCGCGCCCTTTGCCGTGCGCCCCTGGCTGGTCTGGTCCGCCGTAGGGGTGATGGTGGTGTTTGGAATCGTCCGCAATCTGCCGCTCGGACGCGCCATGGGATTGGCGCCTTACCCCTGACACCGCGGCCAGTGACAAGGCCAAGTACCTGAGAGCCGACAGGGAAACGCCCAGGGCATAGCAGCGCATGATCTACCCGGCCGAGAATGAGCGGGGCCTTGACCTGGCGCAAGCCGGGGGCCATGCTTGCTTCGTGAAAACGATCTCACTTGATGAGGCAGAACGTCATTTCAGGGCGGTGTGTGAGGACGCGTTTTCCGGAGAAGTTATTCGGCTCAGGATGGCGGATGGCTCGCTCCTGGAGTTGACTCACATAGGGGCGGGGGAATCAGGCATCCTCTCCGATGAGGAGCTTAATCGGTGCTATGAGGAAAGCGACTGGGCCGCTTTTGAGAGCCGGTGCGCCGCCGCCAGCCATTAGCCGTGGCGCCCTGGGAGATATGGACTTACGATTTCCCCGTTGAGGGAGCACATCCCTTTCGAGTTTTAGCAACTCTGCTCCTTCAACCGAGAGTCCCCCACTTCCGGCGTGACAACACGCGCCTTGCGTGGAACATTCTCGGACTTTTATGAGAGTATTGAAGATAAGCAGCGTGCTGATGCTGGCGGCGGGCCTTTTGGTTGCCTGCGGGCAGAACGGCAAAAAGGAAGCCACAGAGACGGCGCCAGACACGAGCGCCACGGTTGGGGAGCAATCGACAAATTCCTCCGGCAGCACCGGCACGGAGGATTCGCAAAACGCATTGAGCGGGACGAACGAGGTGGCGGTGATCAAGACCGGCATGGGCGAGATGGTGGTCGGCTTTTGGCCGGACGTGGCCCCGAACACGGTGGCGAATTTCAAGAAACTGGCCCGCCAAGGCTTCTATGACGGCACCTGCTTCCATCGTGTCGTCAAGGGCTTTATGATCCAGGGTGGCGACCCGTTGACCAAAGACCCCTCCAAAGAGGCCGAGTGGGGGACCGGCGGCCCCGGCTACCACATCGATGCTGAGTTTAGCCACCGGCATCACGCGCGCGGCGTCATCTCCATGGCGCGCAACGGCGACCCCCGCGAACAGTACGGACAGCCGCCTCGCCCGCAATTCGCCAACAGCGCTGGCTCGCAATTTTTTATCTGCCAGGCCGATGACGGCTTTCTGGATGGGAAATATACCGACTTCGGCAAACTGATAAAGGGTTACGATGTTTTGGATAAGATCGCCAATGTGCCGGTCCGCCCCGTGGGCGGCGAGAACAGCCGGCCCATCAAGCGCGTGGATGTGATCAGCATCCGTATTGTCCCGGCCAACCAGGTGAAATGACTCCCTCCAACCAAGGAACAATCATGAGTGAGGTGGCAATAATTCAAACGAGTGAGGGCGAGATGGTGGTGGAATTCTGGCCGGAGGTGGCGCCCAAGACGGTCGAGAATTTCAAGAGGCTCGCGCAAGAGGGCTTTTACGACGGCACCTGTTTCCACCGGGTCATCCGCGATTTCATGGTCCAGGGTGGCGACCCTTTGACCAAGGACCCGAGCCAGGAGGGATGCTGGGGCACGGGCGGACCCGGGTACCAGGTTAAAGCCGAGTTCAATGACCGGCACCATGATCGCGGCGTGCTTTCAATGGCCAGGTCCCAGGAACCGGATTCCGCTGGGAGCCAATTCTTCATTTGCCATGGCAACTCGCGGTTCCTCGATCGCCAATACACCGCCTTTGGCAAGCTCATCAAGGGAGACGACGTGCTCGAAAAGATAGCCACCACCCCAACTCGCCCGCCGGACCGTCCGGTGAAGCGCGTGGTCGTAGAGAGCGTCAAAGTCAGCCCGGCGGAGACGGCGGGCGTCTAGCCCCTTGTCGAAGGACAGAGACAAACATGTTGTCGTTCCGATCAATTCCAATGACCAATGATTAATGCTCAATTCTCAATGCTTAATGAGCGCTGTTCTCCGCAGGAGAACCTCACTTTCGCCGCGCCAGCGGCGAAAGTGCCTGGAGTCCTTGAATTTCAAGACATGTTGCAGAAAGGTCAAGTTTTGCCGTTTGTGCGGAGAGGGCGAACCGGCCTCGGGTGTGACGCCAGCGGCATTTTTCATTGGGCATTGGGCATTCGCCATTATTCATTGGCGATGCCCAATGCCTAATGCCTCATGTGAAATGTTCAATGAGATGGAAAAGGTGCTCCGGGGCGCCTCGTTAGAGTTAGATCTGTGCCCCGCACACATGACCATTGAGGAACTCGCCGGTCTGCTGGCCGGCTTAGGGTGTCCGGTCGAGAAATCGACGGCTATGGCCGCCCAACTCGATAAGCGAGCCCGGCAGTTGGCGGAAGCCAAGGACCGCACCTATCAAGAGGCATTGGAGCACTTGCTTCGGCTCATGAGCCAGGGTTGGGCGGCCAAAGAACGAGGGTTTTGAATATGAGAGACGAAACGAAGGCGCTCAAAGAGCCGGGCGACTCCGGTGCCGAATCTGAATCACGAGGCGCCGCTCCGGAAGCGAACCCGGCCAAGATTGAGCCTTGGGAAACGGTCGGCTCGGAGCCGGCGGGCAATTTCCGAGTCTTCACCATCCGTTCGGATCGCCGCGTCTCGCCGCGAACGAAGCGGGTGCATGATTTCTACGTCATTGATTGTGTCGATTGGGTAAATGTCATCGCCACCACCGCCGCCGACGACCTGGTGATGGTGGAGCAGTACCGGCACGGGTCAAACACGGTGGAACTGGAGATACCCGGGGGCATGATCGACCCTACCGACGCGTCGGCTGAGGTCGCCGGCGTCCGAGAACTCCGGGAAGAGACAGGCTATGAGGGCGAAAACGCTCGCATCCTCGGAGAGGTGTTTCCCAATCCGGCCATCATGAGCAACCGCTGTTTCACTATCCTGGTCGAGAACTGCGTCTGCCGCCACTCCATTCACCTCGATGACGGCGAGGACGTCCTGACCCGTCTGGTGCCTATTGCGGACATCCCGCGCCTGGTTGCCTCAGGCAAAATCCGCCACTCGCTCATCATCGCGGCGCTCTACCACTATGATCTTCGCCCTCATAACGTCGGGGTCAGTCCTGCACTTCTTTCCGCCACTCCACCTTCCCCTACCGCGGAAAAAGTGAGGACTGACCCCGATGCCCAACTTCGGGCGTGACCCTATGGAGACGTTGTGACATGTTTCCGGTGTGACCACGATCGAAGCGATCAAACTCCTGGAACGGTTCCGCGATGGGAACGCCGGCCTGGAAGACGTGCTGCGCACGTTTCAGGCCGCGCCGGTGGCGGACATTGGGTTTGCCCAGGTGGACGTGCATCGGGCGATTCGGCGAGGGTTCCCGGAGGTGATTTTCGGCGCGGGCAAATCCCCCGAGCAGGTGGTCACCATCGCCCAGCAGTTGCGTGAACACGGGCAACGTGTTTTGGCGACGCGGGTTACGCTCGAGCACGCGCGGCTTTTTCTGAGACAATTCCCCGAGGCGGTTCATCACGAGGTCGCCCGGTGCCTGAGCCTGGACCCGCAGCCGTTGCCCAAACGCCCCGGAACGATTGCGGTGGTCTGCGCCGGCACGAGCGATTTGCCGGTGGCGGAGGAGGCGGCGGTGACGGCGGAAATTATGGGTAACCGGGTGGAACGGATCGCGGACGTGGGAGTATCCGGCGTTCACCGTTTGCTGGGACGGCTGGATGCTATCCAACGCGCGAACGTGGTGGTGGTGGTGGCCGGCATGGAAGGCGCCCTGCCGAGCGTGGTGACCGGCCTGGTCTGGCGCCCGGTCATCGCGGTGCCGACCAGCATTGGCTACGGGGCCAGCTTTGGAGGCCTGGCTCCTTTGCTGGGCATGCTCAACAGTTGCGCCAGCGGGATGACGGTCGTCAATATTGACAACGGGTTTGGGGCCGGCTATGCCGCCAGCCAGATCAACGCCTTGGCCGGCGCGGCGCCCCAACCGCGCGATTCCAATCCGAGAACGCAAGAGGCCCTGGACATCGGGGTCGCGGCCCAGGGCGGCGGCGGCCAACGCATGGCCGCGACCGCGGGAATTCCATGAAAACCCTCTACCTCGACCTCTTCAGCGGCATCAGTGGCGACATGTTCGTCGCGGCGCTGATTGATTTGGGGGTCGATGCGGGGCGCTTGGAGGAGGAATTGGAAAAACTGGGCCTGGACGGCTATCACCTGCACGTCACGCGTCAACACCGACTCGGCATCGAAGGAGTCCGCTTTGACGTTCACCTGGAAGACAATGCCGAGACAGGCAGTCAGGAGAGAGGGCATTCTCACGGGCATCAACACGAGGGCGAACAAGAGCAGGAGCAAGAACAAGGGCAAGGGCAAGGGCAAGAGCAGGAGCACGGGCACCGACACGAACATTCCCACGGGCATTTCCATGGCCAGCATCGTCTGCGCGAGTGCGACGATTCGCCCACCCGTTCCCAGGCCCAAACCGCCTCCGGCGTCCTTCCTCCCGCACACGCGCACGCCCATGGCCGGACTTTCAGCGCAATTCGAGAGCTGTTGACCAACAGTCCTCTCAGCGATTGGGTGAGGGAGCAGGCGATCGCCGTCTTCCATCGAATCGCGGTGGCCGAGGGCAGGATTCACGGTCTGCCCCCGGACCAGGTCGCTTTTCACGAGGTCGGGGCGGTGGACTCGATCATTGACATTGTCGGCGCGTGCATCGGGCTGGACATGCTCGGCAGGCCCAGACTGCTTGCCAGCCCGGTGGTAGAAGGGACAGGCTGGATTGAATGCGCGCATGGCCGTTTTCCGGTTCCGGCGCCCGCCACCCTCGCCATTCTGGGGGCGCGCGGGATTCCGGTCTCTCAATGCGACGAGCCTCATGAAATGGTGACACCTACGGGCGCCGCCTTGCTGGCCGAGTTGGTCCAGAGCTTCGGTCCCATGCGAAACGTGGTGGCGGAGCAGATCGGGTTTGGCCTGGGGGCGCGCGAGACCGAGAGCCGGCCCAATGCCCTGCGGGCAATTCTGGGCGAGGCAAAAAGCACGGGAGAGGTTCAGGCGCATGATTGGGAGACCGACACCGTGATGATGCTGGAGACAAACCTGGATGACATCAGCGGAGAGATCGTAGGCCACGTGATAGAGAAGGCGCTGGCGGCGGGCGCCCTCGACGCCTTTCACTCCCCCATCCAGATGAAGAAGAATCGTCCAGGTGTGCTTTTAACGGTGCTCTGTGCCGAAACCGATGCCGACACGTTCACTGAGTTGCTCTTGCGAGAGACCACCACGCTGGGCGTCCGGCGCCACCTTGCCGTGCGTCGCAAGCTGCGCCGGGACTTCACGGAAGTAAGCACGCCGTACGGCCAGGTGACGGTGAAGCTGGGACGGCTCGACGGCGAGATTGTTCAGGTCGCGCCGGAATACGAATCCTGCCGTCAAGCTGCGGAAACGGCGAAAGTGCCGTTGAAGCAGGTCTATAGCGCCGCCCTGGAAGGCCTTTCCCTGCCCTTGACATGATTAGCGCTGAACTCCTGAAAATCCTCTGCTGCCCGGAAACACACCAGGGCCTGCACCCGGCCGAGGCCGGACTTATCGAAGAATTGAATGAGAAAATCGCCGCGGGCCGTCTCGCCAACCGCGCCGACCAGACGGTGCAGCTTCCCATCGACGGCGGGCTCATCCGCGAGGACGGCAAATTCCTCTATCCCATCCGCGACAACATCCCCGTCATGCTCATAGACGAAGCCATCCCGCTGGGGGGCTGATGCACCCACCTCCTGAACAGCCCCAACCGGCCGCTCCAGGAAAACCGGCCGTGCTGGTTACCGGCGGCGCCGGTTTTATCGGCTCGCACCTTGTTGAGCGGTTGCTCGCGGAGGGGAAACCGGTGGTCGTGATTGATGATCTCTCGACCGGGCGGCTCGAGAACCTGCGTGAGGTCGAAGGCCATCCCGCGCTCCGCGTCATTCAAAGCACCGTCTCGGCTTGCCCGCAGCTTGCGGAACTCGTTGGCGAGGCTGAATCCGTGTATCACTTGGCGGCGGCGGTCGGCGTCGAGTTGGTGGTACGCTCGCCGATTCGGGTGCTGGAGACCAACCTTCACGAAACCGAGGTGCTGCTGGAGGCGGCGGCGCGGCGGAGCGTTCCTGTGCTCCTCACCTCGACTTCGGAAGTCTATGGAAAGAGTCTCAAACCCGCGTTCAGCGAAGAGGACGACTTGCTCATCGGTCCGCCGCGCCAATCCCGCTGGAGTTATGCCTGCTCGAAGCTGATGGACGAATTCCTCGCCTTCGCCTTTTTCAAGGAGCGGAATCTGCCCATCGTCATCGCACGCCTCTTCAATACCGTTGGCCCGCGCCAAACCGGGCGGTATGGGATGGTTTTGCCGCGCTTTATCGCCGCCGCCAAGGCCGGGCAGCCCTTGAAGGTTTTTGGGGATGGCAAGCAGACGCGCTGCTTTTGCTACGTTCAGGACACCGTTGATGCGCTGGTTGGTCTTCAAGACTGCCCGGGTGCTCGAGGCGGGGTGTTCAATATCGGCAGCACCGAAGAAATCTCCATCCGGGATTTGGCGGCACTGGTCATCGAGATCCTCCATTCGCGATCACCCATTGAGTTTGTTCCCTACAATCAGGCCTACGAACCCGGTTTCGAGGACATGCGCCGCCGCAAACCGGTCGTGGACCGCCTCCAGGCCGTGCTCCATTCCCGGCCCTTGACTCCCCTGCGGCGGATTATCGAGCTGACGGTGGCTCAAGCAGCTCGAGCAGACGCATTGCTGCCTCCGGCGTCTCCTCCTTAATAGGGCGCCGGGCGGCCCCAGAAAGACTAATGGTTGAGCTTGACTGGGGGCGTTTGGCTTGTATGGTTCATACGTGCAAAGCAAGACGTTCCCGCTGGCCATCCCAAACGAACTACTCAGCCAGGTGCGGCGGGCGGCCCGGAAGACCGGTCTCTCGATGGCCGAGACCATGCGCCAAAGCATGAGACTGGGCCTCGAGCGTCTGGTTCGCGGGTTAGCGCCAGAGCCGCGAGTCACGAACGTGGACCCTCTTCCGGATGAGGTCCTAGACCGCTACTACTCCCGCCCTGAGCGCGATGAGGCGGGACTGGCTCGTCTCATCAAAGCGCAAGCGACCGGGAGACGGGATTGAAAGCCTGGGAAATTTGGACGTGGGAGGGCCATCCGGTTGTGCTGGTCTCGAATCAGCGGCGGATCGATCGGAAGCAAAAGCTCGTGGTGTTGAAATGCCAGACTCTTTATTCGGGTGATCCCCCAGCCGGGGAGTTTGAAACCGTGCTAGGGCAGGAAGACGGATTGGAGCGGCCGACGGTATGCATTTGCGATCCGTTCTTCACCGCGCACAAATCTGAGATAAGCCAAAGACGCGGGGCTGTGTCATACGAACGGCAACGCGACATTTCACGGAAGATGGTTCAGGGCCTGGCGATCGCCGGGCTCTGAGAAAAAGCCGGGGCATTGTTCCCGCCCCATTCGCCTGATAGGCTGCCCCGATGAAAATGAACGTATCAGCGAGAGTCCTCATCGCAATCTATTTGCTTCCTTTCGGTGTGCTTCACGCCAATGACCAGGGCGTGCGCCATCTGCTCGCCGATGCCCCGGCTCCCCCTCCAACCCATGCGCTCAAGCCGTGGCCAAGCCAGCCCCCCGCGGACTGCCCCTTCCCGAAATCACGGAGCATCATCGGGCTGGCGTTCACCGGACGCCACGCCGAGTACGCGCATGCCGACACCTGGTATCCTTCGTGGGCCGCGGATGGCAACCTGTATTCTCCATGGACGGACGGAAGCGTCCATGGCCTCGGTTCGAGTTCATCAGGAGAAAACGCGACCACCGGCAACGCGACGATTCTTGGCGATGATCCTTTGCACTTGGTGATCACCAACCAAGGCGTATTTAACTCCAGCCCGCGTCCTTACGCGGGCCGGTACCCGTGCGGCAGCCTGGTCTATCGCGGCGTTTGGTATTATGGGACCTACTGTTTGGCCCCGAGCGGCATCGTTCGGCACGATGCAACCACCTATAACTGGCCGTGGCTGGGCCCGTTTGTCGGGTTCCGGTGGTCCACCGATTACGGGAGGACATGGACCCAGACGCCCTGCACGCCGGCCCACCCGCTCTTTGGAGAACAGGGGCTGCATGGTGAGCCGGTCAAGATTGGCTCGCCTCATTTTGTCGATCTCGGCAAAGAGTTGGAATACTCCCCTGATGGCAAGGCCTACCTCGTGGCCCATGGCGCCAGCGACGGCACAAACCGCCGCTTCGCTTATGACAGTTGGATCACCGGCGATGAGATCTATCTGCTCCGGGTGACGCCCAGCATCGCGAACATGAATGACGCCAGGAAATACGAATTCTTCGCCGGACGCGACGAGAACGGGGCTGCCCGCTGGTCTCACGATTTCGCCCGGATTCAGCCCATCGCGGCGTGGCGGGACCATGCCGGCTGTGTCACCATGACCTATGACGCCCCTCTGCGCAAATACCTGCTCTGCGTGACCGACGGCGGCAATACGGTTTCCCGTTTCAGCAGCTACATTTTGGAATCGGATGCTATCAGCGGGCCGTGGAAGCTCGCCGCTTATCTCAAGGACTTCGGCGAGCAGGCCTACTTCGTCAATATTCCTTCCAAGTTTATTGGCGCTGACGGTCGCACGGTCTGGCTCTGCTACGCCGCCAATTTCAGTTCCGGCTGGGGCGGCGTCACCTTCGCTTCCCGCCCGCCCGGCAGCCGCTACGGGATGTGCCTGCAAGAGGCGCGGCTCCTGTCGCCAACGGACCGGTGATTGCCAGCCCAAGTATCCCACAGACTGTCCGCCGACTCATGAACGTCAGTCCTTCCAGGGCTGTGATTCCACTTTGAAGGCGTAGGCTTGCCGGCACGGGCGCCGGGTTTGGTCCTGAAGCGCCGCCGGCAGCTCTATCACCAAGCCGTCCGCGTCCTGGCGCCATCTCAAAGCCGGCTTCCAGCCGAGCAGGTGGATTTGAGAGCCTGGTATCGCCTTGACCAATGTCGTTCGCAGCGACCGGCCAGGCCATTTGAGGCAAATGACATAGACGGTCTTCCTGTCCTTGGAACGTGTAAAGCGCAAGTTGGCCCCCTCGTGATAGCGGAAGTAGGGCCGCGTGGCGTAAATGCATTCGCCATTGACTTTCAGCCAGTCGCCGACATAGGTCACTCGGTCAATCATCTGCTTGGGCCACCTGCCGGTCGGGTCCGGTCCGAAGCCAACCTCGAAGTTGCCCCCCTTGGCGACGATGTCGATAAGGCTGCTGAGCACCCACTCCTTGGGCTTGTAGGTGTCATGCTGCTTGTAAGAGAAACCGGTGCCGCAAGGGTAGATCACCTGCCAGGGGCGGTTGATGCGGTTGGGGTCTTCGGGAATGGTCGCCTCCGGCGTTTCATAATCCCCGTAATTGCCGATGCCTCGGTTGCGCAGCAGGATATGGGGCTGGAGGCGGCGCGCCAGCTTGGCAATCCCATACGCATCGTTCTGTGCCGCCTTGGGCCAACTGATATCCAAAGAGAGCATGTCAATTGGGCCATACCAGGTGAGCAGTTCCGTGATCTGCTCGCGTTCCTTCTGGATAAAGGCCGCCCAACGTTGGGGCTGCGATTGTTTGGTGAAGGCTGGATCGTACCAATAATTCCGGTTATCCCAGCCAAAATCCCAGTCGTGCCAGTCAATGTGCGAGAAATAGAAAGCGATGCCCAAGCCGTGCGCGCGAGCCGCCTTCACCACTTGGCCAATGATATCCTTCTTGTAAGGCGTCTCCGCGATGCTGAAGTGATTGGTCACCTCCACGTAACTGCCATCCGGCATCTTCTCGAAGCCCCTCTGCCACGTCCGCGTTGGCCATAGGCAAAATCCCTCGTGATGTTTCGTGGTGATGGTGAAGAATTTCATGCCGGCGGCTTGCATGATGTCCATCCATTGGTTCGCGTCGAAATTGGTGGGATCGAATCGCTCGTAGGAAGAGAAATAGTTCTTGAGCCAGGGCTTGTCGCCGAGGTGCTCGGTGATAATCCACGACTCACGCCCGTTGAACAGGGTGTAGAGACCCCAATGAATGCGAAGCCCCCACTTCCAGTCCATCCACCGGTTTAGGGCCGCCTCTCCGGCGTGCCGGTAGTTCGGGTCCTCCACGCGGTAGCCCGGGTATCTCTGTCGAAGCCGCTGTTCCTCCCGCGCGCTGATGGGGTGATCGGCCGGTTGCTGAGCAGCTAGCACGAATGGGGAGATTAGAAGGAAAGCCGCGACAAGGGTATGCATTTTCATGCCCCGGAGTCTGGGGATAATCCTCTAAGGATTCAAGCGCGGGTTTTCAGCACCAGACGCCACTAACATTTGAGAGATTCGTTGGCTCGCGCCGGCGCCATTTTTGTGTTCCGGAGGAACACACGATAGTAGCCGTTACGCGGTCCTCGCAATGGCTCACGTGGCCAAATGTTAGTGGCATTGGATTGAAAATCTGCGGTACGAAGAATTTTCTCGTGCGCCCCAAGATGGGAAAGAGACCGGATAAGGCAGGGCGTAAGCGCCGCCTGCAAGAGTAGTTAAAACCCCGATTGAGGAGGTTCAGCCGGCACAGGATGGTACGACATGTTTGGATGGGCTGTAGTATTCTTTATAATCGCCATCATCGCCGCCATTTTTGGTTTTGGCGGCATCGCAGGCGCCGCAGCGAGTATCGCGGTGATCCTGTTTTGGGTGGCGTTGGCGCTATTCGTCCTCTCGCTGCTGGTGAGCATGTTCAGCGGCCGGAGGCCATAATTGGCCACCGTCGAACTTTCACGCCAGGAGGGCCTGTAGAGTCCTAGAAGTTCAAAACACGTTGCAGACAGGTCAAGTTTTTGGGAAGACACGAATTTCACGAATTGACGCGAATTCGTGGTAATTCGTGCAATTCGTGTCAAAGCGGGTCTGAGGCTGCCCTCGCTAGATCGTTCAGCGGCCTTTTTGGTGGAGCCGAGGCGATTCGAACGCCCGACCTTCTCGTTGCGAACGAGACGCTCTGCCAACTGAGCTACGACCCCAACCACTTCACAGCCAAGCACTTACAACCGCCTGATCGGACTGAAAATTTTCCCTTTCACGACCCCCTTTCACGACGTATCTTCTGGTGCATGAAAGAGACGCACGCACGCAACGGCGAATTTGGCCGCGTGGCTGAAAATCTGTTCCGATATTCTTCAAGCGGGGTTTACTATGCCCGCTTCCAGGCAAATGGCAAGGACATTTGTCGGAGTTTGCGCACAACAGATCGCGCCTTGGCCAAACGGCGGCTTGCCGATGAGATGGAGAAGGCTTCGAAGGTTGACCCCAACATGGGAAAGCTGTCGCTCAGCGAGTTGCTTCGGCTTTACGATGAACATCTCGCGCAGTGCGCGCCAAAAACGGTGGCGACGCGGCGCTCGATCGCGAGATGTTTCAAGGAAACCTGGCGGCATGGACTGGAGCTTGCGGTTCAACAAATCAATGCCGGCCAACTCGAGCTCTGGCTCGCCGGCAAGAAGCGGGAGGTCAAGACCGCGACCTTCAACGAATACGCGAGGTTCCTTCGCCAGTTGTTCAACCTTGCGCTGAAGCTGCGCGCGATCGCCGCTTCCCCGGCCGCCGACCTCCACGGAATTCGCGTCGAAAGCCCGATTCGCGCGACCCCCACCTGGGAGCAATTCCATCAGATCGTGAAGGACATCCGGGATCTAAAGCTGAACCGTGATGCCGAGGACACCGCCGACCTCGTGGAGTTCATGGGGTTAGCAGGCGTCGGAACGGCAGAATGCGCCAACCTCCGAGGAGAGCACATCGATCTGGCGAAGAAGCGAATTAACCTCTACCGCGCAAAGACCGACACCGGCTACTCAATTCCGATATTTCCGCAGCTCTTGCCCTTCCTGCAGAAACTGGAGGCCAACGGGCGTATCCGCCTGGGGCAGACTGTCTTTGCGGTGAAGGATCCAAAGAAATCGTTGGCGGCGGCCTGCAAACGGCTGAACATGGCACACTTTTCGCCGCGCTCCCTACGTCGCTGTTTCATCACCCGCGCCATCGAGATGGGGATCGATTTCAAAACGATCTCGGCGTGGCAGGGACACCGCGACGGTGGAGTTCTTATCGCCAAGACCTACGGCCACTTGCGCAGCGAGCACAGCGAAGCGATGGCGCAACGGTTGGTCGCCCAGTGACCGCCTCACGCGCCGCCCCGGTGCCCGTTTGCCTCGAGCACCGGCGCTTTGGCGCGGATCGAGAAAGCGTCGCAGCCGACACCGTTCAGCACGCGGTCGGTACTACGCGTAATGGACCGTTGAGCTTTTGTCTTGTCCCATGCTAAGTGCTGAAAGGGGGCAGGCTGTCCCAAAGGCTTCATGCCTTCTAAGTCGAAACCGGTTTTTGGCTCCAAATGGTCTCAGCGAGGTATCACCCAGACCCACAATAAGTTACGCCGCTTTTTGGGAGGCACTTTTCGGACCCATTTACCCCCCAAAAGGCCCCGAAAATGGGCAAGTAGTGTCAGATCGCAGCATCAGATCTGGCCGTTGTCGCTTATTCCACAATCCGGCTTTTTGTTGCCATGGCGTCAGGTCGTCAGGTTCCCGCCGTGAGAGACGACCGGTTGGCCTTTTGGAACCAGGATGCTGACCGCGCAACACTCAAGGTTTAGACTACCGGCAGGGCCGGAACCGCAGGGTCAACGAGGCGCTGGTGCAGAATGTGGAGACGGCGCGTGCGGTGCTTACAACCGCACCGCAGGGCCAGGCAGTCGACGCGCAGTTCCTGAAGTGGCTGATGGGTCACCAGAAGGAGGCCGGCGACTTTACGGCGGTTTCCGGGTTGGTGGATCAGCTCAACGATAATTCGGCGGGCAGGATGACGACGCGGGAGATTGCGGCGCGGGTGCAGCAGGCGCAGCAGGCCGGGACCGCGAGGGCAACGGCGTCCGGGTAGCGGGCGAACAGGCAAAAAGCCGCAGCAAAAAGCCGCGGCCCAGCAACGGGCCGCGGTTTAGTGGTGTTTGGGGGGGCTAGTGACGCGCGTGGTTCCGGTTCCTGCAGAAGCGCCTGAAGTCCTCGTTGCTGAGGGAGGCGCTCAGGAACTCGATGTCTTTTGCGGTCAGCTCTGCCGGTGGATGTGCGGGCGGGTTAGTGTGTGACATCAGCTCGTCTGCGATGGCCTTGGCGATTGGGAGGCCCGTGAGGTTCTCCACCCAGGCGAATTGGCCGTTTGCGTTAGCCTCAAGGAAGACCGGCTCTCCTTTAAGGGGAACGATGAAGTCGAAGCAGGCGAAATTCAGGTTGAACTCGCGCATGTAGTCATGGATGCGGCTGTGAAGATTCGGAGCTTCCGTGGCCGTGTGAGTGAGATTTTGGGTGTCGAACCTGTAGTCGTCGGCGGTGAGGTCTCCGGGGCGCGCCTGGATGCGGCACGTGAATATTCTGTCGCCGACGCAGGTCACCCGCAGCTCGCATGCCTTGGGGATGAATGGCTGGAAGGTTGTCGACAGGTTGGCGATCTTGTCTTTCACGGCCAGAAGTTCGGCACGGGTGACGCGACGTGTAAACAGGCCGTAGCTGGTCTGCGTGCCCGTGCCCTGGGCGGCCGACAAGGCGCCGAGGCTCTTTATGGCGAGGTCGCAATTGCTCTTTGCGGCGAACCGAAGGGCGGCGTCCGGGCTGTTTGTCACGAGAGTCTCCGGTACGCGGAAGCCAACCTTGGCAGCGACCTTGAGCTGAAGCATCTTGCGGTGAGCGATTCTGGCGTGGAAGGGGTTGTTGATCCAAGGGACGTGGGGAAGGAGGGCGTATAGGTTATCGAGAATCTCCCGGAACTCGGATTGGACGTAGTCGAGTGAGCCGGCATCGAGTTGGAAATGGCCGACTTGTGGCGTTTCCGGTTTGCGGTACCAGACCGCCTGCACATCCTGAAGGTTGAACTTCCGTCCGCTGTCCTTGATGTGCAGGGAGCCTGTGCCGAGAGCCGGCTCAATCGTGAGGTCAAGGTTCTGGGCGATGTCTTCGGTGTTGAGGCGAACCCAGGGCGCTCCGGCTGCGTCCAAGTGGCGGGTCACGGCCCCGATGTGGCCGTCCGGCTTGCTGGTGATAATGAGAATCATATGTTGATGTTACGGCCCGCCGCAGGCTGTCCCACGGCGGGCCACTTGGTTAGCAGTCAGTCCCGGTCAACTAGTCGTCTTTCTTCGTGTCGGTGCGCGATTTGCTGATGATCCCGCCGACGGATTCCTCGTACTGGCAGGTGCTGTACCCGCGGGAGGACGCGAATCTCGTCAGTTGGGACACCGGATCGTAGGCGAATGCCGCCTCGCGATCGGAGTCTTGGATGGTGATGTGATAGGGCAGTGCCGCCATGAGCGGGACCAGCCCTCCGGTTTCCATTTGCTTTGTTACTTGCATTGTTTTTATGTTTCGATTTACTGCTTTGTCCGGCGGTCGTTGTTCTCACCCCGAGAACCTGATCCGCCGAACTACGTTAAAATTGCGGTGGGCTGATTTGTTGGTCAGGATGGCAACATCCGGCAAGAGACGGCAGGAAGCGACACGAAACGACAGGAGCGGAAATCGATGGCACGGCGGACGAAGTCTGTGGGGAAGCGGCGGGGCAAGCGGTCTCCGGGTAGAAAGCTTGTACCGGAGGAGGTGCTGTGGATTGAGGGCCAAATTGCCAAGAGGGGGTGGAACAAGACCGAGTTTTACGCTGCCTATGAGACTGCTAACAAAGGCAAGCCGCTGCCGCGTGACCCCAAGCGCCAACTTCAACGGATTTTCCAGGAGAAGGACCCCACGCCCTTGACGCCGCTGGTCCAGGCGAACCTCGCAGCGACGCTGAGCATGACGTTTGAGGACTTCGATGCGGGACTGAGGGGCTGTTTGGCTGTGCGAGGCGGTCGTCGGAAGGGAGCGGTGCCGGACCAGGGCAGCAGGATAATTGGTGCGGAGACAGCCGGAGCAAACGCCAGTGTGATCGAGCGTTTTCAGGAATCCGCGCAGAGATTCGATGAACAACTTCTGGCCGACTATTTGACAGGCGTGGGGTTTGCGGAGTGGATGGGCAATAGAGACGATTGGGAGAAGACTGTTCGGCAAGGTAGAGAGTGGCTGGAAGCGCATCCTGAGGACCTCTACTGTCGTGGAATGTTCCTTTGGTCCATTTTGAACAAGGGTAACCCGAGCGAGATGGTTGGTATCCTCAAAGAGACCGGGCGGTGGCTGGCTTCTGCTCTACCGCCCGCTGCGGGTTCTGCTGGCCATTACGATTCGGGAGATTGGCAGCGGATGCTTGAAGAGAGGATCTCGCAGCTCAGCAGCGGGAGCGTCGAGCACCCTAGCTTCGTGCGTTGGCATTTGGAGGATACGCTCGCAAGGGCTGCTCTGCTTCGGTGCCTGAGATTCCAGGAAGGGCGTTCACAGCTTCAGAGCGAGTTCACGAAGCTGGGCGGCGATGTGGAGAAGCAGATGCCGATTAGGGCACTGTTCGGCTCGACCAAACCGGGGGAAGTGGATTCCTGGGTGGCCGCAGCGGTGGCGCAGGCGGATCGGTGGGCTGGTTTCGAGCAGGAAAGCGGCTTAGCACGGTTGTGCCTGATTTGGTTTACTGGACAACAGGGCCAGGTCGACAGGATGCAGTTTGTAATCGAGCAGTCGCGCCGGTGGCTTGAGCGGAACCCGAGGCATACCTTTGTGCGATGGGCGACGCTCTGGCTGGCTGGGCTCTGTCCGGAGTGCGAGGCGACTACGCAGCTCATCGAAGAATCGGCGTTGTGGCTGGCGGGGGATGCGCCCGACGACGAGCGGTTGGCGCGGATGGGATTCTTGTGGCTGGTGGGAGCGAAAGGAACCGCCGAGCAGGTGCGACAAGGGGCCGCGCAAACTGCGAGGTGGCTAAAAGCGCACCCAGCGGATGATTTCATCCGCGTCGTGTACCTTCTGTTTCTCATCCGACGGAGGGCGGCGCCTGAAGAGCGAAAGAGGGTGATTGGAGAAACGCGCAGGTGGCTGCGGCAGCACGGTGATGCTTATGGAATCACGGGGCTGGCCTTGCGCCTCTGTGAATGTGCGCGCAGCTGATGACGCTCGCGTGGATGCATGAAGTTTAGCTTCGTATCGTTTGCGGTGATAGTCTTGGCGGTCGTAGTGTCTGGGTTTGCATCTTTCGTGGACGGAACCCTCACCAGCAAGCGGGTGACCATGGGGTTCCTGAACCACGGCGGGATGTGGGGCGATCTTATCATCATGTCGACAGTCGCCGGATTCGTGGTCCCTCACCTTGTCAGGAGCCGAGTTGTCGTTCTTTCGGCGTTGTGCATCGCAGTTGCGGTTACTGTGATTGCCCACCATCAGTGGGGGAGGTGGGACACGACCACTGGGCACATGTTTCCTGCGCACTCGGGGGGTAAATGGTACTTGGACATCAGTGTGGCTGGATGGCTGCATGTGCTTGTAATGACCGCGTTGCTGACCATCATGCTGGTCTATGCGGCATCCCCCTTGCCGGTCAGGGTCATCGTCGTTGTATCGGTCCTGGTCACGATGCATCTTTTCTTGGCCATGGTACAGCCGGGGTGGTTCTGCACAGGGCAACTGTGGACGTGGAGGAATTTCGGCCCGCCGCTGGTGGCATCGGGGATGGTTTGGGCCGTCGCTGTGTGGAAGATTCGACTGGCTGATGGGGGCTTCTAGAAGCGGAGAAGGTGCTGTCTCTGATGAACTTCGGGCTCGCGGAGCTGGCACTGGACCCCGGTGTTTTCCAGTTGGGGTGGCGAGTCAGCGGCCGGTGAGGTCGTGGCTAGGGCGGGGGCGTGGAGTTCGACTACGGTCCATTGGCGGGGCCTTTGCGGAGGCGGTTGGGGATGAGGCGGTCGTGGCGTAAGCGGGTGCCAACGTGGAAAGCAGCGCCGTCAACGTAGATGGCGAGGTAGGGGTGGGGGACCGCGACGTCGGTGTGGAGAGGGGTGGCGCGCCGTCGCCTGGGGCTACGGCCACTTGGGTTTGGGAGTTGAAGCCGTGTTGCTGGAACAGGCGGAGGAAGCGCAGTTCCAGGGGAGAGCCAACGCCAGCGGCAAATGCCTCCACCCAGGGGCGTGGGTTGTGGTGTCGCGCTGTTCGAGCGGAGCGGCGTCCGGTAGGTTTCGCGGATCGCGGTCTGCCTGCATTCTGCGACGCGAGAGCCCCAACCAGCGGAGTCGGAAAGGGACGAATAGCTCAGGCCGTAGTTGTGCGCGGCGAGAGATCATCGGTTCCGTCGGAATTGCGAGGAGCGAAACGTGTCTGGAGTTTGGCGAGGAGGTCGTAAAGAGGTCGGTCGCTTTTGGTCGGGCCAGCCCACCAGGCGAGGACTTCGAGGGCGGCGTTCTTCAAGCAGTGGTCGAATCGGCGGAGTTCCAGGCCGCCATCGCCGACGAAACCGGTGGGATCGGGTTGCCCGGCGAGCCAGAAGAGGAAATTGCGCGCGGCCTGGCTCCCTCCGGTGTCTTCGCAGGCGGCGCGGTAAAGCAAATCCAACTCCTTTTCCGGCACGGGCGCCGGGGGCATCCTCAGCAGGCGCTTAAGCTCGGCAAGAACGGCGTCCCGTTCGGGTTTGGCTTGGCCGGCGGGAATGTCGAGGGAGATTCTGGTCATGGTAGTTGTCCTTTGCTCCCGATTTCGGTCCAGCTTTTCGGCTGCGTGCGAGGCTGAATCACATCAGGAGACCGGGAAAGAGATGAGGATTGATTTTGGGGCTCAATTCCTCGAAAGCCGTGAACGGTAGTAAGAACCGCGAGGGGAACTGGCCGAGGGCATCGGTCAGCTCTGCGGGTCATCCTGTTTCTCGTGGGCCTGCTCGAAGATCCACGTGTGCGCTGTGTCTGCGACCTTGGCGACGAGGAGCAGATCGTCGCGGCCAAAGGAGGAAGTGGAAGCCCACTGGTCCTGCTCTTTGTCCTTGTAGAGTCGTGGGGCGCCGAAATAATCACAGTCATTGATGGTAGCCAAATCAAAGCGTACCCGGTTGGGGCTGGCGCCTGGATATGGGAGGGAGCATGATGCCTCAGAACAGGAGAGTAGAGCTGCGATGGCCGGACCGTGCCGATTGGGGCGTCGAGGCGGGGCCAAGATTGAGAATTGCGGGTTGCCGATCCGGTTGGTTGAAGCGCGGTCAGTTTTTCTTTAGCCAGGCTTCGATTTCGTCCTTGGCGTAACCGGCGGATTTCAACAACTCGGTGGTTGAGGCTTCAACCCTGGACCGGAGTTTTGTGTCAGTTTCGAGGCGGCTGTCCACATTCTCTATGTTTTGGATCGCTGCGAGGAGGTCGAGTGCAAGTTCTTTCTCTCCCGGCGGCGGCTCGGTTTGGGTCTTAATTTTAGAGAGGCCTGAGGTGTCGGTGAGAGGGGATGCATATGGGCGGAACAAAAAGCTTAGCGAGACCATGTCGGGCGAACCTGGTTCGACGGAGTAGCAGTACCCGCGCTGCATTTGGATGCTCCACGGGTTCAGTTCCCTGATCAGCCGTAGCAGCCATTTCCCGACGCCTAGCCCGAAGAGGGTGAAGAAGTCCGATTCCGAGAGTGCTCCGAAGAAAGTGCAGTCAGCAATATCCTGTCCAGCCGCTGAGGGAATGATCTCGATCAGGCGGGCTGCAAAGTCGGGATGGTCGGTGCTGTTCGCACGAACGCAACCGGATAGTTTCTGCATGTCTTCTTCCTCGACCAAGTCCTTGCTCACTCGTGAGGTGACGAAGAGCAGCCATGGCTCCGTTCTGGAATTGAGTTGGTACTCCATCAGGACGTTGAGGGCATCGTAGTAGCTCGGTCCGCTCTTGCCTTTGCTGCCGGGGGGCGACACCGACTCACATAGGTCTAAATTCACGACGTCGAAGTCGCCGTAATTTTGGAGATGCCGGTAGGCTTGCGATTGCCTGTTCGCGATCTGCTGGAACAGGTCGTGGATGACAGTCGAGGCTCGCCAGATGCCCGGCAGGCTGTTCACTTCGTTGGTGGCGACATTCAACCACGTGTTTGGCTGTGAGGCGCCGTAGGACTCGTGAAGCCCGAGGTACTTTACATGTTTTCCGAAGCGTAAAAGACATTGGTGCAGCATGCGCACATCCAGGAGGTCATCCCCGGGCAGGGATAGGTAGTGGAGGGGCCTGTCGTCCTTAAATTTCAGGAACTTGGTGCAGAGCTTTCTGATGTCCACGTTCCATCTTCCAGCAAACGTGCCTGCCGGAGGATTGGCGCGACTTAACGCTCAGTACACTACGCTACCGCCTTTTCTGGCTGCCGGGGGAACTTACCCGGCCGCAGAATCGGCCGACGCTCCGGTTAGCCAACTCGCCGATAATCCAGTGCTGGACTGATCGGATTCTGGCTCTCATCCGCAAGCGGAAGCCGCTAGAGGACTGATGCCAGGCTACTGAAAAAACATCGACTGCTGCAGAAACATCGGTGCCCATCCTCAATTTTAGGCCGGTTTTCGCAAAAACTCCGAAAACTCACGCCGGATCCAAGATCCAGCGCCGGCAGCTCGATTGCCTTATTGGCGTGTTCGCGGCTTTCAACGTGCGAGCGGAGCAGGCTGTGCCGGATGTTGACCATGTCCCTATGCGATTTGGCCGTCAGCAAGCACAGCTCGAGGGCGTACGTCCGCGAGTAATCGTACCGGTTAAGGTAGGGCGGTGAGGTAATGATGGCGGCCACCCGGCCCTCGTACCGCACCGGGAGACACATCTCCCGCGCATCGCCCTGCCTAACGACAGCCTTTGTCTTTGGCTCCTGTCCGAACGTCCGCAGCTCTGAGAGGTCGGCCGCCATCCTGCCCAGTATCGAGCGCAAGGCCTCCCGCACTGGCGGAATTTTCTTGTCCACCAGGCGAAGGAACTGTCCGTCCTTCGAAGTGCGGCTGACACTCTCCAGGATACTGAGCAATCCCAGCAGGAGAAAATGCCGGAACGGGGGCTGAAACTTCTCAGTTTCTTCCTTGAAAAACAGCAACTCGGCCTGGGTTTCCTTCGTAAAGGCCAAATTGATGATGCGCACGTCGCGCGGGAAGGTGGACTTTGGCTCTCGAAATGGCGCCTCCAGTAGTTTCTGGCTCGCGCTGAGTATTTCATCCAGGTCCGGCCATTTGGTCAATTTGGCCCTGGCGACAAAGACGGAGGTGGGCAGGATATCAACCCCGATGCCGTGCAGGCCCAATTCCTGAGCGGCCAGAAGCGTTGTGCCACAGCCGACGAACGGGTCAAAGACAATGTCTCCCTTTTGCAGACCGAATTGGCGAACCAGGCGTACAACCAACTCGCGGGAAAAACCCTCCTTGTATTTGAACCAGTTATAGACCGGCAGGCCTTTGTTAGGGACATAAGTCACCAGCCGCCGCCAATCCAGGCGATGTTCGAATGCGTCGCGGTACTTTTGCTCAAGGCGGACTCGCTCCCGCTGCGAAGGGCTGCCTGTTGCTATCGGAAGCGGACTGAGGTTTCGTTTGGTCCCCGCGGCCGGAACCTCCAGGAACGTCAGTTGTTCCGCATCCTTGAGCACGAGCGCCCGGTCAGGTTCCGGCAGATTAGAGTTTGAGGCTAATTTCATCTGGCAGATGCAATTCGGAACCGGTGTGGATTGCGGGATCGTAGTTCATCCAGAGGGATTCGGTGCGCTCGCCTTTGGAGGAGTTGCAAAGGCGCGCACCGGCATCGACACGGCGCCAATCCCCGTAAAGGCGATCCATCAGGGGGCAGGAGTAGCCGGAAAGAGCCACGGCGCCGCGAACCGAATGGAGAAGACCGGCGAGTTGTTCGTGTTCGGCGTCTGTCATTTCATAGCCATAGGCCTTTGAATCGCCGCGCGATTCATGCGGATAGGGCGGGTCGCAATATAGATTCCGCCCGCCGCGCGCCTCGATTTAGATTCGGCGCCGTGGTTCTGCGCCAGACTTTGTCCTGGTGCGCTGCTCATTGCTGCTTCGTCGGAAAGCATGCGAGCGCGACCCGGTTTAGGCAAGGCCGGAATGTGCTCCGGACCATTCGACGACTCGAGAGCTTGGCGGTTGGCAAGCCTTGCAGGCGGAAGGACCGCCGGAGGTAGGCCGGGCGGCAAACCGGTCATCCCTGGCAACGATGGGATTTGTCAGAGGGCGCGATTATCAGGTCTCTATTCCTGCACGGCGTGCTTGATTGCCAGGGCGCCATTGCCCCCGTCGCAAACCGTTGCTTTACGGTTTGCAGTCCGTCCGCCTGCCACGTAACTTACGGACATGAACGAGACGTCGTACTTCCGGCTCGTTGAGCTTTCGCTGATGCCCCAAAGCTGACGCCACATGGACTGGATGGCCATCTGGACGGTGCTCCTGTCGTTGCTTGCAAGCTTGGGCGAAATGCTATCCCGACACGAGAAGAGGATTTTCCGGGACATATTCAATCGCTACTTGCCGCTTTACCTTGGAATCAACGGCACCTTCGCGCTCGCGAGCATCGCCCAACTGTTCTTCAAACCCGAACAGAAGTCTCATTAGCCGCGGTCAAAAAATGGCCAGGAATTAACAACCACAGTGTAGCCGCCGGGCGGCGGATGCCCCAAACTGTGACGGCAGATCTGGGAATCTTTGATGTCGCCATGGTATGACCGCCAGTCCGAGCAGCAAACTTAATGCAAACCCATTTGGGCGGCCGCGAGATTTTCTTCAAAACAGGTTTGTCTATCTGAGGGTCTCCGCCCGCGGCGGAGGTCTCACCATCGGCGTTAACCTGAACCCGGACAGGAAGTGCAACTTCGAGTGCGTTTATTGTGAGATTGATCGCCTCGCACCGCCCAAGGCGCCCCGGTTGGACGTGGAGCTCATGGCCGCCGAGTTGAGCCAGACTCTGGCCCTGGTCCGTGGAGGCAACCTCCGCAGCCTGCGGGCCTATCGCTCTTTGCCGGACGAGTTGCTGCAATTGCGCCATGTTGCCCTCAGCGGCGACGGCGAGCCCACGCTCTGCCCGGAGTTCCCCGAGGCCATTCAGGCCGTCATGCATGTTCGTGCCCTGGCCGGATTTGCCTTTTTTAAGGTGGTGCTTCTCACCAACGGAGCGGGACTGGGTTTGCCGCACGTCCAACAGACCATTGCCCACTTCACGCGGGCAGACCAAATCTGGATTAAGCTCGATGGCGGCACCCAGGCCTACCTCAACCGAATCAACGGCACCCGCGTGCCCCTGGAGCGTATCTTGTCGAATATCCTTTCACTGGGACGCCAAAGGCCCGTGGTTATCCAGAGCCTCTTCCCCAGCCACCTGGGCGAGCCCCCTCCCGCCGAGGAAATCGAACGCTATGCCCACCGCCTGCTCGAGTTGAAGCAGGCCGGAGCCGAGATCTCTCTGGTCCGCATCTATTCGGCGCTCCATCCCACTCGGCTTCCGGAGTACGGCCACCTGCCGCTCAAGGAACTCTCCCGCATCGCCCAAGCCGTGCGCCAGATAGCCGACCTCAACGCTGAGGTCTCCTGAAACAGCCCTCCGTATGAGAACTGATGGCCAAAACTACCTGCAGGAGCTTGCCAGCCTCCCGCCCGACACCTTTGAAAACCGCTTCTCCAGAATCTCGACCCGGCTTGGCCTGGGCCGCGCCCTCGGTCGCGATGCGCTGGCGCGGCTTTTCGAGGCGGCCCTTTCCGCCGCCCTGTGCAATATCGCCATAAATGGACTGGGCGGGTGTGAGGGCGAAATCAGGCCCGGCCAGGAATGCAATCGCATCCGGCTGGAACAGGAGTTTATGGCCGCACGCGATCAGCTTTATCGCTCGCGCGACTGGCGCAAGCTGGCGAGCGCAAAGCGAGACCCCGCCAGCCGGGTGTTTCTGACGGTGTGTGTAGCGGAAGAGAACCTGGCGAGTGGGCATTAGCCATTGATCATTTGGCATTGCCAATGCCTAATGGCAAATGCCCAATGCGTAATGAAAAATGCCGCGGGGCGCGCCGGCAAGCCGGTAACCTCAACGCTCGGCAGGCGCCTATTCCCCGGCGCCAACTCTGCACAACTCGATCAGGAGCCGGGCATTGGCCGGCGCCCGGACTTTGACATCGTTATTGAAATACGCATAGACCGTTTTACCTTTGGCGGCCTGCGCGCGGATATGCTCGACCCACGGCGCCAGCTCCTCACGCGTGTAATCGTGGGCGGCGCCGCCTGTCAGACCGTGGAACCGGATATAGACCAAGTCCGCCGTGACGGTCAGGTTCCTCGGCATGAGCTGGGAGCTGACCGAGACATGGGCGGCGCCGTGCCGGTGCAACGTCTCGAAGATTTCCTCATCCAGCCAGGAGCCGTGCCGGAACTCCACGGCGTGATGGTAAGCGCGGGGGAGTTGAGAGAGGAAGGCGTCAAGCTTGCCAGCGTCTTTGTGGAACATGGGCGGGAGTTGCCAAAGAATCACCCCGATACGGCGCTGAAGTGGGCGGATGCGGTCGAAGAAGCCATCGAGCGCCTCGCCGGCATCGACCAGTTTCTTCATGTGCGTAATGAACCGGCTCCCTTTTGCCGCATAGACAAATCCGGCGGGCGCTTTGTCCCGCCAGCCTTCGACCATCTTCGCCGCCGGCAGTCGATAAAAGGTGAGATTGATCTCAACCGTCGAAAACTGAGAGGCGTAAAACTCGAAATGGCGCGATGCGGACAGGCCCGCCGGGTAAAAGCTCCTCTCCCAGCTCTTGTAGGACCAGCCGCTCGTTCCGATGTAGATTCGCTTCACCAGGCTCCGCGAATAGCCGGCTTGAGCGTCCAGCTTTGGAGCCGGGCCAACGCCAGGAGTTTCGGGGCACGAAAATCCGCCTTGTGGATAATCCAACCGCCGAACAGGCCCGGCGTATCCTTCGCAATGTGGCGGGCGGGGAGCAGTTCCGGCTCCGGGCCCAGCGCGACTCCGCCCTCGAGCGGCAGTCGGCCATCGCGCAGGTGGGCATCATACACGCCGGCCATTGCGACCAGGAACCGCGCTGGCGAGATCGGGTCCGCCCCGATAAAGACGCGCGCCGCGACACGGTGCTGGGTCTGGATGAAGTTGACGACGTCGCGCAAGGCATCACGGAAGGCCGGCCACGCGATATGGGTCAGTTGGCCGGAGGTGGAGGGCGCACTGTCTGGACCGAACAGGCCGCGAGCCGGGAGAGGAAAAGAAGGCGCTGCTCCGCCGAGGAGCGTGTCGTCGGCAAGGGCAAGCAACTCGAACTGGTCGGCAACCGAGTAGCTTCGATTGCCGAGGGTTTGGAAATTCACTGCCGTGTTGCCATTGGCAACGAGATTCGAGGCCAGCGTTGCCAAATCTCCGGCCGATGCGCCGGTAGAGCGTACGAGGTCGGGATAAACTTCGGGCAAATCGCTGGCGGTGATGAAGCGCACACCGGGGAACGAGCGGATGTAATCGATGTATTGCCCGAAGCGCGCGAAGGCGCCGTCGATGTCCGCCTGGGACCGCTCCGGCGGGGCCTTCCATTGCTCGCGAGGCGGGTTGGCGCCGCGGCTGAAGTTGACCGCGTCCCAGAACTTCTGGTGGATGAATTCGCAGGGATGATAATAGATGCTGATCAGGCCGCCTCCCGCCTTGCGGAGCCGTTGGACGACGGCGGCAAAGGCCCGTTCACCGGGTTGAACCGCGGCCGGATCGTGCAGTTCCATTCGCGTGCAGTTCTCACCCATATTGAAAACCGTCAGGGCATTTTCATACCAGAAGGGCTGGTGGTTGAGCCCTACGTCATCCCCCTCATCGACGTAACAGGGCACTCCGTGTGGGGCGACGCCGATCTGCTTGAGCGCGGCTACGGCTTGAGGCGCCCAGGAGGAGCCCGGCTGTCCGTAACAGGCCAGGGTCTTCACCGAGAAAATCCTCCGCACGTCCGCCGCGCCGGGACCTTCGCGCCGCACGAACTCCGCTATCCCGTCCAGCCAGCCGCAATCGGCCAGGTACTCCGTTGGGGTGGGATGGACGGAATGGAAATTGGAGTGATAAGCGATGGTGTGCTTCCGGAGCGCGTTAATCACATCGAAGCGTCCGCGCCGCTCCAGCGTCCGGGCCTTTTCGCCAACGACCTTGAAGGTGGCGCGGATGTGGCGCTCGGTCAGCATCTCCGCGATTCGCTTGGCGGAGTCATCCGATGCCGGGAGCATGTAATCTTCGGTGTCGAACCAGAGGATAACGTCAATTCTGGGCTGTTGGGCCAAGGCGCAAAGCCCAAGGAACAACGGCACAAGCAAAGAGATGAGCAGTCGAAGGATGCGGGCATTAGGTTTCATGCCACCAGTGTTATCCCGCGGGCAGGTGGCTGGCAAGCGCAGGTTAGCATTTGCCATCCATTGTGATTGTGCCCACGATAGGCGCGATGAAGCTTATCCGACTCGATGAATTGCTCGCGATAGCCTGGCTCGCCGCTCCGGCCTGTATTTGCGGCGCCCACCCCGTTGCCGGCACCGCGCCATTGACCCTGCAAGGCGACCTTGCCTCGAACATGGTGGCGGGCGTGGACCGATTCCTGTTGCGCAAGCTGGATGAATCGTCCGCGACGCGCTCACGGTTCTGGCACCGGGATTTTTCCTCATGGACAGCCTACGAGCAATCGCTGGCAACCAACCGGCAGCGCCTGGAGTATATCCTCGGCGCGCGCGACCACCGAGTGCGTCACGTCGAACTCGAACTCATTGCCACCCCGAACCGCTCGGCGCTCCGCGGGCGCGGCCACGGCTACCAGGTGTTTGCCGTGCGCTGGCCGGCATTCGGAGACGTGACGGGCCAAGGGTTGCTGCTGACGCCAACCCATGGCACGCCCATCGCCAATGTGGTCGCCATCCCCGACGCGGACCAGACCCCCGAACAGCTCGCCGGATTGGCCGGCGGGATTGCGCCCGAAAGCCAATTTGCGCGGCGCCTGGCCGAAAGCGGCTGCCGGGTGATCGTACCCGTGCTGATCAACCGGCACATCGACGCTCAACGGAAGCTCTCCAACCGGGAGTTCATTTATCGGCCGGCCTACGAACTGGGCCGGCATATCATCGGCTACGAGATCGAAAAGGTATTGGCGGCCATTGACTGGCTCAGAAGGGAAACGCCGGGCGCCGCTATCAAGACCGGCGTCATCGGCTGGGGCGAGGGCGGTTTGCTCGCCTTTTACGCCGGCGCGCTCGACACCCGCATCGCCGCGACGTCCGTTAGCGGTTACTTCGAGGAGCGCCGCCAGGTTATCTGGCGGCAGCCGGTGACTCGGAACGTCTTTGGGCTGCTGGAAGAGTTTGGGGATGCGGAGGTGGCGGCGATGATCGCTCCCCGCGCCCTGATCATCGAAGCCGCGCATGGGCCGGAAGTAACGATGCCCGGCGGCGATGCCTACACCCCGGCGCAACGGGGCTGCGGCGCGCCCGGCGTCCTCCGCTCTCCCAGGCTGCAAAACGTCCGCCGTGAATTTGAGCGAGCCCGCTCGTTGGTGGCCGCATTGCGCCCATCGCCGCGCCTGGAGTTGGTCGTGACCGGAGAATCCGGGCAAGGGCCGTTTGGCAGTGAAGAGGCGTTGCGAGGCTTCCTTGGCGCGCTGGCTGACAATGCTCGTCTGGCGCCGGAGGGGGCGCCGCCCACAAACCTGTGGCCGGACTTTGATCCGGCGGTGCGGCAGGCCGAGCAATTGCATGAGTTGGACCGCCACAACCAGCGCCTGCTGGCTGAGAGCCCGTACGTACGCCGGAAGTTTATGGCCGAACTGGACACCTCTTCGCCAGCCAAATTCCGGCAAACCGCTGCCTGGTATCGCAACTATTTCTACCGCCAGGTGATTGGCCGTTTCGATGAGCCCCTCCTGCCGGCCAATCCCCGTTCACGGCAGATATACGACACACCGCAATTCACCGGCTACCGGGTGGTGCTCGACGTGTTTCCCGACGTTGTCGCCGAGGGGATTCTGCTGGTGCCGAAGGACCTCAAGCCTGGTGAACGGCGCCCGGTCGTAGTCTGCCAGCACGGCTTGGAGGGCCGTCCGCGGGAAACGATCAACGGCAACAGCCACTACTATCACAATTTCGCCGCCAGGCTTTGCGAGCAGGGGTTCATCACCTTCTCGCCTCAGGGCCTCTTCATTTTCGAGGATCGGTTCCGCACACTTCAGCGCAAGGCCAATCCGCTGGGCAAGACCTTGTACTCGATCATGGTGCCTCAACACCAGCAGATCACCGACTGGCTCAAAACGCTGCCCTTCGTCGATCCGGCGCGAATTGCCTTTTACGGCCTGAGCTACGGCGGCAAGACGGCGATGCGCGTGCCGGCGCTGGTGACAAACTATTGCCTCTCCATCTGCTCCGGAGACTTTAACGACTGGGTATGGAAGTGCGCTTCGACTCTCAGCCCCTACAGTTATGTGCGGCTGCCTGAATACGAAATCTTCGAGTTCGACCTGGGCGACACCTTCAATTACTCGCAGATGGCCGCCTTGATCGCTCCGCGCCCGTTTATGGTGGAACGAGGGCATTTCGATGGGGTGGCGCCGGACGACAGAGTGGCTTACGAGTTTGCCAATGTCCGTTACCTGTATGAAGCGCGATTAGGTCTCCACGACCAGTGCCGCATCGAATGGTTCAACGGGCCGCACACCATCCATGGCGTGGGGACTTTCCAATTCCTCCACCAGCACCTGGATTGGCCTCGCCAGGGGTCGGCAACGCAATAGATGGGGTAGTGTATATGAGCTGTTCTGGAACCGAAAGAGTTGTTAGCCTGCTGAAGACGTTGGTTGCATTCGATACGGTAAGCGAACACAGCGATTATCAGTGCGCCGCGTTCGTGGAGTCCCAGCTTAGCCAATCTGGCGCGCGCACTGGAATCATCAGTGAAGAGGTTGGAGGGGTTCAGAAATGCTCTGTTTACGGAGTATTTGGGCCAATGAACGAACGTGGGCTTGTTGTCTGCGGTCATCTCGACACTGTTCCATTTGAAGGTCAAGAGGGTTGGCAGAGCCCACCACTGGGGTTGTCGCGTCGCGGTGACAGGCTCCACGGCCGTGGAACGGCTGACATGAAGGGGTTTATAGCACAGTGTTTGGCGGCAGCGCCCTTACTCAAGCGTGAATCCCTAAGGCGGCCTATCATCTTTCTCTTTACCTGTGATGAGGAATTAGGTGGCGCCGGTTCACGGCGGCTATGTCCACGGCTGGAGAACCTCTTGCCATGCAAGTTGCCGCTAGAAGGATGGATTGGAGAACCGACCGCCTACCGTGTGCTGTCAGCGCAAAAGGGCTACATCACTTTCAACGTTGTAGTTCGTGGGGTTGGCGGCCACAGCAGCACACCCGACAATGGGTGTAATGCGATTACCGCGGCGGCTATCGTTGTCGAGGCCATGGCGCGCCTGGACCGGGCCTGGGCAACAGGGGTGGGATCCGTGAAAGATCCGGCCTTTCAAGGCTCGCCAACCAGCCGCTTAAATGTAGCGCGCATCTGCGGCGGTAGCGCCTTGAACATGATCCCCGAATCTTGCGAATTGGCAGTGAGTATTCGCGTGGTTCCGACAGACAATACCGGCGCTTTGCTTCAGCAAGTGCGGGACGAGATGCATTCGGCTTTGCAGCGCGCCTACGCGAGCGTCCCAGTGACACCGTCGCTTCAGGTCTCAACGCCGGTGATCACTCCTGGCATGGCCTCATCGGGAAATGCGAGTATTGAACGGTTGTTGAAAAAGCAGCTTGGGCAAGCAGCCCGAGAAGGAGCGCCGTTCGCAACTGATGCAGGCAGCTTGGCGGAGATTGGCTGTGAGTGCGCGGTCTGCGGGCCGGGGCAGTTAGAGCAGGCCCATCAGGCTAACGAGTTCATTGGAATCCAGCCGCTATTGTCGGGGGTTGATTTAATCGTAAACGTATGTCAGGCGTGGTCCGGACTATGACCAGATTCATCGCAACTGCTCAGGCCGAGCCGCCGGACGCATGCGATAGGAGCGCGGACGCCCTCGTCCGCGTCTCCGGAAAGCCGCGGTCGCGGACGAAGGCGTCCGCGCTCCAATCACCACCTGGGCAGTTGCGACTCACCCCACCGCGGGGTCCGCGATAGCCGCTGTGGCCTGCGGAACGGTTGCCGACAGGGCGGTTCCCAGGCGCATTCGTGTGAGATTTCGAAGGGCGGTGAACCCGAGCCGTCCGACTGTTGCGGTGGCGATCTCGTTCTGTTCCGGCGCATCCCAAATGACGGAAAACTCGCCCGGCACAAGCAGTAGATCCTCGGCCAGGCAGATTGCCGCTGTTGGCTCGGTGCAAACCAGCGGACCGATGCACCGGCTTTCCGCGCCCGGACGCAACAAGCCCCAACCCTTGATTTGACCTTGGGCCGGCCAGACGAGCGCGGCGTAGCTGCCGGTCGCCAGTAGTCGCAGCAATCTCGGGCGAGGAACCCCAACGGCAGCCGCGTCGATCTTTTCAACGGAGGGCCAATCCTGTTCTGACATCTCCCGCGTGGTCGCAACATGCTCCGGCAGGAGTGGCCTACGCGCCGGAGGTCGCCGCCATCGTGTGATCCGCCATTCCGGGGCAAAGCCCAGCCGCTCGTACAAGGGCTGACCGGCGGGGGTGGCATCGAGTCGCACGCACCGCACACCCGAATCCCGCAGGTGACTAAGCGCCCGCCGCATCAAGGCCGTTGCAATGCCCTGTCGGCGGTGCTCGGGATGCACGAGCATCATGCCGATCCAGGCCAGGGCTTGGCCATAAGCAGTCGTTGTGACCGTTCCCACAAGCTGTCCGTTCCGCATTGCTACGAAGCAGCCGACGGGCTCCAATCGAAGCAGTTGCTGCCAATCCTCCCGCCTCTGGTTCCATCCCGCCAGTCGCCGCAATTCATCGGCCGCCACCACGTCCGTTTCCTCCATTCGACGCAAGGAAAAATCAGCCATTCAACCACTTATCTCCGTTTTCCCTAACAAATGCATCATCCTTAAGCTGCGGGTAGGCTTGGCAGACCCGGTCGATTTCCTCAGCCTGCCCCGCCGAAAGCCGTAGGCCGGGCTCCAGGCACCAAGTCCCCTCGAGCAACCCTTGGCGCCGGAGCATTTCGTGAATGCCTGGAATGCAGCCGGCAAAGCCGTTGGCCGCGTCGAACACGGCTGCATTGCAGTCCATCACCTGTGCGCCAAGAGAGAGCAACTCCGCCGGAATGCTCCTGGTTGAGCGAGCTCGCCGGCATTGCTCGAACAGTTCGACTGCCCGACGGGTCCAAAACGCCCAATGGCCCAGCAGACCGCCTGCGATTCGCACATGCGCTTCACCACAACGCCCCGGCAGAACATACTCGGTGAGCAGGTCGGGAATGATGTTATCATCATTGCCGGTGTAAAGAGCCACTTCCCCCGCGCGCCCAACCTCGGCTACTGCCCGCACAACATCGAGCGTCTGGTAACGGTTAAAGGGGGCAATCTTGATGGCAACTACGTTCGGAATCTCAAGAAAGCGCCGCCAGAACGCGGGCGACAGTGCCCTGCCGCCGACTGCGGGCTGGAGATAGAAACCGAACAGGGGCAGCTCACGGGCAACTGCAACGCAATGTCCTATCAGCTCCTGGTCGTCTGACTCCCGGAAAGCCCCGAGCGAGAGGAGGCCCGCATGAAACCCAAGCCTCCGAGCCAGGATGGCTTCGGAAACCGCCTGGCCGGTGCGACCGCAAACGCCGGCGATACGCACCGTCTGCCTGCGGGCATCTGTGTCGCACTGGCTGAGGGTGGCCGAGGCCAGTTCAAGCACCGGCTTTAGAAGCCCGTGCTTGGGATCGCGAATGGCGAACTGAGTCGTGTGAACGGCGAGGGCCAAACCGCCTGCTCCCGCGGCATGATAGTAGCGCGTGAGGGCGCGCTGCCTGCGCTCGTCCAACCTGTGGGCCGGTGTAAGCGCCAGTGGATGAGCCGGTATCACTTGGCCCTCCAGAAGCGCTGCCTGAACCCAGCGGGGCGGTGAAGGAAAGGAGGACATGTTCAATACTGGCCGTTGCGAATCTCGAAGTGGGTGGGCCGCTGGAGGTAGGCGCCTTTCCTGCTGACCCAATGCGCCGTCCAGCGAAGCACGGCCTCGAGGGAAGTGGGCGGCGGGCCGAGAACAGCGCATAGTTTGGAGGCATTGCTGAGCAACGCGGCCTCGCTCTCGTGGCCTGTAAACCTGGGGGAGCGCGAGAGCAGCTCCCCAAGACGTTCTGCGACGGCCCTGACCCGGAAAGGCGCCGGGCCGGTAAGGTTCCACGAAACGGCAGGTGAGGAGCTTAACGCCAGCGCGCGCAGAATCATCTCATTGGCATCGCCCTGCCAGACGCAATTGAACCAGCCGTTGGAGAGATCGATGGGTTCCCCGGCCATAACTTTACGCGCGATATCAACCAGCACCCCGTACCGCAACTCGACGGCATAGTTGAGCCGCATCAAAGCTACCGGCGTTCCCTGGGCCATCGAGAAGTGTTGGAATATCCGCTCACGCGCCACAGCCGAATTGGCGTATTCGCCCAGCGGGGTTAGTGCGTTATCCTCGCGCGCTCCTCCGCTGGCGACAGGCACCGGGGGATATACGTTGCCGGTGGAGAGGGCAACGAACCGGGCCTGCGAGTACCGCTCGGCGACCCTGGCGGGCACAATCGTATTGGTCGCCCATGTCGCGACCGGGTTCCTGGTGGTGCCGAATTTCAGACCCACAAGGTAGAGCACCTCCTTTGCCTCAGGCAAGCCGCTGAGCGATTGCGCATTCAGCAGGTCGGCTTTGTAAGTGGCAACCCCGTTCACCTCCAGCCATCGGCGCGACTCTTCGTCCGAGAATCGGCTTACCGCTATCACCCCCAAACGGTGGTTGGCCTGGTCGGCGGCGCGTTTGGCCAGCACGCAAAGCGTCGGCCCCATCTTGCCGCCAGCCCCTACACGACCAGCGGACCCGACATCGTGCGGATGAAATCCACGAGCACCGGTCGGGGCCGAGTGAGAAACGCATCCAGTTCTGAGGTGTCGTCAATGGCCTCAGGCGGCTCAGGTGGCATGGCGGTCATATCAGGTAAGGCGGGCCCGCGCGGGGTTGACATGCGGGTAGTCGCAGGCGTCGTTCTGATAGATGACCTGTCGCCGGTTGTAACGGCTCGTAACGTGATACATGGGTCTGGGATATTCAATCCGCACCTGACGCGGCGTGCATGGTCCGACTGTGCCAAGGAGGCCGGTGTGCCGTCAAGGCGGAAGCAGCATCGAAGAGCAGGAAATCCCACATTGATTACCGCCAAAATGTGAGTTATGCACGACGACACGATTTTTTGCGGATAGACCTCACAGAAGCAAACAAAGGCAACAAAGAACGCGCGCCGTCATCGCGCTCCGTTGTCGAGGAATGCGCAATCAAATCTGTCGTCGTGTATAGTGGATTCGCCGATGGCGGTGCTGAGTGGTGATGGGCGCAAATACAGTGACGTGCCGACGGGGGCCGCTCCTCCGCAATCGCAAATCGCAAATCTAAAACCGCAAATCGTGAATGCGTCACCGAACTTACGCCCTGGAGCACTAAGCCCCTTCGGTATTCGGGGTGGCGTAGGCGCGGGCCTGGACTTCGAAGAAGCTATGAAGGAAGAGGGCATTATCGGCGACGGCCTTCTCGATGAGCTGCGGGAGCAGGAACAATTCGGAGCTGTTGATGACCGCGTGAACGCTCTGCTGGAAGGCCTGCATCGGAGTGAATGTCTGGAACGAGTCGCCAAGCAGGATGACGGTGGCTTGGCGGCGTTGGGACATGGGCATGGTTTGCAGCGCGCGCAGGGTGAGGTTCTCCGCCAACGTCGTGGCGGCGAACAGTTCCTCGACTATCACGACCTGGTAACGGACTTGGTTGAACCGGATGAGGAAATCGCCGTGGGTGGCGGCGGTGTGGACCTTAAACCCCAGCGTGTTGAGGGCGGTTTTGGCCGCCTCAAGCCATTCCGGGTTTGAAAAGGCAAGGAGGGCTGGCTTGTCGGTAGCGCTGATGAAATCGAAGTTTGTGGCCATAGGATTACTTAAGGCGCAGCTTAATAGGGGAGACGGGAGATTCACCGTTGGGAGCCTCCTGGCGAACCTTCATGCGGAGTGAATTCATGGTGGAAGTGTTCTCTCCTCGAGCCTTCTTGATCTGGTCGATACCGCGCATCACCGGGCCGCGCTTGGTGCAGTAAAGCACGGCGGTCTCCTCAGTGATGTTGCCGGCTTCGTAGGCCTCCAGCGCGGAGAAATCGAATGTGCGCCAGCCAAAAGCCTGGCTGGCTTCGGCGATTTCGTAAAAGCTTTTGCCCTCGCTTTCGCCCAGCCGGATGGACTCCTGCACGCGCAAGTTGCTGCCCATAATCTCCAGCAGGGCAAACCGCCCCCCGCCCACTTTTGGGACCAGGCGCTGGCTGACGACCCAGCGCAACGTGTCGGCCAGGCGGGCACGCAACTGCTCCTGCTCCTCGGTTTCGAACATGCCCAGAATGCGATTGATGGTTTGGCCCGCGTCAATGGTGTGCAGGGTGCTCAGCACGAGGTGGCCGGTCTCGGCGGCGCTGAGCGCGATCTTCACGGTTTCGCGATCGCGCATCTCACCCACCAGAATCACCTTGGGCGCCTGGCGCAGCGCGGCTCGTAGGCCGCTGGCGAAGTTGTCGAAGTCCGTGCCCAATTCGCGCTGGTTGAAGGTCGCTTTGTCATGGGTATGAACGAATTCGACGGGGTCCTCCAGCGTAATGATATGGACCGGCTTGGTATGGTTGATCATGTTCAGGACCGCCGCCAGCGTCGTGGATTTGCCCGAACCGGTCGCGCCGGTGACGAGCACCAAACCGGTCTGTTCGGCGGGAATCTGCTTGATGATCTCTGGAAACCCCAGCGTGTCCAACGTCGGGATAGCGGTATTGAGCTTGCGCGAGACGATGGAGTAACTGCCGCGCTGGGAAAAGACGTTGATACGGAACCGGGCGCGCTCTGCCAGCGTATAGGCGGTATCGCAGGAGCCGTGGCGCAGCAGGTCGGCGAGGTGCCACTGATTATCCCCGATGAGATTCAACGCGATCGTCTCCGTCTGAAAAGGGGTGAGCCTCTCGATGGGCGGGTCGCATTTGACGGGCTTGAGCTCTCCAAAGGATTCGACCTGAAGCGGTTTATCCACGGTAAAGATCAGGTCGGACACCTCGGGCTGGGAGTCCAGCATGGTCGTCAGCAGATAGTCGAGTTCGGGCCGGCGCATAGGGATGAACTAGGTCTCGTCCTCCTCGGGAGGGTGGGGCAGGAAGGGCTTGAATTTCTTCTTGTCGAGGGCCTTGTCATAGGCCTCTTCGGGAGCAATGCGTTTCATCCGCAAATGCTCCATAATGGCGTCGTCCAGCGGTTGGTTGCCCAACTTTTTGCCCACCTGGATCATGCCGGGGATCTGGTGAGTCTTGCCTTCGCGGACAAGGTTGGCGATGGCGGTGGTGAAGACGAGGATCTCCAGGGCGGCCACGCGGCCCTTCTTATCGATGCGTTTGAAGAGGTTTTGCGCCACCACGCCTTTGAGGGCCTCCGAAAGCGTAGCGCGAATCTTGTTTTGCTGGTCGGCGGGAAAGACGTCGATGATGCGGTCCACCGTTTTGGCGGCGCTTGGGGTGTGCAGGGTGCCAAAAACAAGATGGCCGGTGCTGGCGGCCACCAGCGCCAGTTCGATAGTCTCCAAATCGCGCAGTTCCCCTACCAGGATAATATCCGGGTCCTCGCGCAGAGCGCCGCGCAGAGCCGCGGCAAAGGATTTGGTATGCACACCCACTTCGCGATGGTTGACCAGGCAGTTCTTGCTTTCATGGACGAACTCGATGGGGTCTTCAACCGTTATCACATGATCCTTCCGGTTCTTATTCGCGTAATCGACCATCGCCGCCAGCGTCGTCGATTTGCCTGACCCAGTCGGGCCGGTGACCACGACCAACCCGCGATGGAGCATGGCAAATTTCTTGAGCACGGGCGGCAGGGGCGCGTCGAACGTTTCAAAATCCTCAAACGACAGGACCTTGCTCGGGATCTGGCGGAACACGGCGGCGATGCCGTATTTCTGGTTGAAGAAATTGGCGCGAAATCGCGACACCTTCGGGATTTCGTAACCGAAATCGACATCCCCCGTTTCCTCAAAGACCTTGATTTTGAATTCCGGGGCGATCTCGTAAAGCATCTTCTTGAGTTCGTCGTTGTCCATGGGAGGGTGCTCCACGCGCTGCAGCTCGCCGTTGATGCGCAACATCGGATTGTTGCCCGAAGAGAGGTGCAGGTCGGAGGCCTTCTGCTCGAACATCAGGTTAAAAAATGCGTCGATTTTCGCCATAGATACGCTATGCTTGGTGGTTTGTTAGCTAAATCCGCACCATCGACGCAGGATTGAACCATCTAAGACGCAAAATCGCCGACGAAATCGGCGCGCAAGGGGTTATCTCCTTCGCCCGGTTCATGGAGCTCGCCCTCTACTGTCCTGTTTATGGATACTATGAGGCTCAGAAGGAGACGATTGGCCGGCGCGGCGATTATTACACCAGCGTCAGCGTCGGCAGCCTCTTTGGGGAACTGCTGGCCTCCCAATTCGCTCATTGGCTGGACGAGGACAGGCCGCAGTTGGTCGAGGCGGGGGCGCACACGGGCTACTTGGCGCGGGATGTCCTGTGGTGGTTTCGAGAGCATCGCCCGGACCTGTTCGAGCGCCTTGAATACTGGATTATTGAGCCGTCCACGCGGCGCCGGCGGTGGCAGGAGGACACACTCGCGGCATTTGCCGGACGCGTGCGCTGGGCGTCTGAAATCGGCGGAGTGGGACCGCCCTCCGCTTTTGGCGACCGGGGCAGAATACGGGGCGTCATCTTCTGCAATGAACTGCTCGACAGCTTTCCGGTCCGCCGGTTCGGTTGGGATGCGCAAGAGCGCACCACGTTTGAGTGGGGCGTGCGCCTGGAGGGCGCGGAATTCGCCTGGGCCAAAATGCCTGACTCCGATTGCAGTTCGTCGGCGCCGACCCTCGGCCAGTCACCGGCCGTCGCTGGGGCCCGCTCCGATGAAGCGCAACAAGACCCATGCGCCCCGGAAGTTCCCGCTGACGTACTGGCGGTCTTGCCTGCCGACTATACCCTCGAGATCTGCCCTAAGGCCGTAGCCTGGTGGCGCCAGGCGGCGAGGGCGCTCTCACGCGGCCGGCTCCTGACCTTTGACTATGGCTTCAGCGTGATGGAAAGATTGACACCGGAAAGGCTGCGCGGGACATGCCGGGCGTACTATAAACACAGGCTCACCAACAACCTCCTGGCCAATCCCGGCGAGCAGGACCTCACCGCCCACGTGGATTTTGACGTAATCCAGGCCGTTGGCGAGGAGGCGGGGCTGAAGACCGAGACCTTCGAAAGCCAGGCCCAATTCCTGACCCGAATCGCTTCCCGGATTTGGAGCGGTGAAACCAGTTTCGGCCAATGGACCCCGGCCAAGACACGCCAGTTTCAGACATTGACCCACCCCAACCACCTGGGGGCTGCCTTCAGGGTCCTGGTGCAACAGACTGCCTCAATCAAAACAGCCGACATTGATGCATGGGCCGGCGGAACGTCGGAGTGATGGAGTGATGGAAAACCCGACACTCCAACACTCCAACACTCCATCACTCCATCACTCCAACACTCCATCACTCCATCACTCCATGGCTCCATGCAGATTATCCCAGCCAACGCGGATTATGCGCCGTAGCGTCGAAGTTGGCGGTCGTCTTGAACGGCTCGTATTGGCCGCCTTCACCCGCGTCGGCGGTCTTGGCCAGCAACGCATCCACCGCCGACTGGCTCAATGGCTTGAATGAACGTGCCGCCCCGATGGCCTGGCCCAGAAGCTCTTGACTGTCAATGCCTGTGATAATCGTCGAAGCCGGCAGGTTGAGTGCATAGTGGAGGCACTCAACCGGTGTCACGGTGTGGCTGCGCAGGATGACACCGCTGCCCATGGATTTCATCCCGAGAACGCCGATGCCCTGCTCGACCAGGACCGGAACGACCTGGTGCTGAAAACTCCGGAAATGGGCGTCCATGACGTTGAGGGGCATCTGTACGGCATCGAAGCGGAAATCGTGAGCGGCGGCAACCTGCAACATACGCAGATGGACGAGCGGGTCCTTGTGCCCGGTAAAGCCGATAAACCGGACCTTGCCGGCCTTCTTAGCCTCCAGCATCGCTTCCATCCCGCCGCCCGGGGCGAAGATGCGGTCCGGGTCTTCCATCCGAATCACCTCGTGAAATTGCATCAGATCGACGTGGCCGGTTTGCAGGCGCTCCAGCGACTGTTCGATTTGCCGCGCGGCGGCGGATTTGGTGCGGCCATCGATCTTGGTCATAAGAAAGACCTTTTCACGGTAGCCGTCCCGTAGCGCTTTGCCCATCCGAATCTCGCTCCCCCCGTTATGGTAATCCCAGGAGTTGTCCATGAAAGTGATGCCGCGCTCGATGGCGTCTCGAATCAGGCGAATGCCTTCCTGCTCATCGCGCGGGTTGCCAATGTGGAAGCCTCCAAGGCCCAACGCGGAGATTTGTTCCCCCGTCCGGCCCAATGGCCGGCGGGGCACGCCCTCCCGCCGCTCGTCGGCCCAGCCCGTTCCGCCTGCGCCGAACACCAGCCCGGCCGCTATGGCGTTGCGCACAAATTCACGGCGGGTCACTCGGCTCGCGCCATTCCTCAGAGTCGAGTCCTCGTTGGTGGGGTCAAGGGTCAATGTCATCCCATACCTTCGCGCTTCATTGCAACGTGTCAAGCCGGTGCATTGCCTTCCCGGAACCCTCGTGCCTTGCCGATCTGCGCCCCGCTTAGGACCTTCCGCGGCCGCCTTCGCGCGAGCGATGCATTTGGCGCAAGGCCCGCCGCAGCGACTCGATTTCTTGTTCGTCGGTGTCCTTTTGTCTCTCGGCCAACTCAAGCGTCTCGAGGACCTCCTCCATGTCTTCGAGGGCCGCTCTTAAGGCGTCGATGATCCGGTTGGCCTCGTCGATGGCGTGCTGAACGGACGTGGCGGATGCCGGGCGCCGTTCGCGGTGTTCAGGCCGGCGCGTAACCGGCGCTCTGCGTTGGGCCTGAGGGAATGCGGCCGCGCGAGCGGGTTCAGGTTCCGCAAACTCCGGGGTTGCTGCACCAGCCGAACCGGGCTGACCTCCCTCGCTCGTTTCAATGGCCTCCGCCTGGGACAATTCCGCCTCCTGTGCCTCAAGTTGCGCGGCGTCATCCTGACGCGCTTCCTGCGCGTCGGCCAACTCGTCCAGTGTGGGAGGAGGTGGCGGCCCAAGCTCCGGCCGACTCTCGGAACGGGATGCCCGTCGAACGCCTCCGCGACGACCGCGTCCGCCTCGACGCCGCCCCCGAGATGGGGCGGGGGATTCGGGCCGGTCGGGATTCTGGATACCGCTGTTAAGCTCTTCGTTGGGACCCATGTCTCGATTCAAATTTGCGCCTCAAAAACGCCAAATGCAATGGCAATCTGGGCGGCTATCCAAGCCGCCCCAGACCTCAACCGCTAATCCACGCTAATAAACGCTAATCAATGAAGGGGTCTTTTTCACGTCTCTCGTGCGGTGCCCCGGAACTTGACGCGACCACAGCGGGTTTCGCGATTCCAGGACGGTATTGTGGCGAGCAAATTAGGTGGACGCAAACTAAATGTTTTCGCGTAACTGCTCAGGTGGTGATAGGAGCGCGGACGCCCTCGTCCGCGTCCCGTCTCCAGAAGGCTGCAGTCGCGGAAGAGGGCGTCCGCGCTCCTATCGCGTGCGTCTGCCAGCTTGACCTGGGCAGTTACGTTTTCACAGAATAGGACCCAGTATGAGCAAATACAGTGTGATATGGAGGAGGTTGGCGGCTCTGGGTTCGGTCCTTTTCCTGTGCCTTGGCCTTCCCGTCCTCCAGGCGCAAACCAACTCCAGGCATTCCCGTCCCCCGGCCCCTCGCCGCCCGAACATTCTCCTGATTCTGGCGGACAACTTGGGCTGCGGGGACCTGGGTTGCTATGGCCAGACAAAGATTCAAACGCCCAACATCGACAAACTGGCGAGCGAGGGCATGCGCTTCACCGGCTTTTACGCCGGTGCGCCCGCCGGGGCCCCCTCGCGTTGCGCCCTGATGAGCGGGCTGGACACCGGCCACACTCCCGTGCGCACAAAGACCAGTGCGACGCTCCCGTCAAGCTGCATGACAGTGGCGCTGATGTTGAAGCAGGGTGGGTATGCGACGGGGTTCATTGGGAAATGGGGCTTGGGCGCCCCGGGCACCAGCGGCAGTCCTCAGCGCCAAGGCTTTGAGGAAGTCGTAGGATACGTCGATCCAGCCCAAGCGGAAGATTATTATCCTTACAGTCTGAGCCGGTATGGTCCCCGAGTAACTGCCCACCAGGTCATCCTGGCGGGAAATGCCGGGGGCAGGCAAGGAGACTACGCTCCCAAACTTTTCACCATCGCCGCGCTCAATTTCCTGCGCATTCATAAGCCGGACCAATTCAATCGCCATCAGTCCTTCTTCCTCTGCCTTGCCTATCCCATCCCGCACGCCAATCCGATGGTGGCCCGGAGCGGCGGCAACGGGACGCAGGTCCCCGGCGATGGCCAATACTCCGACCGGGACTGGTCGCCCGCCCAGAAGGACAGGGCGGCCATGATTACCCGCTTGGACGGCTATGTCGGGCAGATCATGGCTCAACTCAAACGCCTCCAACTCGACGAGAACACCCTGGTCGTTTTCACCAGCGCTCGCGGCCCCGCCACAGACATCGGCGCGGACATCAAGCTGTCCCAAAGCGCCGGACCCTTGCCGGGCGCCAATACCGATCTCTACGAAGGAGGCATTCGCGTGCCCTTCCTCGCGCGCTGGGCCGGCACTATTGCCCCCGGCCAGGTCAACGATCAGCCCGCCGCGCTCTGGGACTTTCTTCCCACCGCGGACGACATCGCCCGGCTCAAACCGCCCAAGGGGATCGATGGCCTTTCGCTCCTGCCTGTCCTCTTGAGCCAGGCGCGGGCCGTCCACCATAAATTCCTCTATTGGGAGTCATTTGCCCACGGCTTTCAACAGGCGGTCCGCATGGGCGACTGGAAAGCCCTCCGGCTCAAGCCGGGGCAACCCTTGGAACTGTTCAACCTGAAAAAAGACCCCGCCGAAAGGCACAACGTGGCCAAGCAAAACCCCGGGGTGGTCAAAAGAATCGAGACGTACCTCAAAACCGCGCGAACCGAACCGGGACGCTGGACCGTCAAACCGGGGGAAGCCGTCGAGGGGGCGGACAAACCGGGCGGGACTTAGGTCAAAGCGTAACTGCCCAGGTAGCCGATAGGAGCGCGGAGGCCCTCGTCCGCGTCTCCGGGGCGACATAGTCGCGAACGAGGGCATCCGCGCTCCTATCGCATGTGCCTCCTGCAACCGGATATGTTCTTTTCAGCACAGTCCGAGAAGCCGCGACAGTAAAATACGCGGCCGCGCATTTTATTGTCGCGTCAAAAAGCACTGTCCCGCTCCAGGCATTCGCAATTCCACCGCCAATGAGAAATTCGGCTGGGGCCGTACCCGCGCCGCTTCCAACTGTGATGGGAGTAGTCGCCAAGAAATTACTCTGCCATACATAGCAAAAAGGATTCTCGTCCAGGCGACGGACTGATTATGTTGCTTCGTCCTGTATGCCACATATCGAGGCCTCATCCAACGCGGTTCAGGCGCCGGAGAAGACGCGCGACCCCTACGCGGTGCTTCGGAACCGCGACCTAGTGCTTTACCTGATCGGGCGTTTCGCCGCCTCGATTGGGCAGCAGATGCTCATCGTGGCCGTCGGTTGGGAACTTTACCAACGAACCCATTCCTATATTGCCCTGTGCCTGGTGGGGCTGGTTCAGACCCTTCCGATAGTCCTGTTCACCCTCCCGGCGGGGCACGTCGCCGATAATTACGAGCGGAAGCGGGTCATCATTTGGATGACCTTTGTCACTGTTTGCACCAGCATCGGTCTCACGCTTATCTCCGCCTACAACGCCCCGGTTGCGTGGATTTATGGCTGCCTGTTTCTGGCCGCCAGCGCCCGCACGTTCCAGTGGCCGGCCAGTTCCGCTTTCCTGCCCAACCTCGTCGAGCGCGAGGAGTTCTCCCGCGCCATCGCCTGGAGCAGCGGCAGCTTTCAGTTGTCCTCGGTTGCGGGTCCGGCGGCGGCAGGAGGCTTGATTGCCTTGATGCATCATGCCGCGCCGGTTTATGCCCTGAACGCCGTGGCGGCCTTGACCTGCCTGACCCTGATGGCCGCGGTGCGGCGGCGGCACGTCGTTGCGGTTAAAGAGCGGATGAGCAGGCACCGGCTGCTGGTCGGGGTGAGATTCGTCGTTGCCAACCGTGTTATTCTCGGCGTCATCACCCTGGACTTGTTCGCCGTTCTGTTTGGGGGCGCCACCTCCATCCTGCCCGCGTACGCCAAGGACATTCTGCTGGTCGGGCCGGTCGGCTACGGATTCCTCTCTGCCGCGCTCCCCGCCGGCTCGCTGGTCTGCGCCCTGTTCCTGGCCCACCGGCGTCCGCTCCAGAAGGCGGGGCGGACGATGTTGCTGGCGGTCACCGGCTTTGGGGTTGCCACGATTGGCTTTGGGGTCTCCCGATGGTTTTGGCTCTCCTTTTTGATGCTCCTGCTCTGCGGTGTCATGGACAACATAAGCGTCGTGGTGCGGCACACCCTCGTTCAGCTCCTTACCCCGGACGAGAAACGGGGCCGCGTCTCGGCCGTCAATGCCCTTTTCATTGGCACCTCCAATGAAATGGGCGGGTTCGAATCGGCTTTTGTCGCCTACCTGCTTGGCCCGGTCTTTTCGGTGGTCTCCGGGGGCATCGGGACAATTCTGGTGGTGGCGGCGGTCGCGCTGATCTGGCCGGAGATCCGGAAGTATGGACGGCTGGACAGTTGACGCGGCATCGACTTGTTGTTGCCCTGTTTACGCCGACGGTATAAGGTTCGGGTTAGTCTGTTACACAACTCATCTGAAACACAGCATAATTGACGCATGAAATCTTCATTGCTCACTCGTCGTTCCTTCCTCCAACGAACACTCCTTGCCTCCGCCGCGGTTTCCGCGACACGAATCATCCCGGCGCCGAACCTGGTGGCCGCCAGCCCCGGCGACCGCATCAAGGTGGTTCAAGTCGGTTGCGGCGGGCGCGGACTGAGCGCCCACCTGCGCTGGCTGGTGACCCAGAGCAAGGACCACGTCGTGGGAATCGTGGATGCGGATGAGCGGCGCATCGCCGCTTCCAAACGCTGGATGGAGCGGCAGGGGGTCAACTGCGCCGACCTCAAGACCTACAACGATTACCGGGTGATGTTCGACAAAATCGGCAACGAAATCGACGCCATATTCGTTGCCACTCCCAACCATCACCATGCGCTGCCCTCGCTCATCGCCATGGAGCTGAACAAGGGCGTCTATTGCGAAAAGCCGCTCTGCCATGACATCCACGAGGCGCGCACGCTGCGGGCAATGGCCGCCCGATCCAAGGCGCCAACCCAGATGGGCAACCAGGGCCATTGCATGGACGGCTACCGCCGGCTTTGCGAGTTCGTCTGGTCGGGACTGGTGGGGCACATCACTGAAACCCACAGTTGGAGCGACCGCGCCAACGGCGGCACCGGGCCGCGCCCGGCCCCCATTCCCGTTCCCAAAGGGATGCACTGGGATAATTGGATTGGGCCCGCCCCTTATCGCGAGTTTCACACCGATCTTCACCCGCACGAGTGGCACGGCTGGTACGATTTCGGCAATGGCTCCATCGGCAACATGGGCTGTCACATCATGGATGGCGTCTATTGGGCGCTGAACCTTGGCTATCCCAACAGCTTCGAGGCGGAGGAAATCAACGGCGGCACCGACGAACGCTACCCGATCGGCACGCGCATTCGGTGGGATTTCCCCGCGCGCGGTGAAATGCCCGAAGTCAAAGTCTATTGGTATGACGGCATGAAGCCGGGTGTCAATGGCAAGGCGGTTGGCACGTATGACCTGGTCAAAGGCGGCGCGCGCAATGTCCCGCCCCTGCTGGAGGAGCTCCAGAAGAAGTATCCCGAGGAGGTCTTCGACTCCAACGGCACGCTCTACGTCGGCACCAAGGGAATCCTCTCCACGGACACCTATGGCAGCCATCCGCACCTGGTCCCATTCGATACCACGGAGGAGATCACTCGGAAAATCCCCAGGCTGCTGCCGAGGCCGGAGAATATCATGGACAATTTCCTCGATGCCTGCCGCCAAGGCAAGAAGCAGACCGCCGCCAGCTTCGAGTACGGCGCCCGGCTGACCGAGCTCATCCTTACTGGCAACCTGACCCAATATGCCGGAGCGGGCAAGACACTGGTCTGGGACGGCCCCAACGCACGCGTCACCAATTATGAAGAGTTGAACCAGTTCATCCGCCGGCCCTATCGTACAGGCTGGCAACGCGGGGCGCTGGAGTGAGGGAGTGCTGGGGGGGAAGCGGATAGGGATGAGGGATGGGGGGTGATGGATGATGGGTTCAAGACCTCCAGCATCCAAAGGCCCACATGCACCCAACCGGTCCCCCAGCCCACCAATCCTTCAATCCAATAATCCATCAATCCATTCATCCGGCGCTGGAGCGAGCGAGTCAGCGGTTGATCTGCCGGGCCTTCATGGCTCCGCAACGGGTTACGGCCAGTAGGTCCGCCTCGCGCACCGCCAGTTCGAAGGGGTGAGTTTGCGAGGCGGTGCGCTCGAGCACCCATTGCCTGAATTCCTGCGGATGTTCGGCAAAGAGGCGCTCCAGGCGCCAGGCGGATTCCACCAAGAGCCTCTCGCCGACTTCCTCGGACCCGATGGTGACAACCTCGCCGTGCCGGCCTTTGAACCAGCCTTCGGGCATTTGGACCAACGAGCGGTCCGGGTGAACGGCCCGCCATAGCAACCGCACCAGGGCCGCCCGCAACGAAAACACCCCAGACCCAAATGGTCCGTGGTTTTGCCACGCGGGGTCTTCTTCGCTCAGAATGGCTAATTCCAGCCCCCGCCCAGTCAGCCGCCAGCCAAAAAATCGCTGCGGTCCGGGCCATGTCCCGGCCCGATTGAAGCGCGGGCGCAGGCGGCGCAGCAGTTCTGATTCCCTGGTCAGGGCGGAGGCTTCATCAGGCCACTCTTCGAGGTCAATTCGCTCGACGGCCCGCACCAGTCTCAAATGACGGCGCGGCAGCCGCTCCGGGTTGGCAACGCGATAGGCGCCCAGCCGCCGGCGCAGGTTCTTCGCTTTGCCAACATACAGCACCACCCCGGCGCCGTCCCGCATGAGATAGACGCCCGGACCCTGCGGCGCGCTCCGGAAAAACTCCACCCCCAATCTCTCAACCAGGGGACGAGGGTCCGGCAATAGCAGCGTCTGGCGCATTCACTCAGGTCACGCTCAATTCGCGCTGAATCCCGAATTTCTCGATGCGTTTGCGCAGTGTGGCGCGGGTAATGCCCAGCAGCTTTGCGGCCCGGACCTGGTTGCCGTCCGTTTCTTTCAGGGCTTGGATAACCAGTTCGCGCTCAATGGCCGGAATTATCTTGAACTTCGGGTCCTTCTTGGCCCAATGAAACAATTGCTGGCCCAGGACCGCCACATCCGAATCTCCCTGAATCGACGTGACCGGCGGCGGTGGCGCGCTTGCGCCCGGAGCGGCCTCCCGTCCGGCAATCTCAGCGGGAAGATCGCCTGGCAAGATGGCATCCCACTTCGCTATTACCAGTGCGCGGCGGATGGCGTTCTCCAGTTCCCGTACGTTTCCGGGCCAGTGGTAATGTTCCAGTGCCTTAATTGCCGCGGTGGTGATCGACTTGGGGCCTGACTGCTGCTCGCGGGCGAAGGTCTTGAGGAAATAGTTTACAAGGAGTCGAATGTCCCCCGGGCGCTCGCGCAGAGGCGGGATGTGCAAGCGCACCACGTTGAGCCGGTAGAAGAGGTCCTCGCGGAATTGGCGCGTGGCGACCGCCTGCTCCAACGGTTTGTTGGTCGCCGCGATTATGCGGACATCGACCTTGATGGGCTGGTTGCCGCCTACCCGCTCGAAGGTTCCCGACTGGAGCACGCGCAGAATCTTGGTCTGGGTGGCGGGAGTCATGTCGCCAATTTCGTCCAGGAAAAGCGTTCCCCGGTTGCACTGCTCGAACTTGCCGATCCGCTGGAGTGTGGCGCCCGTAAACGCGCCCCGCTCATGCCCGAACAATTCGCTCTCCAGCAACTGCTCCGGAATCGCCGCGCAGTTGACCGCCAGGAACGGCTGCGAGACGCGGCGGCTGTGGTGGTAGATGGCCCTGGCGACCAATTCCTTGCCGGTGCCGCTTTCGCCAGTGATGAGGGCCGTGGCGTCGGAGGCGGCGAGTTGGCCAATGAGCTTGAAGACCTGCTGCATCGGCTCGCTGCGGCCAATAATGCCCTGTTCATAATCCTCCTGTTCAAGCAGCGGTTGGTAGGAAACGACGTGCTTCATGTCGCGGGCCGCCTTAAGGGCGTGGGCGACAAGGTCTTTGAGCTTGGGCACGTCAAACGGCTTGAGCAGGTAATCGTAAGCGCCGAGTTTGAGGGCCTCAATGGCGGCCTGCGTCGTGCCGTACGCGGTCATGAGGATCACCAGGAGTTTGGAATCCAGTTGCCGGAGCCGGCGCAAGGTGTCCAGGCCCGTGATGCCTCCCATGCGGATGTCCATCATCACCAGGTCGGGTTTGAACTTGGGGATGAGTCTCAAGGCCTCCTCGCCGCTCGAGGCGGTCTCCAACTCGATTTCCGGCAAATCAAAGATCCGCTGAAACGAGTATCTGACATCTTCTTCGTCATCGACCAGCAATAGTCTGCTCATGCCACCATCTTATGGCGGTTCGTAATGATTTGCGATTTTAGATTTGCGATTTGCGATTGCCCGCTTCGCGGAGAGATGCCAGGGAGGAACCGGGCCTTGAGGCGCTCCTCCAGGACGAACCTTGGCCGAGTTCGATACAAATCGGAAATGAGGCGTCCGGAGCCAAAGTGGGTTTGAGCACACCTTGCAAGGTGTGCTCGCCCTCCGGGCTGCCACACCGCCACCCGCAGGGGTGCGGTTAGCGAGGGCGCGGCGGGTGCGCCAGAGAGTAGGCTGAAGGGGCGGGGCAGGTTATATGAGCACACCTTGCAAGGTGTGCTCATACAAGTCAAGCCCCTCTCGAGCCGAGGCTGCGGTGTTCCCGGTGGTGTCAACTTCGCCGAGTCGCATAAGACCGTATCGAGTTCGTGTCGCAGGCGTTGCTTCGCCCGGTGTTCTACGGACTATCTGTTCACTTCCAGTTGCTCTCCACGTCGCGTTGCCGGGACGCGGTTTCTTTCAGTTGTCTGGCGGAAAGCTCCGCCAGGGAGGGACTTTCACCCTCCGGTGCGCGCCCGCTTCCCAAGCGCACTATCGCCGGCTTCCCAGCCGGCAGGCCGCTGAAATGGTCGCGGTCGGCGGGCTGGGAAGCCCGCGACACAGCAGACTTGGAAGTCTGCGCTACGCGGTGCGGACTTTGTCACTGGCCGTGGCGGTGTTCCCGGTGGTGTCGACTTCGCCGAGAAACGGCAGCCGCTCGCTTCCTCTGGAAATGTCCAAACTGCGGGGGGTGCCGCGCCACGACGCTACCACGTGCGTCGCTTGGCGTTGGCGCGCACGTCGCGGCGCCGGATGCCCCGACGCAAGGTCCCGGCCTGAGCAGTTATGAATCGCAAACCTAAACTCGCAAATTCACAGGAACCGCAAATCTAAAATCGCAAATAGCCACAATCCGCGCTATGATACGAAAATGGAAATCCGTGATTTTGATCTTACCAGGTTAATGAAGACGGTCTTCGACCCTAAACCGGGCGAGCGCGTCGGCGTTTTCATCGACCTTGAACCACCTCAACACGTCGCCAGGGCCAGGTTCCTGGAGCGGACGGACTTGTCCACGCAACGAATCGCGCACGAGGTCTTTTACCGTGGACTGCTCGACCGCAAGAACGAGCTGCCCTTGGGCGCGATCGAATTCTATGCCTACGCGCCGACTGGCGGCAGCAACCTGGACCTGCCGGAAACCGTGGTTAACCTGGAGGGAAAAACCTTGCGTCTGGAACAGGATGTCCTTGCCCATCTCGATATTGTCCTCTATCTCTCGACCTACTCGGCAACCGCTCCCCTGACCGCCATGGCCAAGCGGATGGGATTCCGGGGCGCCACCATGCACGGCTGCAACGAGACCATCCTGGGCACCGGTTTGGCCAGGGACTACGCGGAGGTATCCGCAAAGGCGGAGCGGTTCCGTCAGGCCCTAACCCGCTGTGACGAGGTCAGCGTCGAGTTCCAGACCCTCGGCGCCCAATACCGGCTCACCCTGGAACTCGGGCGTCAGGAGGCGCAAAAGAGCCATGGCCTTTGCCGTTCCCCCGGCGAGATAGCCAACCTGCCCGCCGGAGAAATCTATTGGGTGCCCACCGGTGCTTATGGCCGATTCCCGATGAGATTCAAGGAAGACGGCACCCTCGCCTTGATGACCGTCGCCGCCGGCAGAATTCAAGACGCCATCCTGCTCCGCGGCAATCCTCGAACCATGGAGCAGGCCCTGGCCTTGTATCGCACCGACCCGGCCACCGGCCAATTGGGCGAGCTGGGACTGGGCACACAGGTGTTGCCGGCCGCGGGCGCCGACATCCAGGATGAAAAAATCCTGGGCACCATGCACGTCGCCACCGGCCGCGACGACCATCTGGGAGGCGATCTCGGCCCCGGCAAGTTCAAGGATAAACGCCACGCCACTCACGAGGACATTCTCTTCGCCCCGCACAAGACCCCGGAAATCAACCTCAATGGCGTCTGGATGAAGAAGGACAGCCAGACCGTTTTGCTCATCAAGGACTACCAGCCAACCGATTTCGTAAAGCAGGTCGCCTTGTGACCGCCAATCCACATCGGGGTCAGTCCGGCACTTTTTCCGTCTCTTCCAATCTCCATCCCCGCGGAAAAAGTGAGGACTGACCCCGACGCCTTTAACCGTGCCTTGTGACCGCCAATCCGTACGAAACCGACCGTTACCGGCAGGAATACCTCCTCTTGCATTTCGGCGGGCCGGAAGACCTTTGCCCCCATGACTTCGTGCCGCGCGCCTTCTTGCATTTTCACGAACGCATCCGGCGCGAGTGCCTCCTGCCCGTCCCCAGGACCGGGCTGAAAACGGGGCTGGACCTGGGTTGCGCCGTCGGGCGCTTCACCTTCGAACTGGCGCGTGTCCTGGACCGGGTCCTTGGCATCGACAACTCGCGAGTCTTTATCCAGACGGCGCGACGGATGGCCCGCCAACACACCGTGACGGCCCGCCTCAAAGTGTCCGGCGCGGAGTTCGTCCGCCGGCCATTGAAACTCCCCAAGGCGCTGGAGCACGGCAGAGTGGAGTTTCAGCAAGCAGACGCCGCAGATTTGAGTCGCTTTGCCCCGGATACCTTCCAGGTTGTCGCCGCCATTAACCTGCTCTGCCGCCTTCCGGAGCCCCGCCGTTTCCTCGAACAGCTTCACCGCATTGTCGCGCCGGGAGGCCAGCTTGTCCTGGGCACGCCCCTTAGCTGGCAGGAGGAATATACGCCGCGCCGCAAATGGCTCTCCGCGCAGGACATCCAGCGCCTGCTGCGTCCACACTTCACCTTGGCACGCACCCGCGACCTCCCCTTCCTGATCCGCGAGCACCATCGCAAATACCAGTTGGGAATCTCCGCAGTGCGTGTGTTTGTCCGAAACCCACCCTGAGTGATTTGCGATTTTAGATTTGCGATTTGCGATTTGTGCGCCGGCCTGGCGCGCCTCCTCATTATCACCTGCGGGGGCTCGCCCGGAGCCTGAAGAGGTGTCAGAGAGAGGCCGGGCATTCAACGCGAGCCACAACTCCGGAGCGCCCCCGCAACAAATCCGTGCTGACCCCGGGGGTCACGGAACGGGCCGGACGTTCTGGCATCCCTTTTGGGATAAAGAAACGAGCCATTCGACGGCTGAACCTCGACTGACCCTGACAAAAATCGCAAATCGCAAATCTAAAATCAAAAATCACACGGTCATAATCTCCTTCTCTTTCCGTTCCAGATGGCCATCGACTTTGGCCGTGTATTCATCGGTCAGTTTCTGAAGTTCCTTCTCGGCCTGATCGACTTCATCCTCGGTAATCCCGCTGTCGTGAGCGTGTTTCTTGAGTTGGTCCATCGCGTCGCGCCTGACGTGGCGGATGGCTACCCGCGCGTCTTCGGCCATTTTTCTGACAATCTTGACGAATTCCTGGCGCCGTTCCTCGCTCAGTTCGGGGAAAAACAGCCGGATGGCCTTGCCGTGAATAGCCGGATTGAGGCCCAGGTTGCTCTTCTGGATTGCCTTTTCAATCGGGTGCAACGAGTTCGCATCCCACGGCTGGATGGTCAGAGTCCGCGGTTCGGGCGTGGTGATGCCCGCCAACTCTCGAATCCGCATTTGCGAGCCATAGACCTCCACCAGAATATTCTCGACCAGGGCCGGGGAGGCCTTGCCGGTGCGCACCCCGGCAAACTCATTAATGACCACCTGCTCGGTCTTGCTCATCTTATCTTCCGCCTCGAGTAAAAAGTCGTCTATTGCCATAAAAATAAGAGCATTAGCAGAGGCAGGAGGGGATGTATAGCGCGAGATAACATATCTACGTATCAGGATACGTTGATTTTTCGGTTGAATCTCCCCCTCCTTCCGCGTACTCTCTTTTGGAAAGCGACGGTTGGCGTCGCACTCCAAACGCTGCGCGAGGGACCGATGGCGCTGGATGGACGGGCGGCGTGGGAGCTGGCGGAGCCTTTGGAGTGCGGCGCGGACCGCCGCTTTGGCTTTCGGCCAACAACATAAGAATTGCTGGGAATTGATTTGGCTGAGTTGTGAAAACCGAACTAAACAAAACATCCGAACTGGAACGGTTGCTCCGGGAACGCATCCTGATTCTCGACGGCGCGATGGGCACCATGATTCAGCGTTGCGGGCTGGAGGAGGCGGCGTTTCGTGGCGAAAGGTTCAAGGATTGGCCGCGCGACCTCAAGGGCAACAACGACCTTCTGAGCCTGACGCGACCCGGCGTTATCCAGTCCGTTCACCGGCAGTATCTCGAAGCCGGAGCGGATATCATCGAGACGAACACGTTCAATTCCAATTCGATTTCGATGGCCGATTATGGCCTGGAGGGGCTGGCCTACGAGCTGAATCTCGCTGGCGCAAAGATTGCCAGGGCCGCCTCAGCATCATTCCTTGCCCTCCACCCGGAGCGGGCCTGTTTCGTGGCCGGCACCCTCGGCCCAACGAGCAAGACCGCCTCCATTTCACCGGACGTGCAGAATGCCGCCTTTCGGGCCATCACCTTCGACCGATTGGTGGCGGCTTATTCCGAACAAATCCGGGGGCTGGTGGACGGAGGCGTGGACATCTTGCTGGTGGAGACGGTGTTTGATTCACTGAACGCGAAGGCCGCCCTGTTCGCCATCGACGCGTATTTCGAGGGAACGGGCCGGCGCCTGCCAGTCATGGTGTCCTTTACCATCACGGACCTGAGCGGGCGCACGCTCTCAGGCCAGACGGTGGAGGCGTTCTGGAACTCGGTTTCAAATCATCGGCTCTTGAGCGTGGGCATCAATTGCGCGCTTGGGCCCAAGGAGATGCGTCCGTTTGTTGAGGAATTGGCAGGGGTGGCGGACATTTTTGTGAGCGCGCATCCGAACGCCGGTCTGCCGAACCCGATGTTGCCGACCGGCTTTCCAGAGACGCCGGAGACCTTCGCCCCACAGCTCCGGGACTGGGCCCAGGCCGGGTGGCTCAACCTGGTTGGGGGCTGTTGCGGCACGACGCCGGAGCATATCCGGGTGCTGGCGGAGATGGTGCGGGGATTGCCCCCGCGGGTTCCGGCGAAGGTCGCGCCCTATACCCGGCTGAGCGGCCTGGAGGCGCTGACCCTTCGGCCTGATACCAATTTCGTCAATATCGGCGAGCGGACCAACGTGACCGGGTCGCCCAAGTTCGCGAAGTTGGTCCTGGCTGGCGATTACGAGGCGGGGCTGGCCGTCGCCAAGCAGCAGGTCGAGAACGGCGCGCAGATCATCGATGTGAACCTGGACGAGGCGATGCTCGACTCGCAGAAGGCGATGACCACGTTCCTGAACCTGGTAGCGGCGGAGCCGGACATAGCGCGCGTGCCGGTGATGATCGACAGCTCGAAATGGACGGTCATTGAGGCGGGACTTAAATGTCTCCAGGGCAAAGGGGTGGTCAATTCTATCAGCCTGAAGGAGGGTGAGGAGAAGTTCAAAAGCCAGGCGCGGCTGATTCGGGGTTACGGCGCCGCGGTGGTGGTCATGGCCTTTGACGAACGGGGCCAGGCCGATTCCTTCGAGCGCCGAATCGAAGTCTGCGAGCGGTCCTATCGAATTCTGACACAGGAAATCGGTCTCCCGCCCCAGGACATCATTTTCGATCCGAACGTCTTGACGGTTGCCACTGGCATGGAGGAGCACAACAATTACGCCGTCGATTTCATTCGCGCCACGCGCTGGATCAAGCAGAACCTGCCATTGGCCCGGGTCAGCGGCGGGATTAGCAACATTTCCTTTTCCTTCCGCGGCAACAACCCGGTGCGCGAGGCGATGCACTCGGCCTTCCTCTACCATGCCATCAGGGCCGGCCTGGACATGGGGATTGTCAACGCGGGCATGCTCGGGGTCTATGAAGAGATACCAAAAGACCTGCTGGAGCTGGTGGAGGACGTGCTGCTTAACCGGCGCCCCGACGCTACCGAACGTCTGGTCAAGTTCGCCGATTCTGTCAAGAGCCAAGGCAAGGCCGAAGTCCAGCAGGACGAATGGCGGAGCGGGACGGTCGATGAGCGGCTGAGCCACGCCCTGGTCAAGGGCATCGTCGATTACATCGACCAGGACACCGAGGAGGCGCGGCGGAAGTATGGCCGTCCGCTGGCGGTGATAGAAGGCCCGCTGATGGCGGGGATGAACATCGTGGGAGAGTTGTTTGGCTCGGGCCGGATGTTTCTGCCGCAGGTGGTCAAGAGCGCGCGGGTGATGAAAAAGGCGGTGGCCTATCTGCTGCCGTTCATGGAGGCCGAAAAGCTGGCCTCCGGCAATCATCGCGCCCAGGGCCGCATCCTGATGGCGACGGTCAAAGGCGACGTTCACGACATTGGCAAGAACATCGTGGGCGTGGTGCTCGGCTGCAACAATTACGAGATTATCGACCTGGGGGTCATGGTGCCTTCGGAAAAAATCCTGCAAGTCGCGCGCGAGAAGGACGTGGACCTGGTGGGCCTGAGCGGCCTGATCACGCCTTCGCTCGATGAAATGGTTCACGTGGCCAAGGAGATGCAGCGCCAGGGATTCTCCCTTCCGCTGCTTATCGGAGGCGCCACGACCAGCAAGGCGCATACGGCGGTGAAGATCGCTCCCGGCTATTCCCATCCGGTGGTTCACGTCCTGGACGCCTCACGGGCGGTCGGGATAGTGGCAAAGCTGATGAATCCCGAACTCAAGCCGGCCTTCCTCGAAGAGCTCCGCGGCGGCTACGAGCAGCTCCGCAAACAGCATGGCGAACCCCGCGCCAAACCGCTCCTTTCGCTGGCTGAGGCGCGAGCGCGGCGCCTCTCCATTGAGTGGCGGCCGGAGCAGCTTCCCAGGCCGGAATTCACGGGGGTACGAGTGCTGGCATCGGATGCCCGCGCGGCGGCGGCCTCGGACGGGGTTGCGGGGCGCAACGGCGAAGGGCCAAAGCAAGAGCAGGGGAAAGGGAAAGAGCAAGAGCAGGAGCAAGAGGCTTTGAACGGGGCGGGCGGGCGGAACGGCGAGAGGCCGGCGCCGAGCGTTATTCGATTGGAAGACCTGGTCCCCTATATTGACTGGTCGCCGTTCTTCCACACCTGGGAGATGCGCGGGCGCTATCCGGCGATTCTGGAGAACCCGGAGGCCGAAAAGCTCTTCGAAGACGCGCAGGCGCTCCTGGACCAGATCGTCGCGAAAAACCTCCTCGTCGCTCGCGGGGTCTATGGGTTTTTCCCGGCTAATTCGGTCGGCGACGACGTGGAGCTTTACTCCAACGGTTCCCGCGCCCATCCGCTGGCCACCTTCCATTTCCTGCGACAGCAGATGGACAAGCCCCAGGACCAATTCAACCTCTGCCTGGCCGATTTCGTCGCGCCCAAGACCCTCAAAACGTCCGCGCTCGCGCCGCTCCCGGATTATATCGGGGCGTTCGCGGTCAGCGCCGGCTTTGGCGCGGAGGAACTGTGCCGGCAATTCGAGCGCGACCACGACGACTACAATTCCATCATGACCAAGGCCCTGGCCGACCGCCTGGCCGAGGCCTTCGCCGAATTCCTCCACGAACGGGTGCGGCGCCAGTGGGGCTACGGCAAAGATGAAAACCTGGCCAAAGAGGACCTCCTCCGCGAGCGCTACCGCGGCATCCGGCCCGCCGCCGGCTATCCCGCCTGCCCCGACCATACCGAGAAATGGACGCTCTGGAAGCTGCTCGACGTAGAAAAGAACACCGGCATCCGGCTCACGGAAAGCTGCGCGATGTGGCCGGGCGCCAGCGTCAGCGGCCTCTACTTCGCGCATGAGCGGTCAAAATATTTTGGCGTGGGCAAGATCGACCGCGCTCAGGTCCTCGATTATCAAGGCCGCAAGCAAATGGACCTCCGCGCGCTGGAACGCTGGCTGGGGCCATGTCTGGACTACGAGCCGGAGCCCGCTGTGGATTTGCGATTTGCGATTTAGGGGAATTTGCGATTTTAGATTTGCGATTTTAGATTTGCGATTTGCGATTTGCGGTTTGGCGGCGCGTTTGAGAGCCTGGGGCCATGAACGAAGCTGAGTTGAAGCAGAGAACAAAGAAGTTTGCCTTGCGCGTCTTGAGGCTCGTGGCGGCGTTGCCGCGAACGACGGAGGGCCGCGCCATCGGAGGCCAGTTGGTCCGCAGCGGCACTTCCGTGGGCGCCAACTATCGCGCTGCCTGCCGTGGACGTTCGAAGGCCGAGTTTATCTCCAAGCTGGGGACCGTAGAGGAAGAAGCCGACGAGTCCGCATACTGGATGGAGCTGATCGTTGAAGCAGGCCTGTTGAAGGCACAGCGCGTGAGAGCACTGCTCGATGAGGCAACCGAACTCACAGCTATCATGGTTGCGTCCCGCATCTCGTCCTCACGGCGTCCTTAAATCGCAAATCGCAAATCTAAAATCGCAAATTGCCCTAAATCGCAAATCGCAAATCAAAAATCTAAAATCCTCACCACGGTTTCCGCTTGTTCATCTCGGTAACGATGGTCCGGCGCAGGGCCAGGGCGTCGATGCTGCCGGTCTCGCTGTAAAGGATCTTGCCTTCGGGCGACATCAGGACCGTGTAGGGGACGGCGCCCTGCCAGTCCGGGTTGAAGGCGTCGATGAGTTTGTCCCGGTCGGCACTGGCGAAGATGAGGTTCCGGCACGAGGCCTGTTCCTTCTTCAGAAAGCCGAGCACGCTCTGCCGCTCCTCTGGACGGTTCATCGAAACGGTCACCAGCTCGAACTCGCGATGCCGGTACATGCGGTTCATGGTCACGAACTCATGGAACTCGGCCATGCATGAGGGGCACCACGTCGCCCAGAAGTTGACCAGGCGGAACTTGCCGGAAGCGTTCTTGCGCAGCGCCCGGAGGGCCTGGGCATCCGCGGGGGCGAGGGACACCGGCTCGGCCGCCAATTGCGCCATGTAGGCCCTGACCGAGGCCTCCTTGCCGGCCCATTTGGTGGAGCACCCGATCACTCGGGTATGGGTGACCTGCGGCTGGCGGCCAGCCAGCAGCGCGTCAATGGCGTCGCGGACATAATGGCGTTTCACGTATTGAACTCGCTCCGAGTCGTCAATGGCGCCGACGTAACGGAGTTTGCGCGCCGAATCGAAGACGAATGCGTGCGGCGTGGCCACGGGCCCGTAAGCGCGCGCGGTTGCCTCGGTGTCGCCGTCATAGAGATAGGGATAGTTGAAGTGCCGGGCGCGGGCGCGGAGCTTCATTTCCGCGAAAGAATCGCTCAGGTCGGTCCAGCCCAGTTCATCGAGCCGAATGGCCTTTGGGTCATTGGGCATGATGGCCACTACCGCCACGCCTTTGTCCTTGTAGTCGGCAACCAATTGCTTGATGCGTGGCTCATAGTACTGCGCCGTCGGGCAATGGTCGCAAGTGAATATGATGACCAGGGCCTTGGCCCCGGCAAAGGATTTCAACGAATATTGGCGCCCATCCACACCCGGCAGGTTGAAGTCGGGCGCAGGCGAACCCAATGGGAGTGTCCGGGGCTGAAAATCCTCGGCGCATACCGCGCCCGGCAACGTGGCCGCGAGCAAGAAGGAAAACAGGAGCGATTTCATATCCTGGTAGATTACCCGCCGTGCGAGAGCCTGCAAGCCGGAGGATCTGCGATTTAACGACGCGGCCGCGTAATTTATTGTCGCGCCCAGTGGCGGGTGCAGCCCCGGCCAGGGCGATTGCCAAGGCGCGCCGGTCCGATGCCAAGGCGAGGAATGAGCCTGCTTGCGCAAGCGAGTATAGATCCCTCCGCTCCTTCCAGTCACTTCCTTCTTCTGTCACCGTAGGGGACTGTCTTCGCTGAGGTGCGCACGCCACTTATATTTTTTCATTTTTTTGCTTGATCCAATCCCGGCCACGTGATAATAGTCGGCCAAGTTCCCTCATCCGGCGCCGAAGGCAACCTCCCCTAGCGGCCGAAAGAGAGACGAACAAAAGAACTATCCTTATGAACAAACGCAACCTAATCAAAGGAAAAACGAGAATCCCAATTGCCCTTATGGGGGCACTCGGTTTGAGTTGCGCCGCCGCCCTGGCGGGCAGCTTCACCGATGACTTCAACACCAACCCCACCAACGTGGACTTTGGCGGGACACTTTGGGATGGCTTTACGGCCTCCCACACCGGCAGCGCCAACTGGCAGACGAACGGCGGCGCCGGTCCCTTCGGCAACACCGCCAACGGCCCCGTCAGCGGGGTCAACGGCGACGGCTTTCTCCAACTGACTTTCGCCAGCACCCAGTGCGGGGCGAGTGCCACCCTTTCCAGCTACCTAAGCGGGTGCGTGCTCTTTCCGGACTTTGACCACGGACAGGTTGTGGCCGGTTTTACCTTCGAATGCGACATGCGCGTCGGCAACGGCAACCCCAACCCGGCCGACGGTTTCAGCCTCAATTATGTGCGCGCAAACGATCCGGTTCTCCTGGCTCTGGAAGCCGGCGACACCTTCCCGCAAATGAACAACACCGGGCCCTCGCCCAATGGCGGCCAGTTCTCCGACAACGGCAGCTCGGGCGACATCAGCCTCATGGAGGAAGGCACCAAAACCGGCCTCAGCCTCGGATTCGACATGTGGGACAGCGGGGATTACACCATTCCACCCGCCGCGCCCGCCATCGGCACGGAGTTGCCCGGCATCACGCACGATGGCATCGGGCTGGACGTCCGCATCGACAACGTCCTGCAAGAAACGGTGCCCATGCCCAATGGCACGACGCAGACGCGGACCATCAACGGCATCACCGCCACCACTTTCGATGAGCACGGCAACCCCTTGTATGCCACCGACACCACCGGGGCGAACGCCGCCACCGATCCAACGTCGCTTGAAACCGGGCCGCATGATGGTACCGGCTGCGATTCACACCTGAAGTGGGTGCATTTGAAAGTGGTGATGGACACCAACGGCGTCCTGAACGTCTTCTGGAAGGGCACGCAGATCGTCAAGGACCTCCAGACCACCTACTTCCCCTCGCCGGGCCGGCTCCTCTTTGCCTCCCGCGTCGGCGGCAATACCGCTAACATTGAGATCGACAACATCCAGCTCACCACCATCCCCTCCGCTACCGTCCTCTTCGGCCAGTTGGTGGGCTTCCCTGACGGGTTCTCTATCGAGGCGGAGGATTCGGGCAGTACCATCGTTGATACCACCAAGCCGGTCACGATTAAGATCAACGGCGTGACCGCGACCGACACTCCGACGCTGACCAAGAACCAGGCGATAACGACCATCACCTATCATGGCGGCATCCCGGCTCTCATGCCTCCGGGCTCGACCAACACCGTCGATGTGGTCGTGCATGACACCAACGGCAATGCCATCGATAGCGGAGCGCGCCCCTTCGTTATCCCGAGCTACGAGACAATCCCCGGCAGCGATGCTGTCACCGGCGTGGACGCCAGCAAAGTCGGTTTCCAGTATCGGCCTTGGCAGTCCGCCGATTACGGCCTGAGCGGCCACGGCGAGCCAAACCATATCTGGTGGGCCAATGAGCAGCTTGCCGGATTGCATGGCGCCAACAACGCCAACACTTCCGGCGCGACCGACAATGGCTATTTTGATGTCACCACCCCCATCAACTATAACATTGCCGCCACGGCCGGCACCCAGGGCACCAACGACATCGGCAACTTCACCACCGCCAACGGCTACCCCGACGCCACCTTCCCGGGCATCCCCGGCGCCA